>CAYYNB010000062.1:0-31103 GCA_964472565.1 uncultured Anaerolineaceae bacterium
AGGATGAGCTTTGTCTTATGAGGCCATCCCATTCTTCCGGTTTGGGGGGAATGGGGTAAAGCGCGGCCTGAAACGATGGGATGTCTATGTCTGCCAAATGGTTATTCTGGTTTTTCCTGCCGTTCGTTGTCATCTTTGTTCTGGCATTTGTACTTTCACAAAATGAGGATATTCCGCTGGGCGACCTGACGCGCGGCGTGATTCATGTGACCAGGGGAGAATGGTATGAGGGGGTGCTGTCCAGCACAGCGATTTTGTTCTGGCAGTCGGCCACGACCATCTGTGTCTTTATGGCCCTCCTGCTGCGCCAAAACCGCCCCCTGGCGCTGTTTTTTGGGGGCGCGGCTGGTTTGACCCTGCTGCTCCAATTGGATGATTTTTTGGGCATCCACGAGCGGTTTGGGATGGCTCAGAAGCTGTTCTTCGCGGCTTATGCGTTTGCTGCCGGATTGTATGTACTGGTTTTCTTCCGGCAGATTCTACAAACCGATTATCTGCTGTTGGGGCTGGCCCTGTTTTTTTTCGGCATGTCAGTTGGCGAAGACGTGATCGATTGGGGGACGAGTATTTCCCTCACCATGCATTATCTCGTCGAGGACGGCTTCAAATTCCTGGGCATTTATGCCTGGTTCGGCTACTACGCCTGGACCGCCTACCAACTGCTGCACAACAAGCCAGTGGCGCAGTCTGCTTAAGTTTCTTCGCGCGCCAACTGGACGATAGCCCGCACGCCGATCACCACCGAAATCGCGGGCAGCCAGATCAACGCGAACCCGGTCAGCGCGCCGATCAGAATATCGCTCTGCGCCGAACTATCGCCGCTGCCGGGCAGCTCGTAGCCCACCCACCCTAGCAGCAAAAAAGGCACGAGCAGAATGATCCAGGCGGCGGGGTTCGGTTTGCGCACCGGGGTCATAGTAGACAGGTAGGATTTAGGGCGGCGCAGCGCGAGGGTCATGTACAGAATACCGATGATGAACATGACAATCGTGACGACGATGCCGATCCCGATCCCGCTGATGTAGCCCTGCGACATGCCGACTACCAGCGTCACAAACAGCACACCGCCCGCTGCCGCCCACTCCATCGGGTACAGCAGCCAGTCATCATGGCGGTGAATATCGGCGCGCGGCAGCGCATACCGCAGCCCCAGACACGCCAGCAACCCAACGCCCAGCATCAGCAGCGCCGGGATAATGTCGGTGTCATCTACCGGGCCGCTCGTCACCACCGGGAACCAGCGCACCCAGACGCCCCACACCAGCCCAACCACCCCCGCCAGCATAAAATCCAACGGGCCGGACGCGCGTCCGCTGGCAAGCAGTTGGAAGCAGGCCAGCGCCCCGATCCATGCGAGCGGCTGTGCGCCAAGGGGCCGGACGAGCAGGCTGAGCGGTAGATCGCGCGTGGTGACATGGCTGATCAGTGTGGCGTTGACCAAGCCATAGATGCCTGCCACCAGCAGCAAACTGAAAACTTCATGCACATGGAACCGCGCAACCAGATCCAGCATCACAGCGGCCAAAGCGAGATAGATCACCGCCAGCGCCGCCCAATCCAATACGCCATAGGACGTTGGGGTTTGCCACACGATCCATTCCGAAAAAACCAGCAGCAGCGCACCAAAACTCAACCGCGCACCCCACCCCGTTAGCCGCTCACGCATCCGGTTCTCCTTACTGTAGACACAGGCACGGCTCCTATTGTACCGTTGCCCTTGAAAAAACGCCCCTCAGCCGTACAATGTGCATTCAATTGGCCTGCTCGTTAAGGAAGTTCAATTTGGATACACCACTCTTTTTAATTCGTCCCATGACCGAAGATGATATTCCGCGTTTAGTCGAAATCCGGCCCAGTTTTACCAGCCCGACGACGCTGGCGGTTGAAAAAACAGGCAGCGGTATCGAAGTCACATGGCGGCTGGTGGAACGTCCCCTGCCGCAGCCCTACGACAAGGGGCACGGCTACGACTTTGATCCCCAGGAACGCGACCAGATCCGCGAACGCTTCCGGCGCGGCGATGGCTTGCATCTGGTTGTGGAAGCCGAAGGGCGCATCGCCGGGATTCTGGATATAGTCCCGCAGGAATGGAATCACACCGTCTGGCTGTGGAATATCATGCTGGATGAAGCCATTCGCGGGCAGGGCGTGGGCCGGGAACTCTTTCAGCGCGGGGTGAAATGGGCGCGCCAACTCGGCTACCGGGCGCTCGTGCTGGAAACGCAGACGAATAACGTCCCGGCGTGCAAATTTTACGCGGCGCTGGGCTGTGAGATCGAAGGCATCCGCGATATGTACTACACCAACCGGGACATCGAGCGCGGCGAAGTTGCTATCTTTTGGAGCTATAAACTGATTTCATGATCCCAGCACCGCCGCCGCCAGCGCTGTCACTAGTTCATCCGTCGCATCCGACGCGCCGGGGAGCGTGATGTAATCCAACAGCGGAGCCAGCGCCGCCAGATCAGACAGCATCGCGGCATAGGGTTGGCCGCGTAAGAAGCTCACCATTTCGCGCCACAGCGGATAAACCTGCGCGGGCGGCAGCAGCCGCACCACGTCCACCGCCAGCCGCCGTAATGCCCCGGCCCGCTGCTGCACATCGACAATACCTAAACAGGCCTTGAGCGCCAGCCGCAGCGCGTCCTGCTGGCGGTTTTGGGCATCACTTTGCCAATCGACATACGGGGCCAGATGCGCAATCGCGCTGGCCCGGTCATAGTCATCTTCAACGGTGAGCGCCGTCTCCAGCGCCTCATCCAGAATCGCGTAACGCTGCGCCGTATGCGGCACCAGTTCCAACAGTGCGCTCACCCGCTGATACCGGTCCGGCACGGCCCGCGCCGCATCCAGGGCCGCATTCCGCAAGCGTTCCGGGTGGCGGGGCAGCAGCGCCGTCAGGACGTGCAGCCTGTCATAGGGCGTCTCGATTTGCAGCGCCACTTCTGCCGCCGCGTCCACCAATTCATCCGGCATCACGGGCGCAACCGCCGCCAGGATGCTGGCCTTGATATACGCCGGGGAAGCGTTCGCCGCCATTTCGATCACATCTTTGGTCGCCCGGTAACGCGGCTGGTCCGGCAGATACGGCAGCAGCGCGCTGAGGGCCGGAATCCGCGCCATCGGATCGAGGATGGTGTACACATCGGCCAGCGCATCGGGCAGTTGCGGCGTGGTCAGATGCGGCGCAAGAAAAACCAGCGCCCGACCGCGTTCGTCTTCCACCGGAATCGAACGGGTCGCGGTCAGCGCTTCATGCAGCGCCCGCAGCTTAAGATCATCCGGCAAATGCGGAGCCAGATCGACCAGCGCCACCACGCGCTCATACCGTCCGCCAATCGACAGGGCCGCCGCCAGCGCATCCGCGAGGGCTTGCGCGCGGGCCGTAGGCGAAAGATAGGGAGCCAGGGCCGACAAGGCGGCGGCGCGCGCCTCCGATGTTTGAATCTCCTGTGCAATGCCAAATGCCGCCACGTTCAATTCGTCGGACAGGTGCGACGACAGTTTGATCAACGCCAGGGCGCGATCTTCATCATCCTGAATATTTTTGATCGCTTGCAGTGCTTCGGCTAACAGTTCCGGCGAGAGATACGGGGCCAGCGCCGCGAACGCCCGCGCCCGATCATCATCCACTTCAATCGAAAAAATGACTTTGATCGCCTGCTGTAAGCCTTCAGGAATATGCTGTAACGGTCCCAGTGCATCGATATGCGGCGCTAAGGTGATCAGCGCGCGCGTTCGCGCCTCGTCCCCGCTGAGTTCTTCAATCGCCTGGAGCGCCCCGGTGAGCGCCTGCCGCTGCAAGGACGGTGCCAGATACGGGATCATCCGCCCAAACAACAGGGTGCGGGCTTCGGGCGTTTCGATCTCAGATGCAATCGTCATCAGCCGGGTATGGAAGTCCGGCGGCAAATGAGGCGGCAGCACCCCCAGCGCCGCCGCGCGCGCCTGGTCACTGGGAATACAGCAGGACGCCGTTTCAAAAGCTGCCGATACTGCCTCGTATTGCAGTTCAGGCGGCAGCTTTTCGATCAAGGCCCCCAGGGCGCGCACGCGGGACGCCGCATCGGTGATCGACTGCGCCCCCGCCAATACTCGCTGCTGGAACGACGGCAGCGCGCTTTCCTGAGAAGGGACTTCCAGGTGGGGAGCCAGCGTCAGCAGCGTATCCACCACGACCAGCGGATCGACGGGGCCGCTGTCCACCACGCGCTGCACCATCGACAACGGATCGGTGGACAGGCCGATCTGTCCGAGGCGCGGAGCCATGCGAACCAGAATTTGCAGCCGCAGCGCCCGATCTGTCAGTGCATGGCTGCGCTCCCAAAGTTGTTGGAGTGTTTCGGTGGGAAGATAATCCGCCAGATTCGCCAGCGCCAGCAGCGACACCGGTTCGCCGGACGAGGTATCGCCCGCTTCGGTCAGCGCCAGCAGGTGTTTGACCTGGCGGCTGAGCATCGTGGGGCCAGCCAGCAGCGCCGATTCCAGCAGCCGCGTCAGATCAGCCCGATCCGCCGCGCGCTCTTCTTCGCTGGCAATAAAGCGCGCCTCCGCAATCTGGTTTAAAACCAGCCGTAAATCAGCCGACTGGCGCAGTTCATGACTGAGCAGCATAAAAAAGCGCGGCGCTTCGCGGGCCAACAGCGTGCGCGCCGCACCCGGAATCGACGCCGCCCAATGTTCGATCACCACCCGGTAATCGGGTGCTTGATCCGGCAAAAAGAGCTTGAGCAGTTCACTCACCACACGTGCATCAGCCAACACCTGCCCGTTCATCAAACCCGATGCCAGCGGCAGCGTGTCCGGCGAGGTGTAACTATCTATCGCCTGCTGAAGGGCAGCCCAATAGGCCCGCCGCACGGTATCACCATGAAAAAGCTGATCGAAGGTGTCACCGGGGAAAAGCGCCGCCAACGCCCCTACAAAGGCTTCGGCGGCATTCGCCAGTTGCTGTGTGACACGTATATTTTCGGATGCAGTCATGGCCTGCTCATTCTACAGCCGCCTACTGATCACTGACGGGAACGGTGGTCACATCACCCTGCACCGGGCGGAACCACGTCGCATACGACCAGCCGACCAGCGGCCCATACTGGATTTTGTACCAGCGGCCATCTGTGCTGCGCGCCAGCACCTGCACCCGCGTACCCCACACCACTTTGTTGATCTTGGGATACTGGAAGCCGGGACCGCTGCGCACCCGCATATTGCCATACGCCTGCACGATTACTCCGGTGGTGGGGTCCGGTGCCGTGACCATCCCCGAACCATCGGTATAGGGCAGCGAGTCGAATGTCCCTTCCACAATCTGAATCCAGGGTGCATAAGCCCAACCGAGCAGCCCGTTGTAGTCCACGTTATACCAGGCATGTCCCTGGTCGCGCCCCAGAATCGGCACCACCGTGCCCCAGGGCATCAACCCGATCCGCGTGCCGCCGCGACTGGGCGCATTCCGAATGATCAGATTGCCTAACACCTTGCCGCGAACATTCGTCGGCGCGGGTACGGCGGTTGGCCCCGATGGCACAGCAGTCCCCGTGCCGCTGCCAACCACCGGCACCCGGCTGAGATCACCCGACAGGCTGACATACTGCGCCATCACCCAGCCCAACTGGCCGTTCACGAGCAGTTGCAGCCATTTTTCGTCGGAACTCTTGCCCGTCACCGGATAGCTCTGGCCCTTTTTCAATTGGGTGATCACGCTGGCAGTGGCGCTCGGTGCCGAGCGGAAATTCAACACATTCGCCGTAACCGTCGCAATCACGCCGGTCTGGGCCGGGGTTCCGGTCACGCCGGGGACGGGTGTCCCGCTGGTTGTGCCGCCCGTTCCATCCGGATTCAGCACCGGATTTTGGGCGTTAGGCGGCGTCCAGGTGAGAAAGACAAAGGCATCCACCGACTGTTCTTTATATTCCAGCTTGAGCGTGTGCGGCCCGTCGAGCAGTGTCACCTCCACCTGATGCGTCTGGCTCGCGCCGTAATCATTCCACTTATCCAGCAGCAGTGTCGAGTCGACCCAGAAGCGGAAGTTATCATCCGCCTTCACATAAAACTGGTAGATACCTTTAGCCATATCCGTCGGCACGTTCAACGAACGGGTGAACCGCGCCGAGAAATTATCGACGGGCACCGATCCGCCGGGGCTGCCCTGCCCCCAGTTCTGACTCAAGCCGCTGGGGCCATACGTGGTGGTAAAAACAGCCGTCCCAGCCAGATCGAGGTTGTTGAAAAATTCAGCATACCAGGGCACGCCGGTGGTGGTCGTCGCTGCGCCGCCGCCCGACAACGCCCAGGTAAGATTGATCTGAGCGGTGCCGCTGACTTCTTTAAAATCGACGGTGACGGCATGATTGGCATCCGTCGAAAAACTGATGTTCCCATTTACCGTATGCAGTCCACCGCCGCCCCAATCGTTGATCACGGCAATGGAATTATCCAGCGTCACCACAATACCATCATCAACCGACGCCGTGAAAGTGTAATTACCTGTCGGGAAGAAGACGGATGTGGTAAACCGGACGGAATAATTATCGACAGGCCCACCCGAACATGATACCCCCGGAATCGTATCCGGTGCGCCCGTCCAGGAAAACGCAATCGAACCAGAATAAGCCCCCGAACAAACGGCTGCGCCGCTGGGCGGATAAGTTACACCGTTATAAACCTGTACGGTCCACGACGAGCTTTGCGCTTCGTACTCGCCCCGTGTGGGTGATGCGATCCATAGTCCCCCCAGCAAAGCCACTACCAGAGTGGCGACTATGAAGCTGCGAAATAGAGTTTTCATAGGATAATACCTCGCTGAACGCGCTTCATTCAAGGCTGTCTCATACCCGACCAGGCAGCTAATAGGAGCATAATTTTGCCTTATCTTAACACGAATTATTGAAAGATGCTGCGGTACTGTTGCCCTACGGAGAAAAAAATCCTGGATAACAGGCATTACCCAGGATGAAAAGCCGGATTCGCTTAAACTTTCTCGTACTTTTGCAGCATACTAAGCAGGTCGCTGGTGCTGATCGGTTTGGGTAGATAGTCATCGCAGCCAGCAGCAATAAAACGTTCGCGGTCCCCGCGCATCGCGTTAGCGGTCAGTGCAATGATAGGAATATGAGCGGTTGCGGTCTGGGCTTTGATCCGTTGGGTTGCTTCTACACCATCAATACCGGGCAGGCTAATATCCATCAGAATCAGATCGGGCACCTCTTTACTCGCCACCTCAACCCCGGTCAGTCCGTCGTCCGCTTCTAGTACATCATATCCTTTAGCTGTCAAAATTTTGCGGACCAGCCGTTTGTTTTGAAAATTATCCTCAACATACAGGATTCGTTTTGCCATAATCAGGTGCTCCAGATCGTTTGACAGCGGTACAAAAGCCAGACATGCTTTATTCTTCACTTAGCGTTTCGTTGACGTAATCCACCAACGCCTGACGATCCAGGTTCGCTTTTTCGAACAGCGAGATGATCTTCCCCAGCAACTGCTCGCGTTCGGCGGCACGAATATCTTTAGCCGTCAAAACCACCACAGGAATCTGCCGTGTGGTTTCATCGTTTTTCAGACGCTCGACCAGCACTTCGCCCGGTGTGTCCGGTAATAACAAGTCTACCACCACTAGCGCGGGTTGGATTTGTTTAACTTTCTGAAAACCCGTTTCGCCGGAATACGCTTCATGCACCTGATACCGCCCCGTCGCTTCCAGCAGACGGCGGATCAGCCGGGCATCACGCCGGTCATCATCAATCACCACAATATCGCGCTGGTGGGCGGGGGACGGCGGGGCCTGGTTGATCACCTGCTTGGACGTGGTGACAACCTGCCCTTCACTGGCCTCAACCAGTTCTTTGGGTGAATCCGACAAATCACCGCCCAGCGTTTTGACGACATGTTCCACCAGTTCGCGCGTGTTAAAGCTGCCCTTCTGCCACAGCGACTCGGCGCGACCTTCCAGCCGCGAACGGTCAGCCGGGGTCAGTGTTTTGGCCGACACCACCACCACCGGAATGTGTGACACCTCGGCATCGGTTTTGAACGCCTCCAACATGGTGAAGCCATCCAGGTCCGGCATCGTCAGGTCCATAATAACCAGATCAGGCTTCCGCTGCCGCACCAAATCGAGTCCGTCAAGCGGGTTGTTCACTTCAAAAATGCGATAATTTTTGTGTGCTTGCAGCAGCCGGCGGATCAGGCGGCTGTCTTGCGGATTATCATCGATCACAACCACAGTGGTAACCTGCTCATCCAGGCGTTCGAGCGCCGCGCCCAGTCCTTCCTCAAGCTGCGTGTGGTTGACCGTCGTATCGCCTTCGCCAAATTGCAGGTCAAGCACATACTGTTCTTCCAGAATATGCTTTTCCGCCGGGAAGGTATGGCCGGAGCAGTTCACCACCGCGATTTCATCATGTCCAATGGTCCCGTCCGCAATGAGCTTTTCCAGCCCGGCAAACGCCACCGACGCGGCGGGTTCCATGCTGTACCCTTCAACCCGTGCCAACCGGCGCATCGCGCGGAACGCCTCACCATCAGACACCGCGAGCATCGTGCCGCCGTTTTCCTGGCAGGCCGCTCGCAAATACTGGTAGGCGCGCCCCGGTTCTCCGGTTGCCAGCACCGCAATACGGGTGCGGGGCACCACGGTATCGGCCTTTTCCAGGTTAAAGCGCCACGCCGTGACCATCGGCGCGCAGCCTTCCGCCTGGATCACCGCCAGCTTAGGCATTTTATCGATCAGCCCCATCTGGTGCAGTTCTCTGAAGCCCTTCCAGACACCCAATGGACCAATACCGCCGCTCACCGCCTGGATATACCAGTCCGGCGCACGCCAGCGCCCATCACCGAGCGGTTCCAGCTTGGCAAGCTGTTCCGCAATTTCAAACGCAATGGTTTTGAAGGCTTCTTTACCAGGAATCGCATTCGCCCCGGTATCATAATAAAGATTCCGCCGCGCGGCGAAGTCCTGGGCTACTTTTTTGGCTTGATCATAGGTCCCCGTGATCTTCACCACTTCGGCCCCATACAGCGCGAGTTCGCGTAGTTTTTCAGAAGGAACCGTGCTGGTCAGGAAAATCCACAGCCGAATCCCGGCGCGGGCGCAAAAGGCAGCATAAGCGGCGGCCTTGTTGCCCGTCGAGGCCATCACACACTCGTTGATCCCGCGATGTTTGAGGTACGAAATCGTAACCGATCCCTGGCGATCTTTAAAGCTCGCCGTCGGAGATTGGCGTTCATCCTTGATATACAAACGGGGGTGTTCCAGCTCATGGGCCAGTCCCAATGAGCGCATCAGTGGGGACCACCCCTCCCCCATCGAAATAATCGACTCCGTATCGGTCACGGGCAGCAGTTCTTCATAACGCCAGATACTATTGGTCCGCTCCGCCAGCCCCAACTTCCATACCGGGGTCACCTGATCGTAGTCATAGCGTGCATCGAGCCACACCGAGCCGCATTTCGAACAGGCGACAGGCAGCGGATCATAAGGCATGCTGGTGCCACAATCCATACAAACAATGTCTTGAATCCGTGAAGGCATTCGTTATGTCCTTAAAATCCCGAAGACCATCTTCCCTATTGTACAGCGATTGTCAATTTGATGGTAACGGGCGGCGCGCGACAACGGCACCGCCCGCCTTTTGTTATTCAGCGATTGGGATCGTAAACGCGAAGGTAGACCCAACCCCGACTTCACTTGTCACCCAGATTTGCCCACCGTGCATCTCGATCAACTGTTTGGTGATCGACAGGCCCAGCCCCGTACCACCGACGCGGCGCGTATGCGACTGGTCAACCTGGCGGAAGCGGTCAAAGACGAGCGGCAGATTTTGTTCGCTGATCCCCACGCCAGAGTCCGTTACCCCGACTTCCATCATCCCCGGTTCGTGCTCGGATGGACGCGCGTAGACGGTGATCGTGCCGTGTTCGGTGAACTTGATCGCGTTCGACACCAGATTATTGACGACCTGCCGTAAACGCAGCGGGTCAGCCATGATCTTCGGCAGATCATCATCCATATCAACCACCAGTTCCACATCCTTATCCATCAGCAGAACTTTGGAGGTATTGAGCTGATCGTGAACAAACGATTTGAGTGTCACCGCTTCCCGGATCAGGTCCATCTGCCCCGCTTCGATCTTCGCGAGATCGAGAATGTCGTTAATCAGGTTAAGCAGATGTTTACCAGAGCCATGAATAGCGCCCACGTCTTCTGTCATATCGTCGGTGAGTTCCCCGTCGATGCCATCCAGCAGCACTTCCGCATAACCGATAATCGAGTTCAACGGAGTACGTAGTTCATGGCTCATACTGGCGAGGAATTCCGTCTTCATACGGTCTACTTCACGCAGTTTTTCGGCGGTCTCAACCTGTTCAGCGTAGAGATAAGCTTTTTGCAGCGCAAGACCGGCCTGGCTGGCGACACTTTGTGCCAGCAGCATTTCGTCATGGCGGAACTCGCGCGGCCCGCGTGTGTCGCTCACGAAGATGACACCCAACGCCTCTTCCGCAACCAGGATCGGAACACCCAGCGAGGCAGTGAAGCCCATTTCCTGGATTCGCCTGTATTCTGGTGTAGTTTCGGACATAATGTCCTGCGCCATAAACATGGTGCGGTTGAGAATGACATGTGCCGCCTGCGGATTCTCAATCAGTGGAAGCGTGGCACCGGGCATACTTTCGGAAATAGCGCCTCTGGACGCAACGCTGGTCAGCATCTGGCTTTCCGAATCGTAACTGAAGACACTCGCTTCGGGCGCATCCAACATCACCACCAAATCATCGACCACAATCTGGGCGATAGTTTCCGGTTCAAGTGTTTCAGACAAGTGCTGAGCGAGTTCATACAGATACGCTCGGCGCTGCGCTTCCGCCTGGACTTCATTGAACAGTCGGGCGTTCTGAACCGCCACCGCGACTTGCGCCGCCAGGGTGCCGAACACCACCATATCGTCTTCACTGAAGTGGTCAATTTCCGCCGATTGGGCGTCCAACACACCGATAATCTGATCGCCGACTAACATCGGCACAGCGATTTCCGAACTGGTCAGCGGCAGCAGCGGGTTGGGCAAAAAGTCAGGCGCAGCCGCTACATCATTGACGATCACGCCGTCACGTTCACGTGCAGCACGCGCCACCAGGCTGCGTTCATTACTCATGTAGATGCCGTGTCCGGCCTCAACCATCAAGCGGCCGACCTCGCCAGCCCCCGCCGCCAGCAGCAAGCGGTTGCTAGCGGTATCCAACAGGTAGATATGCGCATGGTACAGGCCAAACCGTTCTTTCGTCAAATTCGACACACTGCGCAGCAGCAGTTCCATATCAAGTGAACTGGAGGCTTCCGCGCTCACCTCGGACACAGTCTGCATTTCCAACGCCCGGCGGCGAATTTCTTGTGTAGACAACCGAATTTGCTGGAAGGCGCGAGCCGTCTGGACGGCAACACCCGCCTGGTTTGCAAAAGCCTGCAACCGTTCGACGCGATCCGGGGTAAAGGTGTTGGGTTCAGCGCTGTCCACATTCAGGAACCCGATAACTTCGCCTTCGGCCTGAATAGGGGCCACCGCGTGTGAGCGGATCCAGGCGGAGGATTCGTGCGCTTCCCAGGAGGCATAGCGTCTCACATCGTCGATGACCTGGGTCCGTCGTAATTCGATCAGCCGCTGCATATGGGGCGCATTGGCAATTTCAAAGACCTGCGACATCACTTCCTGTTCAAATCCACGTTCGGCATAGCCCCGGCAGGCCACAATACGCGCCAACCCTTCGTCGATCAGCATGATGTCCGCTGCATCGAACGGTATTACACGTTCCAGGTTGTTGAGCAGCGTATTCAACACCTCGCTCAATTCCAGCTTACCACTGACTGCTGCGGCTGTGTCACGCAGCGCTTCAGCGAGAGCACGTTGTTCGCGTTCCGCCTCAAACGAGTAAGCATTTTGCACGGCGACGGCGATCTGGCCTGCCAGAGTTTCCTGCACGCGCACATCTTCCGCCGTGAAGTGATTGACCTCATCGGATTGCACGTCCAACACACCCACCACAGCCTGACCAAGAATAAGCGGTACCGCCAGTTCAGATCGTGTTTCGGGGAGCAGCGGATTCGGCAGAAAGTCTTCCGCCTGCATAACGTTATTTTCCAGCACGCTGACACGGGTACGGGCCGCGCGAGCCACCAAACTGCGTTCATTCGACGCCAGAATACGGTGGCTCGAACCGGCCATCATCCGCCCTGCCTCACCAGCGCCTGCCGCCAGCACCAGGTAATCGCCGGTATCATCGACCAGATAAACATGGGTGTGATACAGCCCAAACGCATCTTTGGTCAGGGTTGATACCGAGAGCAGCAGATCATGCAGGTCCAGGGTGGTAGCGGCCTGCGCACTCACCTGGGCCACCGTTTCGAGTTGGACCGCGCGCTTGCGGATTTCCTCTTCCGCTGCGCTTTGTTCCGCGAACAACTGCGCATTGACCACCGCCGACGCGATCTGCCCGGCCAGGGTTTCCTGAATGTGCAGGTCATCCTCGGTGAAGAAATTCGGTTGATCCGCCTGCACGTCCAGCACCCCGATCACGCGATCACCGCTAATCAGGGGCACCGCCAGCTCGGACCGTGTGCGTGGCAACAAGGGGTTCGGCAGGAAGTTCGGAGCCGCTGCCACGTCGTTTTCCAGCACGCTGGTACCGGTACGGGCCGCGCGTGCCACCAGGCTGCGTTCGTTCGAGGCCACAATACGATGGCGCGATCCGACCATAGTACGTCCCACATCACCCGCGCCTGCCGCCAGAGACAGATGCTGCTCATCGGCATCCAACAGATAGATATGGGCGTGGTATAGTCCAAATGCTTCTTTCGTCAGGTTGGACACATTCCACAGCAGCGCGTCTGGGTCCAGTGTACTCGTGACCTGCGCCGTCACCTGCGCCACCGTTTCAAGCTGGACCGCGCGCTTGCGGATTTCCTCTTCCGCTGCGCTTTGTTCCGCAAACAACCGCGCATTGACCACTGCCGACGCGATCTGCCCGGCCAGGGTTTCCTGAATCCGCCGGTCCTCTTCACTGAAGAAACTGGGTTGATCCGACTGCACGTCCAGCACCCCGATGACCCGTTCACCGCTGATCAGGGGCACCGCCAACTCGGACCGTGTTTCGGCCAGCAGCGGGTTCGGCAGAAAATCTGGAGCCGCCGCCACATCGTTTTCCGTAACGCTGGCACCGGTACGAGCCGCGCGTGCCACCAGACTGCGTTCATTCGAGGCCATAATACGATGGCCCGAATTGACCATCATCCGCCCCGCCTCGCCCGCGCCTGCCGCCAGCACCAGATATTGATTCGCCTCATCCAACAGGTAAACATGGGTATGGTACAGCCCAAACGCTTCTTTCGTCAGGTTAGACACGTTCCACAGCAGCGTTTCCAGGTCCAGGGTGCTCGTTGCCTGCGCTGTCACCTGTGCCACCGTTTCAAGCTGGACCGCGCGCTTGCGGATTTCCTCTTCTGCCTTGTAGCGTTCCGTCACATCACGCGAAATCGCCAGCACACCGATGATGTTCCCATCCATATCCGTCAGCGGCAGTTTCGTCGTGTCGAGAATGCGCAGGCTGCCATCCCGCACCGGAGCCAGGTTGTACGGGTTGTGGATCGTCTGTCCTTCTTCAAGCACCGCCCGGTCATCGGGACGATACCCGCGAATTCCCTTCTCTGAATCCCCTTCGATCAGTTCTACCGGTGTGCCCAGATCGTAGTCATCCTTGCCCACCATTTCCGCCGGCGTCAGTTGTCCATACTCATACGCAAACACTTCGTTCGCCACCATATACCGGAAGTCGCGGTCCTTCACGTAAATCCAGTCCGGCGAGGTGTTGATAATCGAGTTCATCAACCGCTGGGCGCGTTCAGTTTCGTCGAACGCCTGCGCGTTGACCACTGCCGACGCGATCTGCCCGGCCAGGGTTTCCTGAATCCGCTGGTCCTCTTCACTGAAGAAACTGGGGTGATCCGACTGCACGTCGAGCACCCCGATCACGCGATCACTGCTGATCAGAGGTACCGCCAGCTCGGACCGCGTTTGAGGAAGCAGCGGGTTCGGCAGAAAGTCCGAGGCCGCCGTCACGTCGTTTTCCATTACACTGGTCCGGGTACGGGCTGCGCGAGCCACCAGGCTGCGTTCGTTCGAGGCTAGAATCCCGTGCCCCGCGCCCACCATCAACCGCCCGGCGTCACCCGCCCCAGCCGCCAACCGGAGGTAGCCGCTTGTTTCATCCAACAAGTAGATATGCGCATGGTACAGCCCAAACGCCTCTTTCGTCAGGTCCGACACATTCCACAGCAGCGCGCCCAGGTCCAGCGTGCTGGTCGCCTGCGCTGTCACCTGCGCCACCGTTTCCAATTCCACAGCACGCCGTTGCGTCTGTTCAAACAGACGGTGTGTTTGCATCGCCACTGCGGCCTGCGTGACCAGCGATTGATAGGGGGCGATCTCTTGTTCGGTAAAGTGTCGAGTCTCTTTCGTCGTTTCGAGCAGCAGCCAGCCCGCTAATTCCTCACCCGTCGTGATGGGCAGAATAGCCGCTGATCGTACGCCCAGGTGCTTGAATACGGCCTGCGTTCGCGGATCGACCCGATTTTCATCCACGTTATTAAAGTCACTGATGACCAAACTCTCTGTCGGCCCCAGCTTGCCCAGAATAGGCATTTCGCGGGCGCTGAACCGGTTGCCCAGGAAATTCTTTTCCTGTCCATTCCGATCCCATACCGCCACCACTTCGGCCACAAGATTACCATCGGCTTTCCGATCCTGAAGCAGCCCGACCACCAGCCGGTCCAATCCTTCGGTGGGCAGGTTTTGAATCAGACTATCAATAACTTCCTGTTCCGATTTTGTGGAGCCAATCGCATTGCTGGCCCGGTACAGCAGTTCGGTTTCAGACAGCGCGTCTTGCGTCTCATCAAAAGCGCGGAACTGATCGACGGCCAGCGCAATACGTTCCGCCACGCTTTCTACCAGTGCCCGCTCATCAGTGCCTAACGTCTGCTGGCTCCCGATCACAATATCGCCAATCGACTGCCCGCGTAGATAAATCGCCTGCTGAAGCGAGCCTTCTGTCCCGTGTCCATTCCCACTATCCGCCGGAATGTGTTCAACTGGGCGCACATTCTGCAAATCATAGGTATAGGCAACGGTCTGCCCCTCACCGATCCGGCCCAGATAACTTTCCCAACTTTCACGCGTCAGGCGGCGGTTAATCCGGTCTGCACGTTCAACCGCCATACGTGTTTCCTGATACGCCTGGGCCGCGTTCAAAGACGCCGCTAACTGGCTCGCCATCGCTTCGAAAACGGGTGTATTGTCAGCGTTAAACGTGCCCGGTTTTTCCGCCTGCATGTCCACGACGCCCAGAATTTCACCTCCCGCGCGCAGCGGAATAGCTAACTCAGATCGCGTCAGCGGCAGCAATGGGTTGGGCAGGTGAATACCACTTTGCTCTGTATCGCTCACCAAAACGGACTGCTGGTTTTTGATAGCGGAACCGACAATCGACGTTAATTTCAAATCAATCCGGTGCTTCAAGGCCAGCAACTGCCGCCCGACATCGCCGGTACCGGCTGTCAATATGGCGTGCTGTTTGATGTCGTCCAGCAAATACACCTGAACATAATACAGGTTGAAACGTTCACGAATAAAGTCTGCCACGCGCGGCAGCAGGTCTTCCCGCTGATAAAGTTCGGTGGTCAGGTTGCCCACTTCGAGCGTCAGGAAAACGTCGAGAGTGCGTTCCTGCACACGCCCTTCCATCTCTTCCAGCGATTGCTGAAGCTGGCCCGTCATATCATTGAACGCCTCGGCCAGCACCCCAATTTCGTCGCGGCGAACCACCTCCGCCCGGCGCGACAGATCGCCTTGACGCACGGCGCGAGCCGTCTCAACCAGATGCTGAATGGGCCGGATAATCCAGTTCACCGCACCCAGCGCGCTGACAATGGTCACGAACAAAGCAATCAGCAGCGCCACCCCAATGATGATCAGGGTATCGCGTGCGAGCCGTAACGCATCCGAAACCGGGCGTTCCGCTACAACCGTGAACTGCTGCTGGCCGACGGCGAAGGTATCCGTCGCCAGAATAACATCGTTCCCATTCAATCCCTCATGACTTCCATCTTCAGACGGAACCGAAAAATTGGTTCCACTCAAGGGGACCGAGGGATTCTGATGCGCGACAACCCGCCCCGTACTGTCTACAATGTAGACACTTTCATTGGCCTGAAGATCCATCCCCGCGATCAAATCCCAAACCGTTTTGAGGCGGAAATCTGCGATCAGCACCTGGCTGGCATCCCCCGTCCGAGGGTCAATGAACGGCAGCCCAATCGTCATAACCGGCTCACGTGTCTGGGTTTCGATACGCACCGGGCTGTAATATGGTTTACCGGTGGTCAGAGGAATCTGAACCTGATCAGTATCCGTCATAACCTGGTTAGGGCCAACGATTTCATACTGTGACTGGTAAGCCAGCACATTTCCCTGGGCATCGATCAAAATGAGACGGGTATAAACATCGGTCTGTGACAACAGATTGGCCAGTGTTTGAATCTGATCGTCCTGGCTCATACCCCCCAGGCCATGAACTTTACCAATCAGGCTCAGTTCAGCGTTACGGCTTTCAATGAATTCATCCGTCACCGAACTAACGCGTTGGGCCACAGCCTGTTCGAGATCAATTGACTGGTTTTCCTGCACAGTATAAATACGCCAGGTAAGCAGCCCGCCAACCAGCAGAAGGGGAATCACAGCCAGAGCAATCAGAATTAATGCGATACGAGTTCGCAGGCTGTTCATGAAACGACTCCTTCATTGCAGAGAGGGGGAGCGTTCGCATCCCCTTCTCGCGTCAAAAGTTATTTATTCTTCGTGAATGATAATTGTGGCCTGCCGCAGCACATCTTCTGGTATCTCTAGCCCAATCGCATTGGCAGTCACAAGGTTGATCGAAAATTGAGGCTCGGCGGTCAACACCGGCAAATCGCCCGGATTCGCGCCTTCCAGAATCTGCGCCACCAGAACGGCGGACAACTTACCCGCTTCAAAGGGGCTGTAGCTGTATGAGCATAAAACGCCCCCGGCCACGTGCGCCTGTGACGATCCCGATGTGGGGATTTTCAACTCATTCGCCTTAGCCACCCACTCCGCATATTTTGCGCCAACCAGCGAATCCGGGCCGAGGAAAATCGCGTCCACATCATCCGGTACATTGGCGATAGCATCCAGCACGGCGGCTTCATCGGGCGTCTCAACCAGCACAAATTCTAAGCCCAGTGTCTCAGCCACCGGTTTTAATTCTTCCAGCGTTTTCATCGGACTCGCATCATTAGGATTATAGGGGTAATAAACTCGTTGGATGGTCGGGGCAACGATCTTGAGCCATTCCAGGCGGCGAATTTCGCCCTGCCCGCTGAGCACCCCGGTAACATTTTCCCCAGGTTTAACCAGATCCTTCACGATACCCGATGCAAGCGGGTCCGTCGCCGTTGCAAACACCACCGGAATTTGATTGTCGGCGGTTTGCGCTTTGGCCTCGAGGGAGGGTTGCGTGGTGACGGACACGATGAGATCCACCTTTTGATCAATCAGGCTCTTCACTTCTGCCGGAAGATTGTCACGCGTAACCGCGCCATTGTAAATATAGGTGATATTTTTCCCTTCGGTATATCCCTTTTCGGCCATCGCCTCTTTTAATCCGTCAATGGCCGGATTAATAATCGCCGCCACGTTGACAACGCCAATCGTGTAATGCTTCGCGGTGTCGCCCTTGTCTTTTTCTTCTTCCTCATCGCCGCCAAGAATGACCACCAGCGCCACAACAACAACGGCCACAACCGCGAGCGCTGCCAACAGAAGATAGAGCTTGGTTTTATTTTTAAACATAAGTTAATTCTCCCCAGTTAACTAGACGCTAACTCCATTGAGGGAGCAGAATTTGCCCCCCGAACTAACTATGCGTAAATTCCGGTTCTTCCGATTCAGCGGGCAACTGTAAAGCCACCGTTGCCTGTGGTACACGAAGCGCTTTGCCCAGTTCGCGCACGGCAATTTGCAGCAGTTCATCCAGTGAAGACGCGCTTTGAATCTGCTCCGTGATCACACTCAGCGCGCGTTCATGTCGGCTGGTGCGTTCCGCTTCGGTATACAATTGCGCGTTACGCAGCGCAACTGCAATCTGACCGGCTAACGTAGACATCAGGCTGCTCAGTTCAGCATCAAACCCGGCAACCTCATCACTCTGTACGTCCAGCACCCCCATCACCTGATCACCAACCGCCAGCGCCACCGCCAGTTCCGATACGGTTTGGGGCAGCAGCGGGTTCGGCAGAAAATCGGGCGAAAGGCGCACATCATCGACCGTCACAACGCCGCGTTCGCGGGCTGCGCGGGCCACCACACTGCGCTCCATCTGATAGGGAATCTGGTGCCCCTGGGCGACCATCCGGCGGCCAGTTTCACCCGCCCCTGCCGCCAGCACCAGGCTTTCCGTTTTGCGGTCCAGGACATACACATGCGCATGGTACAGGTTAAACGTCTGTTTCGTCAGGTCCGCCACCATCTGAAGCAGTTCCTGCATATCAAGAATGGAAGCCGCTCGGTTCGTCACTTCTGTAACCAGTGCCAGGTTACGGGTTTGTTCACGCACCCGTTGTTCGAGCGTCCGGTTCGACTCTTCTACTTCAGCATGCGACTGTTTCAGATCAGCCGCCATATCGTTCAGCGTCGAGGCCAGATCACGCAGTTCAAGACTACCCTTCGCTTCAATCTGATGCTCCAGGTTCCCCGCAGCAAACACGCGCGCGCCCTCGCGAAGCTGAACCAGCGGCCTGACGACGCCGCGCCGGATAAAGCGCACGATGCTGAAAATCATGATCAGGCTCAGCAGCAGGGCTAAAACAAACACCACAAAAGCCCCTGTGACGCCGCTCAACGGCTCCATCATCGGCTGCTCGACCACCGCATACCAGGGCACGAACTCAAGCCGTGTGCTCGATGCCAGAATCCACCGATCTTCCAGGCCCTTATACAGCGAAAAGAGGCCGTAAAAAGTCCCGTCCTCAATCTCACTGGGCTTTTGGCTGATACGTTTTCCATCGCGCACCAGTGCCAGGTCAGAATAGGCGAGCAACTGCCCATCTTCGGTGATCAGATACCCGTACCCTTCCTCACCCTGACGAATGGCGCTTACCTCGCTCCACAGCGCCGAAAGGTCGAGTTTGACCACCAGGATTCCGGCAAAATCATTCGCATGACCATAAATCGGCATTGCCATGTCAATAAATGGCACGCCATATTCACTCGAATCAACCGGGCCGAGATACAACTCGCCGCGCAAAACGGAATTCAGCCAGGGCTGCTGGGCCAACTGCCTGACCGCGCTGGTTCCCACGCGCTGCCGCTGCGCCAGGATATTGCCCTGGCTGTTGACTAACTTGATGTCAAAAATTGGCGGGTGGCGGTCCAGGGCGGCGCGGAATAATTCATCCGTATCCTCGACCAGCGTCACCGAATCCCCGACAGCGACCAGATCGCTGTACATATCCTGCCAGAACAAGTCAAAAGTACGCGCCGCATTGGCACTGGTATGTTGTAAGTCTTGCTGAGATTGCACCAGCGTCGCCGTGATCCCCAGGATCACGGCGCTCAGCACACCTACGATGGCGATGAATCCGAGAATAGCCACCTGGCGCAGAAGCTGCGCCGAGAGTGAACCTGTTTGTCTTCTTCTAATTCTCATCTCACCACCCTATTGAATAAGCTTAACGTAAGTCCAAACGCCGCTCTGAATTTGCCAGCCGCTGATCGGCGCATTTTTAATATCGCCATATTCATCAAACGACCACAGACCCAGCACCCCGGTATACATGCCCAGGTTAGTCATGGCGTCCAACACTTTGGCCCGATCCGCGCTGCCGGCCTTTTCAATGGCGGCTAAAATAACCTTCATCCCTTCATAGGCCAGAATGACATAGGGAGTCGGCTCTTTGCCATATTTTTCAGTATACGCGGCGACAAAGGTCTCTGCATTTTTCTGTTCCGTCGCCGGAATGGTCAACCCGGTCACATACACACCCTCGACCAGTTCCGCGCCCAATTCAGTTACAAATTCTTCCTGCTGCAAACCATCGGTACCCATAATCGCGAGAGCGGGGTTTGCGGTGCGCAGCGCGCGAACCATGCCGACGCCATGCGGCACAACGCCCCCGCCAAAATAAACGAGGTCCGGCTCAGCCGCCGCAACGGTTTGGGCTAGCTCGTCCAGTTCTTCCGCCGTCGCTTCCGCCGCCAGGCTCACATGTTCAACAACTTCTATATCAAAGTCACCGGCTGCCGTCTCGAAAATTCCTGCCAGGCCGATCCCATACGATGTGCCATCATCGATAATGTAGACCTTCTTCACGTTGAGGCTGTTCGCCCACTTCGCCCCCGCCAACCCTTGCACATCATCAGAAGGCAGAACGCGGAAGAAGGTCCGGCGGCCTGTCGGATAATAGGTTCCTGGCTCACCCGGACCAAAACCGGGTTTGGTCAGGCCGGGCCATGTCGCCGACTCGGTTACTTGGACTATCGACGCCGAACTGAGGATCGGCACCGAGGCTTTAGCCTGATCGCTGGTCATCGGTCCCAGGTAAGCAACAACGGCGTTATCTTTGACCGCTTTTTCTGCCGCCTGTTTTTCAAAATCAACCGAAACCGGGCTGCCATTCGGATCGCTCACATCCAGTGGAAGAAGTTCCACCTTCAGTTTCCCCGCCTTGCCCCCATTTTCATCCAGTGCCATTTGGGCAACATTCACCACATCCTGCCCAATATCGAGGCCCAGAGGTGCGCTAATCGCCACCTTGACGGTTTTGATTTCTTCAGTATCATCTTTTTCTTCGTCGCCACAAGCTGGCAGCGCCAACCCAACGACGAGCATAACGACCAGGAGGATGGACCATTTTTTCGACATAAGAGGCCCCTTATTGTCTAAGATTATACTTCTTTATTTATTCTATATTCTGTATTCAATTTATATTTACTATGGCACACGCCCCCGGTAAAGTCAAGTTAGGAATAGGTAACAATATACATTTTTCACGAAAAATTAGGCTTTATTTCATATTCGCCCTTTTTTGGCACTTTTGACAGAGAACCCACCAGTGCCCAACGGTATAATTCACACCAAATTTGGATTGTCATAGAGGATTGGGGATGCCGGACTCACCAACTACCCGAACTGTACGTGCCGAAGATGTCATCCGACAAATTCGTGACCGCGATATTCGCTCGATTGACCTGCAATTTACCGATGTGACCGGTATGATCAAAACCGTCAGCATCGACGCGGATCATCTGCCCACCGCGCTCAGCGAGGGCATTTGGTTTGACGGATCGGCAGTCGAAGGTTTCGCCCGTATTGCCGAGTCCGATATGTATCTCATGCCGGACCTGTCCACCTTTGCCCTCATGCCCTGGGAAGGCAGCCACCCCGATACCGGGCAGACAGCGCGCCTCTTGTGCGATGTCTTCACCCCCAACCGCCAGCCCTTCGCCGGAGACCCGCGCGGCGCGTTGAAGCGCGTCATGCAGTGGGCCGATGAAATGGGGGTTCGTTATGTGATCGCCCCCGAACTGGAATTTTACCTTTTTCAGCAATCGCCCAATCACCAGCCCCTGCGCAGTGATGATCACGCCAGTTATTTTGATGCCGCCGACAGCACCGCCCGCCTGATTCGCAAGCGCGTTTGTGATGCCTTAAGGATCATGGGCATTCCGGTTGAATCAACGCATCATGAAGTCGGCGGTGGTCAGCATGAACTCGATTTCGCCCCCATGGATGCGCTGCATACGGCGGATGCCATCATCACCGCGCGGTTGGCCGTGCGCACCATCGCCCAGCAGGAAGGCCGTTTTGCCACCTTTATGCCCAAACCGCTCACCGAAGCACCCGGCAGCGGCATGCATCTTCACCAGTGGCTCCGCGATATTGAATCAGAAAACAATCGTTTTGCCGATCCCAACGATGATTACGGCATGTCCGCCGAAGCCAAAATGTTCCTGGCCGGACAGCTCACCCATGCCCGCGAAATTTGCGCCGTCATCGCCCCGCTGGTCAACAGTTATAAGCGGTTAGTGGCCGGTTTGGAAGCCCCCATTCATGTCACCTGGGCACAGCTCAACCGCCGGGCGCTGCTGCGTGTTCCGCGCCTGACCGACGGCAACACATTGGGCACCCGCATCGAAATGCGCGCCACCGATCCAAGCTGTAATCCCTATCTCGCCTTAGCCGTGCTGCTCTATGCCGGTCTGCGCGGCATCCGTGACACGCTGGCCCTGCCCCCGGCTGCCGAAGAAGAACTTTACGAATTATCCAACCGCCGCCGCCATCTCACCACCCTGCCCCTGGCGCTGGATGAAGCCCTGGATGAATTTGAGAGCAGTGAATTGGCCCGCGAAGCCCTGGGTCTGCATCTTTTTGAGCGCTTTTTAGAAGCTAAACGCCTGGAATGGCAAGATTATTTGCACGTCGTCAGCCCGTGGGAAGTCAACCGCTATATTAATCTCTATTAATGCTGGCATCAATTGCAGGGCGGTTTACAATATCATGCTAAACTAGCAAATTCGGATGTGAGGCTTTTTTGCCAGGACCGTCTGAGATTACCGTTGCTCATTTACTCCGCCTTGCCCTGCCGGTTGGAACAACTGTGGTTGCCGGGCAGGCCAATCTGCACCGCGCCGTCACCTGGGTCAGCGTGCTCAACACACGCCCCCCCGCGTTTCCCGATCTGCGCGGCGGTGAAATCGCGCTGCTCTCCCTTGAATCGATGCATCTTTTGAGCGACAAGCTGACCCTGGTATCGCTGGTGCGTGATCTGGCCGAAACCGAAGTCACCGCGATTGGCGTGCTGGGCGAAATCGGCCATCCTGCGGTTGAAGCCGCCAACGACCTCGGCATTCTCCTCATGCGCCTGCCCGAAACCACCGCCCTGCGAGCCATCGAGCGTCAGATCGCCCAGATGTTAATGGGCAATACGGTTTCGCCTGAAGCGCGCGGCCACGAAGTACGGGAGCAGTTGCTCCAGCTTTCCACCGAAAATCGCGGCCTCGAAGCCCTGGTCGATGTGCTGGCCGAGATGATGGGTAAGTCCATCGTCGTTCAGGATAAGCGGCTCCGTCCGCTGGCGATGGCTGGCCCCATGACCCGTACGCCCGAATGGTCCTCGATTGAAGAAGCGCTCTACGACGCCAATCCCCTCCCCGCCCTCTTCCGGGACCGGATGGAAGTCGCCCAGGCCAGCCCCGATCCGGTAGCCGTCCCGCTGCCCCCGTTAGGCTTGCGGCGGTTGGTCGCGCCCATCGTCGCCGGCAAGATGGGGCGCGGTTTTCTGTCGCTTCTGTTCCACGAAAACGAGATGTATGACACCCTCGACGTCGCCTTCGTGCGGCATGGCGCGGCGGTTTGCGCCCTGGAAATGGCGAAGGAAAAAGCCATCCGCGAAGCCCAGAAACGCGTCCAGGGCAACGTCCTGGAGCAGTTTATCGGCGGCGCGATCACCGAAACCGAAGCCTTGCTGCGCCTGACCCGCCTCGGCTACCAGCCCGATCAGCAGTATTCCACGCTCTACATCGGCGGCATGCGCGACAACGTGCCCACCGCCCGCCAGATCGAAGCCCTGTGCAACGAACAGGCTGGAGCGCTGGGTTTCGGTGCGCTTGTCCAGCCCTACGGCACCGAAGTGATCGTATTTTGCGAAGGGGACGAACCAACGGCCCGCGATCTGGCGTTAGCCGTCCAGGGCCGCGTGCTCGAACGTTACCGCGAACAGATTGCCGTCGGCCTCGGCCAGAGCGCCCACACCCTGAACGAATGGCGGCAGAGCTTCCAGCAGGCTGTGGCCGCCTACCGCACCGCGCACCAGTGGCGGCTGCTTGCGCCCTTAGCCTTCCGTGAAATGGGTGTCTACCGTTTGTTATCGCTGCTGGTCGGTTCCCCGGAACTCAGCAAATTTTATTATGAGACGCTGGGCGCGCTGGCCGAGAATTCCCCCACCAATCACGAATTTGTGACGACGCTCGAAGCCTTTTTTGAAGAACACGGCAACCTGTCGCGCACGGCGCAGCGCCTGCACGTCCACCGGAACACCCTGCTCTACCGCATGGAGCGTATCAAAGAGATCAGCGGCCTCGATCTCGATAATCCCGAAACGCGCCTCGCCGTCCACTTGGCGCTGCGCGTCCGCCGCATTTTGTAGGAATAGGATCGCCAGCCGTGTTGCAGCTCGCCCAATCAATTGCCGAACAAATCTGCGTGTTGGATGGCGTTAAGGCGGTTGTACTTGGCGGCTCCTATGCCAAAGGGACCGCTACCCCTACTTCCGACATCGATCTGAGCCTCTACTACGATCCCGCCCATCCGCCGCGGCTGGATGATCTGAGAACACTCGCCGGGCGGCTGGACGATGAGCACCGTTCAGAAGCCGTGACTGAATTTGGAGCCTGGGGTCCCTGGATCAACGGCGGTGCATGGCTCACCATTCAAGGCCAGCATGTAGACTGGCTGTACCGCGATCTCGCGCGCGTGGAGCAGGAAATAACCAACTGCGAACAAGGCCGCGTGACCGTGTTTTACCAACCGGGCCATCCGCACGGCTTCTACAACCACATCTATCCAGGCGAAGTCCACATCTGCCGCCCGCTGTTTGATCGCACAGGTCGGCTGGCCGCCCTCAAGCGCCGCACCGCCATTTATCCCCCCGCCCTGAAACAAGCCTTATTCGACGGCTTATGGGAAGCGGCTTTTTCGCTGCAAAACGCCCACAAGCCAGCCGAGCGCGGCGATATTGTAACGGTCGTCGGCCATCTTTACCGCGCGCTCGCGGTGATGATCCAGGCCATTTTTGCGCTCAACGAACAGTACTGTATCAACGAAAAAGGTGCCTTAGCGCTGATCGAGTCATTTAACACCAAACCCGACCATTTTAGCGCCCGTGCCGCCGCGCTGCTAAACAATGCGAATATTTCCGCCATGGAAACGTTGCTGCACGAGGTTCAAACCCTTGTCGGGAACGCGGCAGTAAGTTAAAACCTGAAAAAGTCCTCATTTACTTTTCAGAGGAGAAAATGATGCTTACATCCAAACCCATCCGCCTTGCCATCCTCGGCACCGGACTGTTCGCTCGTCAGGCCCACCTGCCCGCCATTCAATCGCTGGGCGACGCCTTTGAAATAGTCGCCGTATACAACCACCGCACATCGACCACCGCCGAACTCGTCGCCATGCTGCCCTACCCCGTCAAGGTCTACGATGATCTCGCCGCGCTGCTGGCCCGTGAGGACATCGAAGCTGTGGATCTCGTACAGCCCATTGAGATCATGCCCGCTGTGATCGAACAGGCCTTGAGCGCCGGAAAACACGTGATCAGCGAAAAACCCGCCGCCCCCGATCTGGCTACAGGCCGCCGCTTGTTAGCCCACTACGCCCAGCATCGTCATCTGATCTGGATGGTTGCCGAAAATTGGCGCTACGAACCCGCCTTTCACAAAGCGGCGGAGATCGTGCAAAGCGGCGTGTTGGGTCAGCCCCAGGTCTGCGACTGGGCCATCTATGCCAATATGCAGCCGGCCTCCAACCAGTATTATCACACCGCGTGGCGTCGCACCGGGACCTTCCCCGGCGGCTTCCTGCTGGATGGCGGCGTCCATAATGTCGCGGCCCTGCGCCAGATTTTAGGTGAAGTCCAGTCCGTCAGCGCGCTGACCGCCCAATTCCGTCCCGATCTGCCGCCCACCGACACCCTCACCGCCGCCCTTCAATTCGATAGCGGTGCAGTCGGCACCTGGACCCAAACCTTTGCCAGCAGTTCCCCCTGGCCGACCCGTCTGCGTCTTTTATGCAAGCGCGGCGCGCTCAGCGTGCGGGCCGATGTGCTGGAAGTCGTCTACCCGGATCGCACGGACGAATTCGCCTTTGAGGGTCAGGGTGTCAAAAATGAGTTCGCCGCCTTTGCCGCCGCCATCCGTGACGGCGTACGTCACGCCAATTCGCCCGAACAGGCGATGCAGGATGTCGCCGTTATCGAAGCGATTCTGCAATCCGGGGCATCCGGCCAACGCATCACCGTCGAACGTTTCCTCTAGGAATCAAAACGGAGAGGATTTTTTCCTCTCCGCATAGGCAGCCATTTTTTCCGCGATAAACACGCCGAGCAATTCACGAATTGTCCCGCTTGCTTCAATTTTTGTCTGACTTCCCCCGCTGCCAACTGGGTTGGAGAGGGGTCAGGGGTGAGGTCCGAGCTTTTCTCCCCTTCCCTCAAGCAGGAAGGGGCCGGGAGGATCGGGGTTCCTACGGCCTGATCGGCACCTGTGCTGTGATCGTCGTCCCCTGCCCGATCTCGCTTTCGATCAGCAGCGTTCCGCCCAATCGTTTCGCCCGCTGCACCATATTCCGCAGCCCAAAACTGTTCATGGTTTCCGTCCGGGACGTATCGAACCCGTGCCCATTGTCGCCAATGGTGACAGTCAGATTATTACCGACTTCCCGCACAATGATCCGGACTTGAGTCGCTTTGGCATGCCGCGCCACGTTCGACAAGGCTTCCCGCACAATCTGCGTCAGCGAATGCCGCTGTTGATCGTTCAGCGTGCGCAGCGTCCCCGGCACATCAATCGCCACGTCCACCTGCGCAAAATCGCGGAAATGCCGCGCCAGATTTTCCAGCCGCTGCTTGAATGTGACCTGTTCTTCGCGGGCGCTGCGCAGATTACGAATATAGTTGCGTATATCTTCAATGATCTGGTTCAGATCAGTGATAATCGCGTGATACTGCGTTTCCTGTTCCGGGGTCATCGGGAACTGACCGCGCAGAATCTCCAGCTTCATCCCCACCGCATACACCGACTGGATCACGCCGTCGTGCAGTTCCATCCCAATCCGGTCCCGTTCGCGGCTCAGGGCCAGCGACTGAAGCTGTTCCGACAGCCGCGCATTTTCGATTGCCACCGCCGCATGTTTCGACAGCAGCACGATCAGCCGCTCGTCGTCTTCATCGAACGGTTCATCATCCAGCGGATCGGTCAGATACAGGTTGCCCAGTCGTTCGCCCCGGCTGATGATCGGCACACCGAGAAATTTGGTCATGGGTGGATGATGCGCGCAAAATCCAACCGAACGCGCATCATCGGTGATCCGTTCGAGCCGGATCGGGGTATCCGATTCCAGAATCGCCCCCAACAGCCCTAAACCGCGCGGTTCGTGCTCGATATTCCGCACCATGCCCGCTTCGAGGCCAGAGGTAATAAACGCCTTGAGTGTTCCATCGTCACCCGGCACACCCAACGCCGCATACCGCGCCTGTGCCAGTTCGCGTGCAATATCAACAATCGCCTGCAAAGTTCGCGGCAAACTGAGATCGCTGGTCACGGCGGCGGCGGCCCGGCTGAGCGCATCCAGCATCTTCAGCGTATAATCAGGATCACCATTCACGAAATTTGTCCTCGATGATCGAACATAGGGAATAAAAACAATAAAATCTTTTGACTGGTTTTTAAGACGCCAACAGGTATAATCGAAACACAAGCGTTGCCATTGGCAACCCAAGCTGTCCGAAGATTACTGTTAATCCGACCGGAGAACCGAGTGACCCCACTGCGTATTCTTATTGCTGACGATCATGCCGTCGTCCGCGCAGGCTTAAAGGCTCTGCTAGATCAACAGCCCGACTTCATGGTAGTCGCCGAGGCCGAAAATGGTATTGATGCCGTTCGGCAGGCAATGGCGCACAAACCTGAGATCATTGTGATGGACATTCGCATGCCGGGCGGGCTGTCGGGCATCGAAGCCTGCGAACAGATTGTCAGCGCACTCCCCACCACCAAAGTGATTATGCTCACCTCATATGCTGAGGACGAATTGGTTATGGATGCCGTCCGTGCCGGTGCCATTGGTTATGTCCTCAAGCGCGTGGGCAGTACCGATCTGGTCGATGCCATTCGTACGGTCGGACGGGGTGACGCCCTGATTGACCCCACCATGACCAAAGCCCTGCTCGAAGAAGTCCGGCAGGCCGCCCAGGTCAAGGAAGCATCCGCCTTTTCCGAACTCACCCCCCAGGAAATGCGCATCCTGGCCCTGATGGTCGAAGGCCTGACCAACCGTGAGATCGCCTCGCAGCTTTTTCTCGGTGAAGGCACAGTCCGCAATTATGTTGGTAACATTCTGAGCAAACTTCAAGTGTCCAATCGCGCCGAAGCGGCAGTTTTTGCCGTCAAAAATCACATCGAGCGTCATCTGCCCAAAGACGACGAACACTGATCGTTTTTGCGCCGTTTTTACACCGTTCTTACGGCGTTCTTGTGCCGTTTTCATGCCATGCAGCCCCGCCGCTGTCTGTTCAAGGCGGCGGTTTGACACATGTCCCCAACTATACACACGAGCACGCGCCCCCAGGTAGTGTAAATGATCATCGTGTTCTTTTACGATTGGCACCCTGCTCTTAATTCTGTAAGGCTATCCTAAGAAAATAATTACCCCGTGCCTATTCTGCGTGCCTTCCCTGCGCT
The DNA here is from genome assembly GCA_964472565.1 of uncultured Anaerolineaceae bacterium. Classification (GTDB taxonomy): domain Bacteria; phylum Chloroflexota; class Anaerolineae; order Aggregatilineales; family Aggregatilineaceae; genus DATAMF01. The sequence continues at coordinate 28,578 of CAYYNB010000062.1, forward strand.
AGACCTTCCCCCACATCTTGTGAGACACGGACCGACACGTGCCCGTAGGGGCGATTCACGAATCGCCCCGCGCTTTATGCCCGCCATTCGTAGGGGCGTCGGCTTGCCGCGCCCATTTTACGCGCCGCCGAATGGATCAAAAAAAATAGGAGCAGTCGCGCTCCTATTCCGCTTTTTTGTAGAATTTGTAGAATCGTATGCTCAGTCTTCCGCCCGATCCGGTTCAATCGGCGTATCGCGTTCGGCGGTAAACACCCCAAACCCGTTGCCGCCCAGCCCGCTGCCAAAACCTACCCGGCGGCGCGGCAGCAAATCATCCCCCGATTCCATCTGCGTTGACAGGCTGGCAATCGACTGGTTCAGCGTTTCCAGGCTGACCACGCGCTGGTTATTGTGCGCCGCCAGCATCCGCGCATGCAGCGCCACTTCGCGTACAAATGCGCCCGTCTGCCCGACCAACTGCGCCACCACCGAGCGGTGTTCTTCCTGCCACTGCGGCCCCATATAATGTTCGAGCATCAGGCTCGCCAGTTCCACATCCTGAATCGGCGGGATCACCAGAATCCGGTCCATCCGTCCGGGCCGTTTGGCGATTCGCTCATCGATCACTTCCGGATAATTCGTCGTTGCCAGCAGCAGCGCCCCGCGCGGGTTGTGCGGCGACTCCAACCCATCCAGCACATTCAGAATCCGCGCCTTGTCATCCTTGCGCAGATACACATCGATCTCTTCCACAATCAGCAGCACCGGATACCCGGCATTCGCCACCACGTTCAGCGCATGGTGAATCTTGTGAAACGATGCGCCGTCATCATCCGCGCCGGATACATACACCACGACCCGCTTTTTCCGCAGCGCCAGTTTTGCCATCGCCGCGCACAGCATCGTTTTGCCCGTGCCCGGCGGCCCCACCAGCAGCAGCTTACGAAACGGCGCGAGATTAAGCTCCTGGTAAATCGGCACGCCATCCTTAAAAAACGCTTCCATATCCGAGCGCAGATCGTCCTTGATGCGCGTCGGCAGAATCACTTCATCCCATTCGACAGTGGGCTTAAAAAAGGCATTCGTCCCGCCGATAATATACACATCCTGCCGCCGGGTCGGGCGTCGTACCGCCTCATTGCACAGCGATTCAAAATAGACCCATGCATCAAGATGTTCCAGCGGAACCAGCGCAATCGAGATGATATTGGGATCGTCGTCGCGGTAGTACGAACTGACGTATAACACGTCGAATGCGCCTTTGGAGTGGCTGAAGCTGAAGACAAACGCGCCGACCGTTTCGCCCAGCATCGCGTGTCGCCCCGGCACAATATATTCGCTGATCGAGATGACTTCGGGGCAGGTAATTTGCTGCACGCCGGTATAGTAGGCGTTGTTTTTTAATCGGCGGCGCGGCTTGACACGACTTTGGGCAAGCTGATTCCCGCAGCTTTCGGACGCCCATAACAGTTGAAAGGGCTGGTCCCCATGCTGCTGCTGCCATTCCGCCCTGGCCCAAATCGCCAGGCGCTCATACCGCATCATCCAATTTCCAGCGCGCATCTCTTCCTTACCACCGGGCACAAAACCCCTCCGTAACAATAATGATCGCCGCACAGCCTCGGTCCTTTGGCTTAATGACTACCCCGATTGTAACATGCAATACCCCAAATACCAGCGTGAAGAATGTCCGGGCAGTCGGTAATTTCACTATTTTTCATGAATTTTTCGCAAGAACCGCCTCAATCTGAGCCGCGCTGATCGGCCCTACCCGCAAAATTCGCGGCGTCTCGCCCTCAAATGTGACCACCGTCGAAGGTACCCCGCCCCGACACGGTCCCCCCTCCAGATACAACCCCACCGCATCCAGCAGATAAGCAATCGCGTCCTGAATCGTACACGCGGGCGGCTCCTCCGAGCGATTCGCGCTCGTCACCGCCAGCGCGCCCCCCGCCGCCTGGATCACCATCCGCGCCCCGTCATGATCCGGCACGCGCACCCCCACCGTCTCCAGTTGGGACAGATTCGCGGGCAGATCGTCGCGTTTGGGCAGTGCCAGCGTCAGCGGCCCCGGCCAGAATACCTCAGCCAGCCGCCGTGCCGCCTCGGGAAAATCCCGCGCCACCCGTCCCACCGCCTCGACATCCGCCACCAGCACGGGGATCGCTTTTTCAGGTAAGCGCTGTTTCGCCGCAAAAATCCGGTTGATCGCCTCCGCTTCAATCCGCGCCCCCACCCCATACACCGTATCGGTAGGCAGCACAATCAATTCCCCGGCGCACAGCACCTCTGCCGCCAACCGGGCCGCTTCAGGAAATTCGATAGAAATAATTTTAGCCATTCAATTCACAGTCTGCTTTAGATGTACGTCCTTATACATCCTCGGTTGGCTATGCCTTACCCCCATCTTTTGAGGCGCAGATCAACAACTCCTCGTAGGGGCGTATGGCCATACGCCCTGTTCAATACCCGCCGCTTGTAGAGGCGCTGCTTGCCGCGCCCGCTTCTCCCCTTTCTCCGCGCGCGGGGAAAGGGGCCGGGGGA
>CAYYNB010000063.1:0-30968 GCA_964472565.1 uncultured Anaerolineaceae bacterium
TACGCGTCACCAAATCTTCCCGTGTGGCGACGCGAAATAGAAGCTTTTTTCCCGGGAGACGTCGTCAAGGGGGGGGCGGGGGAGCGCCGCCACTTAATGCCAAAAAGTCCGACTTCCTGCCAATATCTCGCCCTTTTTCACCCCATTCTTCGCTCAAACCGCCATTAAAGGGGGGGCGGGGGTATCACACCTCAGTTCTCGCAGTAACATTTATACTAATAACAAGCAGCTACCAACTCACCACCTTTCACCGTATAATATTTTTATGACCAACTCAAACTTGTTCCTCACCCGCCGTCATTTCCTGCAACTCTCCGCCCTCGCCGGATTATCCACCTTCCGGCCTGGCTGGATTTCTGCGCAATCCGACTCCCTGCCGCTGATCGTTGACGCCCATCTCGACCTCGGCTGGAACATCACCAATTTCGGCCAGGACTACAGCCAAAGCGCCGCCGCCTCACCCGGCGTAATGGTCGGCCTGCCCGAACTCTTAGCCGGACAGGTCGCCCTCATCGTCGGCTCGATCTTCGTCATCCCGGCCAGCCATGCTACATCTTCGGCGCAGATCGCCCGCTACACCACCCCTGCCGAAGCCGCCACCTGGGGCATTCAGATGCTCACCGACATCCTGGTTTTATGCGCCCGTGCGCCGCAGTTCCGCATCATCTACCAGCAGGTCGATCTCGATGCGGTCCTCGCCACCTGGGCACCCGACCAGCCCGCCGCCTCCCGTCAGATCGGCATTCTGATCGGCATGGAAGGAGCCGATCCCATCGAAACGCCGGACTATCTGCAAGTCTGGTACGATATGGGATTGCGCAATGTGGGTTTGTCCTGGGGAAAAACGCAGTACGCAGGCAGCAACTCCGATCCCGGCGGTCTAACCGACTCCGGTATCACCCTGCTCTCTGAAATGTCCCGCCTGAATATGATGTTCGATACCGCCCACCTGTCCGAATCCGCGTTCTGGCAGGCGATGGATTTGTGGGAGAAACCCGTCATCTACTCGCACGGCACGGTTCGCCGCTATCTCCCCACCGAACGCGCCCTCACCGACGATCAGATCAGCGCGATCACCGAGCGCAGCGGCGTGATCGGCATCGGCGTCTACGACGGCTTTTACCAGCAAAATCTCCAATCCGCGCAGCCCTCGATCATCGATCTGGCGAACGCGATTGATTACATCTGCCAATACACGGGCACCAGCGCCCACGCGGCTGTTGGTTCCGACTCCGACGGCGGATTCACCGCGCAGGAAGCCGTGATCAACACCATCGATGATCTCCAGCAGCTTCCCGCGCTGCTTACCCAAAAAGGTTACACGTCCGCCGACATCGAAGCCATTCTCAACGGTAACTGGTTACGCGTCTTTCGTGGAGTGCTGCCGCCCTAATCCGGCAGCGGCACCAGCGTCTCGATGTTATCCGCCGCCTGCACCGACCAGCCAATATTCCCGTTGGGCGATTGCACCATCCACCAGCGGTAGCCCTCCGCGTCCACCGGATCCCCCACCAGGGTGACAATCGTGCCGCGCGGCATATTTTCGATAATCGTGTATCCCGTGCCCGCGCCCGCCCGCAGCTTGAGTCCTTCATCTTCCACATACACCACCGCGCGCCCGCCCACATGCAGATACGGCACCGGCGTAATGGTCGGCGGTTTGCGCGTCGGTACCTTCGTCGGCGGTTTAGTGGCCGTCGAAGTCACGGTGGGCAGTTTGGTCGGCGTGATCGGTGTGATCGTCGGTACCAGCGGCGTCTTGGACTGCACCGCCTCAAACGTCTGCACCACCGCGGTTGCTACCGCCGCATACGTCGCCGTATCATCTGCCGTTGCTGTGTAGGTCGGTGGAACCGGGGTTTTACTCGGTAGCGGAGTCGCTGTATTGGTCAATGTGATTGTCGCTGTTTTGGTCGGCGTTTCTGTCGGTACCTGAGTCGCCGTTTTTGTGGCTGTTTTCGTCGCTGTATTGGTCAATGTGATTGTCGCTGTTACCGTCGCCGTTTTGGATGCAGTTTTCCCGATCTGTATCGTGGGTGATGCGGTTGCCGTATCTGTGCTTGTCGCCGGAATCGCAGTATCTGTCGCGGTGCTCGTCGCCGGAATCATCGTATCCGTAGCAGGCGGTTCAGTCGCTTCGTCCGTCTCGATGATCCCCCGCGACACCACATCCGATCCGCTCGATTTGTCATCCCCGCCCGACGCCAGCAGCACCGCGATCACCGCCGCGATCCCGATCAGCACCACCAGCACCACCCCGATCCCCAGCCACGCCCGGCTTTTACCCTTGCGCAGCGGCAGAGGTTGTTCCCAGGGTGGCGGCTGATACGGCGGCGTTGGTGCTTGTCCGCCCCAGGCTGGCGGCTGTTGTGCGACGGGTGTATAAGCCGGAGCCGCATACGGAAATGGTCCATCCGGCGGCAAAGTCACAGCAGTTACATTTGCGGTTGGCGGCGGCAGCGGCGCTCGGAAAAAAGTCGTCGCCGCGCTTTTATGACTCTGCACCGCGCTGCTGAACGCTTCCGCAAACGCCGCGCACGACGAAAACCGATCACCGGCCTGTTTCGCCATCGCCCGCTCGATCACCTGATTCACCTCGTCAGGCACTTCAGGCCGTTCGACCTGCGGCGGCGTGACCTTTTCATTCAGATGTTTGTGCATCAACCCAAACGGCGTCGGCGCTTCAAACGGAGGCCGCCCAATGATCAACTCGTAGATCATCGCCCCCAGCGCATATTGATCCGTCGCCGGAATCGGTTCTTCCGCCCGCCACTGTTCAGGAGCCATATACGACGGTGTGCCCATCGTCGTCCCCGTCGCCGTTAAGGCATGCGTCGCCGCCGACAGTTTAGCGATCCCCAAATCGACCAGATACGCGCTGCCCTGCGCATCGAACATCACATTATTCGGTTTGACATCCCGGTGAATCACGCCTTTGCTGTGCGCATAATCCAGCGCGCTGGCGAGTTGGCTGAGCAAATCCGCGATCTCGCGCAGCGACGGCAGCGGCTCATGGTTTTCTGCCCGCCAGCGTAACCGCTGCGTCAGCGATCCGCCGGTCAGCAGCCGCATCACGATATAATTCACGCCCTGCTGTGTGCCGTAATCATAAATCGGGACAATATGCGCATGTTCCAGCGCGGCGGCAATCTCCGCCTCGCGGATAAACCGTTCCAGGTATCCGGTTTGTTCCGCCAACTGCTGCGCTAGCACTTTAACAGCAACTTCCCGCTTCAGTGCCGCCTGATACCCCCGGTACACCGCGCCCATGCCTCCGCTGCCCAGCAGTTCGCGCAGTTCATATTGTCCTAACATGCGAGCACCCATGATCCCATCCCCTCTGGCTGCTATGCTGCGCCGCCGATTATAACATAATCCGCCTATAGCCTATCCCAACGGCTGCCAGCCCAGCAGCAGCCACGCGAATACCCACAGCACCACGCCCGCCGCCAGCCACGCCCACCGCAGCAGCCCCGGCAGCGTCCAGATCCGCCATGTCACCGGCTGTTCCGGCGTTCCGAACAGAACCCGGTACCACACCAGCACAAAAAACACATTCGACACCGCGTAGCGATCAACCGCGTGGGACTGCCCGCTCTGGAACATCAGCACGAACACCGCCAGCACCCCGATCCGCCAGTGCAGCGGGATCGAAATCCGTTCCCCGCCCGGCCAGCGCGGCGGCAGATGTGCGCACACCAGTGCCAGCCCCATCACCATACTCGCCAGTTCGGCCATCCGCTGCAATTCCAGCATCCCGCCGAACCCATTCCGCGCCGTCTGAATCGCCAGGTAAAACGTGTACGCGAACGACGACGGATTCCCGCCCTCAAACTCGCGCCACCACAAGGACCGTTGCAGCATCAGCACATAATATGGGTAAAATCCGCTCGTCTGGTAAATCCACCACACCGTGCTCGTCAGCACGCCCAGCGCCCCCAGCCATGCCGCCCACGCCGGATTCCCATCCTTCACCACCCGCCAGCGCGATCCTGACACCGGCTCCGCGCGGTAATAGCGGATCGCCATTTCGATCCCCCACACCCCCAGCGCCGGGATCAGTGCCAGCCCGTTTGGTTTCGCCAGTCCCACGATGATCCCCATCCCGAACGCGCCGATCCCTGCCAGTCGTGGATGCCGTTCGCTTTGCAGAATAATCCACACCAGCGCCGCGCTCAGCGCCAGAAAAAACGAATCCGCCTCCCCCACGTACATCCACGCCCCGGCCGGCAGCACCCCCAGCACCAGCAGCCGCCACCACCGCCGCTCCCTGGTGATCGCCTGGAAGATCGGCACCAGCGCCACCAGCGCGATCCCGTTCACCGTCCGCCCGCCGCACGCGCCCCCACCCAGCGCGATCACCCAACTGATCGCGCGTGGGAACAGCGGCCACCAGCTTCGATCATTCAGCAGCGTCATGTGCGGCGGCGACAGCGACGGCGCATAGTTGGAATACCCATCCAGCGCGATCCGCATATAATTTCGGGCATCGCCCGCGTAATAACACGATCCCTTGAATGCCGTATAACGCGGATCGATCTGCCGGTTTTGCCACGCGAACGACTCGTCAATCAGCCACGTGCCCAGCACCAGCAGCACCACCACCCCGATCATCGCCGGGCCAACAACTTTCAACCAGGGGAATAAAGTAGAGTTTCGCATCAAGAGAGGTATTGTACTCTCTTTTGTCATCTTTTGCGCCGCAGTGACCGGTGTCCTATACTCATTTCTGTTCAAGTTGGGTTGGCACAGGCTTGGAGAAAGTTATGATCACCAGCACACCCGAAAAGGTCGGTCTTTCCTCAGAACGATTAAACCGCATGAGCAAGGTCATGCAGAGTTATGTCGACCAATCTAAACTGGCTGGGTTGATCACGATGATCGCCCGGCACGGCCAGGTGGTCCATGCGGAATGCTTTGGAATGATGGACATTGCGGCAGGCAAACCGATGCAGCTCGATACGATCTTCCGCTTGTACTCGATGACGAAAGCCATCACAAGCGTGGCCGTGATGATGCTCTACGAACAAGGCCACTTCCAACTCTATGATAGTGTTGCTAATTTTATTCCAGAGTTCAAAAGCCCCAAAGTCTTTGTCAGGGCTATCGAAACCGGCCTTGAACTCGCGGAAGCAGAACGCGAAATCACGATCCGCGATTTGCTCACACACACTGCTGGCCTGACCTATGAATTTTTCGAAGAGTCTCCTGTACGGGCACTGTATCAAGAGGCCGACCTGTTTAATTCCGCGAGCACGCTGAAGGATCTGGTTGGGAAGCTCGCCCAACTTCCGCTGGCGTTCCAGCCTGGCAGAGCCTGGAGATATAGTCATGCCTGTGACCTGTTAGGCTATTTGGTGGAAGTCGTTTCCGGCATGCCTTTTGAACAGTTTTTAGAGAAACGCATCTTTGCCCCGTTGGGCATGGTAGACACAGCGTTTTATGTGCCGCAAGACAAACTTGATCGATTCTCAGCCATGTACGGGCCAGAACTTAAGCTCATCGACGCCCCCCAGACCAGCCCGTATACCAGGCCGCCGGATGTTCCAATGGGTGGCGGTGGACTGGTTGGGACGGCTTCTGACTACATGCGTTTTCTACAGATGGTACTGAATGGTGGCGAACTGGATGGAGTGCGACTGCTGGGCCGCAAAACGGTTGAACTCATGACGATCAACCATCTGCCCCCGCATTGTCTCCCCTTCTTTGTCGTCAAGGAAGAGCAGGTTCTTACCAAAGGCTATGGCTTTGGTCTGGGTTTCCAGGTTCTGATGGATGTGGCGCAAACGCAGATAGTGGGATCAGTTGGCGAATTTGGATGGGGTGGCGCAGCGTGTACCGACTGTTGGGTTGATCCCAAAGAGAAGCTGATCGGTCTGATTATGCCTCAATTTCAGCCGTTCCATTACTATCCGTTAAGCGCTCAGTTCAAAGTACTGACTTATCAGGCGCTTGTGGACTGATCCAATACTACCGGTAACATCCTCACACTCACCGGGCTAAAACTGGGCCAGTTCCAGCTTCAGAACATCATCGGACGCGGCGGTATGGCGGCAGTTTATCGCAGCTATCAGACCGTCCTTGAGCGCGAAGTCGCTGTTAAAGTCCTCTCGCCCGATCTTGCCACTGACCCAACTTACGCCGCCCGGTTCACCCAGGAAGCCCAAACCGCCGCCACCTCGATCACCGTCACCCAATAACTGGCGCGCCGTTTAAGCTTTTTTCTTACCGACGGTTCCAATATAAATCACAAACTGATCAACGCCGTCTAATCCCAGCACCGCATTCAGTTTGTCGTCTTCAAAGGCCGCAATCGCGCACACGCCGCACCCAATCGACTCCGCCGCCAGATACAAATTCTGGCACACATGCCCCGCATCCAGGTGCATATAGCGGTAGCCGCGATCCCCATAGCGGTAAACCGTGCGGTAGCCCACCGCGAACCAGATCAGCGTTACCGCGCTGTTTTTGATCTGCCCCTGTTTGAGCGACGCCTCGACAATCTGCTCGGCGATGTTTTCCGGCATATTCAACCGGATCAGTTTGTGCTGCGACGCCACAAAACGATATAGCCCCGGCTCCAATCCATCCACCCGGTTAACCAGCACCAGCGTCTCAAACGGATGTCGCGCCCCCGCCGATGGCACCGTCCGCCGCGTCTCCGCCTTAACTCCCTGGGTCGTCCACAACAGATACGACAGTTCCGCCAGTGAAATCGGCGTTTTGTCATACTGCCGGACCGTCGCCCGCTGGTTGATCAGGTCCAGCAGATCCACCGGCTGCGGCGCACCCTCGCGCGGCGCGGGCAAATCGATCAGCGCGCAGTCTGGATCATACGGCAGTTCAGTCGGCGGCTGAGGTATTCCCTTTTTCTGGTCGTACTCATCCATATACGGGTACTGCGTTTTCAGCATAAATTCTTTACCAAGCGCGGGCATAATTTATCTCCTAACCGTGCTGCTGTTTATACTGAACCTCATATTCCAGCGCCAGCGCATCTTCCTCAACTTCATCGCGCTGATCCGCTGGCTCTTCCAAATAATTTTCGATCACCTGCGCCACATAAAACGCCGCATCGCGGTGCAGCGTCGCCAGCGACACAGCGCGCCCATCCCGGCATTCCGCTTTGACGTTGTAATACGCCATCTCGCTCGCCGCCTCCACATTCCGGTGATTATTCCCCACCTCACAGTGAATGTGTATCACCTCTTCTCGCGCCACCTGCCGGTTAATCCCCAGCGGCAGCGGTCCATGTTTCACGCGGATCGTTTCGTCATCCACCGTCACCCGCACCTGATTCAGCAGCGTGCTTACAATCAAATAGAGACAGCCCAGCGCCGCCAACAGAAACATCCCGCCGAATAATCCCTGCATAAACGACTGGACATCCGCCAAAGCCGACCCCGCGACAGCCCCAAACACCACACCGAGCAAGACGAAAATACCGAGAATCCAATATTCCGCCGGTTTGAGCATATGCCGCCACAGCAGGATCATCTCTGCGCCGCTGTCCCCCTCATGGATAGTCACTTCCGGCGGCTTTTTCACTTTGCGTTGTTTGGCTTTTCGTCGCAGGCTGAACGAAAACACCGTATTACAACTCGGACACACCGCGATTTTGTCCTGAATATTGATATTCGCGGCGGGAATCGGTGTATTGCAGTTTTCACAGTGGATTTGCATAAGGCGACCTCAAAAATCACCCTGACAACGCTACCGCAGGCAGTTCAGTTCTGCAACAAACACCCGTCACACCTGCGCATGGTGCGCCACGTCCTCTAGCACTTCGAACGGTTCCTCGTCGCTGGATTCAGCGTCGAGTTGTTCGGCTGGCACCATATCCAGATAATTCTCCACCATCTGCGCCACATATATCGCGGCGGCGCGGCGCAGCGTCGTGAGCGTCACCTCGTGCCCATCACGACACTCCACCTTGACATCATAATCAACAAATTCGCTCTTGGGATCATCTTCGTTATAAGCGGCCACACTGCACATCACGCGCACAATCTCATCCCGATCAATCTGGTGCGTCCCAATCGGCAGCGGCTTATTTTCAACCGATACACCGCTCTCATCCACCACAATCCGCACCTGATTGATCAGGATCAGCACCGTCATAAACAGGCTGACCAGTGCCCCTATGAGCAGCGCCGCCCCCACCACCCCCTGCATCACGGAATCAACGTCACTCAGCGTCGAGATGGCTGGCGTTCCCAACAGCACCGTCAGCGCGATCATCAAGCCCGTAAACCAGTGTTCCCCCCATTTCAATATTTTGCGCCAGAAAAAGCGAATCTCCAGCCGGTCATCCTGCTCATCGACGCTCATACCGCTGGGCCGTTTCATTTTGCGCAGCTTCGCCCGCCGTTGCACCGTCTCGCTGAACGAAAACACCGTATGGCACGCCGGGCACACCGCCAGTTTGTCCTGAATATTGATATTCGAGGCCGGAATCAAGGTATCGCAGTTTTCGCAGTGGATTTGCATATCTATCTCTGTCCTCCTTATTAGATTTTACGCGATCACCTGTCATCCGGTTGCGGTTGTCATTCGGACATCATTGTCTCTTATGCCATTGTCAACTATACTTATTTCAGATTTGCTTTTCTCTTCATGAGCGCATCTATGAACATCCAAAATCTTACCGGACAAACCCTCGGCCAGTACCAACTGCGCGGTTTATTAGGCATCGGCGGCATGGGTGCCGTTTATCGAGGTTTACAGCTCTCTCTCCGCCGTGAAGTCGCCGTCAAAGTTCTCTCGCCCCAACTCGCTCAGCAGACCGGCTACCATGACCGCTTTATCCGCGAAGCCGAAACCGCCGCCTCACTCGAACACCAGCACATCATCCCCATCTATGACTACGGCACGCAGCAGGGCATCAACTATGTCGCCATGCGCCTGCTGACAGGCGGCACGCTGGCTGATCGCATCAGGCAGCACATGGACGAAAATCATCTGCTGCCCTCTTTAGCCGAAGTCGCCGGGTTACTGCGCCAACTTGCCAGCGCTCTCGATTATGCCCACAGCCAGGGCGTGATCCACCGCGACATCAAGCCCAGTAACATCATGTTCGATAACCAGGGCAACGCTTTTATTGTGGATTTTGGCATCGCCAAGCTGATCGAATCCACCACCTCAATGACTAGCACGGGCACGGCGATGGGCACGCCGTCGTATATGTCGCCGGAACAGTGGCGCGCCGAACCGCTTACTCCCGCCGCCGACCAGTACGCCCTCGGCATCATGACCTATGCCCTGCTCACCGGGCACACGCCGTTTGAAGCGCCCACACCCTACGCGCTGATGCACAAACACCTGAACGAAGCCCCCACGCCGCCGCAGGTTTTCCGCCCCGATCTGCCCGAAGCCGTCTCACACGTCCTCTGGCGCGCCATGGCAAAACAGCCGCACGAGCGCTTCCCCACCTGCACCGCCTTCGCCCAAGCCTTCGAAGCGGTAACTCAGCCTTATCACATGCCGCAAACCGGCTTTTTTACACTCCCTGTAATAGTAGGTTTGAACGAAAATTGGTCAGGTTCCAATTCCGCGCTAACGCGTATGCGCCGACCATTTCGTAGTTCACCTATCACCTGGGGTGTGCTGGGTATAGCGTCAGTGTTAACTATTTTACTGATTCTGGTGTTGGCAACTCGTGGAAAAGATGATGAACCGTCTGATTCAGCAACCAGCCCCATTGTTGATCAGGAAGTAGGTGCCATTATCAGTACAATGGCATCGGAAACGCCTGAGATCGCATTGACACAAGTAAGGCCAGGCACAACCGGATCCCCAGTTCTAGCACCAACAGCATCCTGGACTCCTACTTCCAGCCCAACTATTACGCCCACGCCGACTCAGACTCCAGACCTGAATGCCACTGCCGAAGCGTTACTCAGCCAGCGCCTTACCCAGACCGCTGAAAGTTGGACAGATACACCGACACCTGACCTTGATTCCACCGTACAAGCTCTAGCCATTCTCGCCATAACAGGGACAGCCAGCAGTTGGACAGACACCCCTACATCCACATTTACATTCACGCCGACAAACACCGTTACACCAACCCTCACGCCTACCGTAACGCTGACTGCCACGCCTACCGCAACGCCCCCCCCATCCAACCGGCGCTCTCAAACTGTCCTGGAACCATAAATATCCCCGGTGACACCGTCGTTTTTCGAACCTATCCATCGACCTCTTCGGATCGAATAGCTGAGTTAACCGACAGAACTCAGGTAATCATCACGGGACAATATGATTCCGACAATTTTTGGCAGATACGTATCTGGAGTATCACGGGTTGGGTTGCCAAAAATTATGTTTCGGCAGGAACCGAATGCCAGCAAGTAACCATCATTTCCAATCCGACGGTGACGACAATCCCGTTCAGCGCACCATCCGGAGTCAAGATGGAGGGTGCAGACCCGCATTTCGCTTTTGGCAGTCGGGTGACAGCCAAAGAAAATGCGCGCGCATGGAATATGCCCGATGCCAGCGCCCCAGGTGCCAATCGTTCTTCCATCCCTGAAGGCACCACGCTTGAAACAGCAAGCATCGGCATTCCAGGGCCAATATTAACCGATGGCAGCGTTTGGGGATATTGGTATTTAGTGCGCTATCCTGGCAATGCGCTCGTAATTGGTTGGGTGTGGTCAGAACGAATCTACTAAAAAGGAGCGGATCTGCTGATCTGCTCCTCATAGTTTCCCTACTTCCCCGCTTCGGGAGCCGGCTCAACACCTTCCTCGGCACTCGCTTCTAGCTTGTAACAGATCGGCACAAAAGATAAAATCGGCATAAAAGGGCAGAAAAGGACACAGATATGGTCGCTACCGTCCTCAGCATTGACACAATCGTTTCCAACCCGGAGATTCGCGGAGGCCGCCCCATTATTGCGGGCACACGCATACGGGTTATGGATTTAGTCGCAAGTCATCTTTACCGAAATTTTGAACCCGGTGAACTGGCGGTCCAGTTCAATCTTTCGATTGCCCAGGTGTATGCCGCACTCGCCTATTACTACCTTCACAAAGAAGAAATTGATGCCGACCTCCATCACAGTATTCAACATGGGCATCAATTGATCGAAGAATTGGCGCGGCAGGGCAAGGTTACTTTCCTTGAATGAACTGCGTTTTTACTTTGACGAGAGTGTAGAATTAGCCGTCAGTGAGCAGATCAGTCGCTTGGGAATCGATGTCGTTTCCGCCCACAGTTTAGATAGGTTGAGCGATACAGATGCCGAACATCTCCAGCGAGCAACCGAGATGGGGCGCGTATTTTGTACCTATGACGATGATTTTCTGGTCCTGGCACAAAGTGGCGTTGAACATGCAGGGATATTGTTCGCCACTCAAGACCGTCGATCTATTGGAGATTGGGTGCGTGAAGTGCGTTTTTTGCATGCAACTCTCACCTCTGACGAGGCTCAAGGCCAAATCCTCTTCGTGAAAAAACGAATATAAAAAGGGGCGAGTCTCCCGACCCGCCCCAACATCTTTCTTTTATCCCGTTCCCCTACTTCGCCTTCTTCGGGAACCGGCTCAACACCGTCGCCGGACTCGGCACCGTGCCCTTATCGCCCAGTTTCAACTCACCGAGCGCCTTACCGGGTTTAGCACTCGCCGCGCCCGCATATACCCACAGCGGCGTGCCTTCATCCGCATGCGACACTTTGATATACGCCTGCCCCAGCGAATAGCCCTCGCTGTCGATGCTGCACGACGTGACCACACCGACCACCCGCCCCTTCGCATCCAGCAGCGGATCGCCGGAATGCGGCGCGCGGACGCCCTTGCTGTCCATGCGGAAACGTGTCACCACCGCGTCGCGTTCCAGTTCACGCGCCGCAAACGCAGCTTTGCCCACAAAAAACGGCTTCCACAGTTTGACATAACTCCCGAAGCCCGCGTCCGCCGGATTGAAGTTGTACTCACCCGCCAGTTCATGCCCATACAGCGGCAGCCCGGCTTCCGTCCGCAGACTATCGCGCGCCGCCAACCCAATCGGAGTCGCGCCGCCCTCGATCAAATCCTTGAACAGCGCCGGAGCCTGATCAGGGTTGATAAAAATTTCATACGCCACGCGCTCGCCCGTGTACCCGGTCCGCGCCACCACGAGATCATACCCGCCGAGGGTCGCCCGTGTCACGCCCGCCCACGCCAGCGCCTTGACCCGCGCCTTATCTTCCGGCGATCCATGCAGCGCCAGCAGAATCTTCTGGCTGTCCGGCCCTTGCAGCGCAATATCCACGCGCCGTTCATCCCCCTGCGCCGGATCGCGTAAATCGCGCAGCACAAAATCATCTTTCCCCGGCATGGTCACATATGGACGTTCGGGATCAGCCATCACCGCGCCATTTTTCAGCGCGTTCAGCCATGCCCAGTCCTTATCATTATTCGAGGCATTCACCACCAGGATAAAGTAATCCGGTGCCAGCCGGTACAGGAAAATATCGTCCAGCGGCACCCCATCCACATCCAGCAGCGAACTGTAATGTGCATTCCCCGGTTCCAGCGCGCGAACATCATTCGCCGTCACCGCGTCGAGGAAGGCTTCCGCCCCAGGACCGCTGAAATCGAACACGCCCATATGCGATACATCGAACAAACCCGCCTGGGTTCGCGTCGCGTGGTGTTCCTGGCTCACTGAACTGTACCACACCGGCATATCGTACCCCGCAAACGGCACCATCTTCGCGCCGAGTTCCTTGTGCAGCGCATGCAGCGAGGTCGTTTTTACGGGCGCATCCGTCGGTTCTTCCCACTCAAAGCGCGGCAGTGCGGGCCGTTTGCTCTGGACCGCTTTACAGCCGATATAGTACGCTTTGTGCTCGTCGTACCCCGCCTCGTTCCAATCCACCTCATACTGGCTCATATCCGGCTCATCGCGCATTGGGCTAACACTCACTGGGCCGGGCACTTTCGCGTAAAGATCGTCTGGATCGAACTTCACAAATCCATCCGACAGCGCCCGCAGCCACAGCGCCACCAGATCAGCATGATCAGTGTGCAGGTGATACACCTGGCTGTGCAGTTTATGCAGCACGCCGCGCCCCAGCGCTTCACTCTTTGGATCCAATACCCACGTCGGCTGGTATTCGTTGTCCTTCAGCGCCAGCACATCGCTCGTCAGCGCCACGTTCAGGAAATCCGCCGCTTCATCGCCATAAATATCAATCGTGCGCCAGCCGCCCGGTCCCGCTGCCTCCGCGAACGAAGCAAAATGTTCCGCCGCCGCATCCGCTTCTTTCGGATACCCGGCCAGGTCCGGCACCGGATAATCGATCCCCGCTTGACTCGCCAGTTCATCCACCGCCCGGTGCGCCCGTACAAACGTATCAAAGTCCAGTTTCGCGCGCGCTTGTTCCTTGCCGCCCGCTCCCATATACGCATATGGTTCGCACGCCTTGATCACAGCCGCGATGATCTCGCCCAGGCGGTCAATTTCCGGCTCGCGGAATCCCCGCTGTGTTACCCAGGGCGTTCCCAGGCGGATGCCCGTCGCGCCAAATGCTGATTTGTCGCCGGGGATCGTATTTCGGTTGCACGTAATCCCGATCAAATCCAGAATCCGCGCCACCATATCGCCGCTCAGACGCGTGCCATCTTTGCCATTCTGATAGTTGCAGTCCACCAGCAGCATATGGCTGTCCGTCCCGCCGTAGGGAATCCGCAAGCCGCATTCCGCCAGTTTACCCGCCAACCGTTTCGCGTTGATCACCGTCTGTTTTTGCAATTCGTGGAACTGCGGAGTCGTCGCCAGCCGGAACGCCACCGCCATCGCTGCAATCGCGTTGACATGCGGCCCGCCCTGCTCGCCGGGAAACACCGCGCGATCCAGTTTCCGCCCCAGCGCCTTATCCGTTGTCATCAACACCGCGCCGCGCGGTCCCGCGATAGTTTTGTGCGTCGTGAAGCTGACCACATGCGCATACCCCACCGGCGACGGGAACACGCCCGCAATAATCAATCCCGCCACATGCGACACATCCGCCAGCAGATACGCGCCGGCCTCATCCGCAATCGCGCGGAAGGCCGCCCAATCCGGCGCATACGGATAGGACGTATAACCCGCGATAATCACTTTAGGCTTGGCTTCAACCGCCAGCGCCCGGATTGCGTCATAATCCAGTCGTTCCGTCTGCGGATCAACGCCGTAGCTCACGACCTTATACACCAACCCACTGCGATTCACCGGGCTGCCGTGTGTTAGATGTCCGCCGTGCAGCAAATCCAGCCCCATGATCGTATCGCCCGGCTGGATCAGCGCGCTGTACACGGCGCTGTTCGCCGGAGCGCCGCTCAACGGCTGCACATTCACCCACAGCTTACTCGCGGGGACTTGCGGCGTTGCGAACAGTTCCGCCGCCCGCCGCCGCGCCAGACTTTCGACAATATCCGCAAATTCGGTGCCTTTGTAGTACCGCGCATCCGAATAACGCCGGTACTCGGCCAGCCGCAGGTCGAGATCAAGAATTTCCGCTTGCGAGAACCCCCGCCAATCGGGGTCAGGATAACCTTCCGCGTAAATATTATGGAATACCGAGCCGACTGCCTGCCGCACCGCCACCGGCACCGTTGACTCTGACGGAATCAGGATCAGGCGTTTGGCCTGGCGGATTGCTTCCAGGTCCACCAATGCCGCGACATCGGGATCAAGGTCAGCCAGGTCACCGCGAAACAGAAAATCATCCATTTGAGGATCACTCCTTAAACTTGAAATACGCCTTAAAAAAGTGTATTTAGGCTACCTGTCGGATTGTATCACGCGGCGGTTCGAATGGCTATCATTAAGCTAGTACATCGTGGCATAAGTAAGCAGGCAGTTTTTCGTTTGGGTAGGGCAAGCCCTACCCAACAGTACCGGGGTCGAACTTCCGCCAATCTATGCTAGCAGATTGGTTTGTCCTATACAGAAACAGTTATGAGCCAAAACGAAGTTGCGGCCCGGTCATTGATGATTACTCGAAGGGGTTCAGAAGTCATTTCCCTCAACCCATTGAATGTAACAGCTGATGGAGACTAAATCATGCTTTCCAAATCCTCACCAAATAGATATTTTCCGATTTTTATGCTTCTATGCGCCGCAATTCTCATCTTAAGTTATCTACTTTTGATTGGCTGGAAAGAATCTGATCGTAGAAAAAACCTGGACAGTTATCTGAGTACGTCAATACCAAACGATGTAGCAAGAGACCTGTGTTCCCGTAACTTGCTTCCAAATCATATCGTCCCGTGTACGTCGGAAATCCAAATTACACGGCGGGAAATGTTCGAGATTTTCGAGAGCCAAGTCTCGCCTCAAGATACTTATGAAGAAGTGCATACTAAATTTGGGATATATGAAGAGCGTTGCGACCGCACATTCGCCGGTTCGTATCGCTGTTCCTACTTCTTCAAAACCTCTCCCCGAATATTAGTAGAATATAGTAATGAGGGTGTTGTAAACTCAATCCGGTCGGAACTAATCTTCAACTAGTACATTGAGGGTAAGTAAGCAGTCTTTTCGTAGGGGTAGGGCTTGCCCTACCCAGCAGTACCCCTAAAAAACCGGGGTCGAACTTCCGCCAACCTATACGAGAATGATAATATCTACCAGAAAGCACACTGCTAAGGAGTCCCCATGCCCTTCCCCACCGTCGCCACCCACCTGCCCGACCTGCGGCCTTTCATCGACGCCCTCGCGCATGATTACGCCTCCGGAGCGTTCGATGGTTGGCCCGCTTTTGCCGCCCGCGTCCACGCCTACTACACCCCCGCCCGCATGGATCAATTCGAGCGCATCCTTCCCGGCTGGCAGCAAATGGCGTCCTACCGCGACGGCATCACGCTGATCCACATCACCGCTGCCCTCGCCGCCCTGTTCCTACTCCCCGAATACCGGCAGGCCAATCCCGCAGATCAGGAACTCATGCAGTGGATCATCCTGTTTCACGATCTCACCAAGCGCATTATCCCCGGCACCAAAGACCACACCCACGCCTTCCGATCCGCTGCGGTTGCGGGTCGCCAGCTTCCCCAACTGGGCTTCCCAGTAAATGGCGATGTTGCGTCGTGGGCCGCGTTCACGCTCGCCGCGACCATCCCCCACGCCGATCACGGCGAACCCATTCACGACAACCGCCAGCTTCCGGAAATTCTGGCGGGGATTGATCAGCTTTTCGGCCCGAACACCCCCGCCGCGCTGATCATCAAAACCGTCCTGCTGCACATGTCCATCAGCAATCTACACGACTGGCCCCAGGCCGCCCCGTTCACCGCTTCCGACATTCAGCAGTACATCGAGCCGTCGATTCTGCCGCTGCTCAAGATCATGATGCTTGTCGATAACGACGCCTGGACTCTGTTTGATCCCGCAGTCAAGTTAGGCTATCGGATCGAAACACTGGAAATATTTGAGCATGTAGCGCTTCTCGTTGGGGTATAGAATATCAGGTTTCCAGCCCATCCCTGAACGCCTGAAAGGCCTCACCATCCACCACATACCACTCGCCCCGCGCCGCTTCCACCTCGACATCAAATTCATCGAACGTCGGCGCAACCGGACCCCGCCCCTTGAGTACCACATGCGCCTCGACCTCCCGAAACAGCGCCGCAATCGCCTGTGTGCGTTCGCTGGGGCTGGCCGCTCGCAGCGCCGCCTTGAGATGATCGAATGCCCGCGCATCGACCACCCACCACGTGCCGCTCGGCGAATAGAACCGCTGCCCACCATCGAGCCGGGCTTCGCCGGGCTGCGGCATGTGTCCATAACAAATCATGCTGGCGGCCAACTGCCGCGCCGCCTGCATTACCATTTTCCCCAATGCGTGATCTGCTCCAACGCCTGCCGCCCCACACTCGCCAGAATTTCCTCGCGTGGACGCCCTTCAATCGTCTGTGGCGCGTTTTCAGCCGGATACCCAAACGAAATCGCAATCTGGGCCTGTAAATCGCCGGGAATCCCCAACACTTCCCGCGCGCACACATCGTCATGCAGCGACGCGAGGCACGACCCGATCCCATCCGTCCACGCGGCCAACATCATATTTTGCGCGGCCCGTCCCGCGTCAAACGCCGTCCAGGTTCCCGGCGGTGTCACGATCACAACCGCCACTGCCGCCCCTTTGAGATGGCTGGCATACTGTCCACATCCCGCCAGCCGCTGCAAAATTTTCTTATCCTGTACCACCACAAAATGCCAGGGCTGCACATTTTTCGCGCTGCCCGTCCACCGTCCTGCCTCCAATAGACGGTGTACGGCCTCGTGCGCCAGCAGGGTATCACTAAAATGCCGGATCGAGCGGCATGTCAGAAGAATTTCATATGCATCTTGATTCATGGCATGCTATCCTAATCGTTTATCAGATAATGATCAGTATACATGAGCATTTGCTTCAGAAACGGAGATTGCCTTGTTTGCCTCCAAATCTTTCGTCTGTATTGGTGTTCCCTATTTTCTGGGCGAGAAACTCAGCGCGCGCACTGCCGTTGCAATGGTCCGCGCCGCAAACCTTGCCCCATCCATTGGCGCGGAATGGATCGAAGTTGCGCCCAACTTTTCCGCCGCCCCCGATCCCATCACCGCCGTGAATCGCGCCCTCGCAGACACGATCCGCACCCACCATGATCAATTCCCGCTCATTTTTTCCGGCGACTGTCTGAACTCCATTGGCGCGGTCAAAGGATTAATCACCGAGGCGGGCATGGGCGTCGTCTGGTTCGATGCGCACGGCGACTTCAACACGCCCGCAACGACTCAAACTGGCTTTTTAGGCGGCATGCCGCTGGCGATGCTTGTCGGGCACGGCGACCTTCGCCTGTTGGACGGCGTCGGCCTTGCCCCGCTGCGCGAACAGGATGTGATCCTGACCGATGCCCGCGACCTGGACCCCGCGGAAGGTGTTTTACTGCGCAGCAGTGCCGTGACCCATCTGCCCCACGTCACCGATCTGCTGACCGCGCCCCTCCCCGCCAAACCGCTGTACATCCATCTGGATGTGGATGTGGTCACGCCGGACGATCTGCCCGTGAAGCGCTACGCCACGCAGGGCGGCCCGTCCCTGGACGAAACCATCCAGGCCGTGCAGCGTCTGGCCCGTGAAGGTCGCGCCGCCGGGCTGCTGTTCAGCCTGGGCAATGACGATCTGGCGGACGATGATCGCCCCGTCCAGGGTATCTTAAAACTGGCGCGCGCCTTTACCGACGCCCTGTAGCATCACAGGTCGATCTCCGGCATCGGCTCATACTGGGACGCCTCGAACGCAGGCAGGATCGGATACGGCAGGCCGAGTGCATCCAGCCGCTGTTTCGCCTCCGCCAATCCCCAGTGATAAGCATACGGCGGTCCATCACACCACGCTTTTTCATAAGCGTTTTGGGCCGCCTCCGCGCCTTCGATCTGAGCCAGCACATTCAGCGCGTCCGCGTGAAACAGCGGATACGGCCCGCGTTCCGCCAGTTCCCACCCATTCCCCAGGTGTGCCCGCGCCTGTTCATCATCCCCTTGCCGCTGTGCGAGTTTTGCCAGCCCCACCAGCAGCGGCAGTTCTTCTTCGATCAGGTTTGTGGCTCGCGCCCGCAGCAGCGCTTCATGCAAACACTCGCCCGCCGCGTCTACGTCCCCCAATCCCAGCGCCGCTTCCCCGCGCAGCCGCAGCGCCCGGATCACGTCATGTTCATTATGAACCTGCATGCTGAGTTCCCACGTGATGTCGGCGCTTTCTTGCGCTTCCTCGTACTGCTTCTGCCACAGTTTAAGCTGCGCCGCCCGCGCATACGTCGCACACAGCAGCGGTTTGTGCGCCTGTGCCTCAAAAATTGCGGTTGCGCGTTTTAATGCCGCCGCCGCCTGATCCACCTCGCCCCGGCTCGCCAGAATCGAACTCAGCCATTTGAGGCTGTCCCCTTCCCACAGCGCATCCTTGATTTCGAGCGCGGTAGAATACGCCCGGCGGGCGCTCAGTTCAGATTTATAGAGTTGTCCCGACACCCGCCGCACATCCGACAGTTGCCCCAGCACCACCGCTTTTAAGATGCCTGACTTTGTGCTTTTCTCGCGCGCCACCAGATTCCGCTCATACAGCGGCACCGCCTGCGCCGGATTTCCCGTGAGGTTATAGCTGCGTGCCAGGTGTCCCAACACAAACGCCTGGCTGGACACCTTTTTCAGCCGGGGAAGCTGCTCGATTCCATCGGGAAACAGCATCGTCAGCAGTTCCGCTTTTTGACGGTTGGCGCTCCAGCGATACTGCATCGGGCGGCTCAGGCGGTTGTAGAAAATATGAAACGCGTCATCATACCGTCCCAACCCGATCAGCGCGTTATACAATTCGATAGCGGGCGCTAAATCATCCACGCTCGTCGCCGCTTCACCCTCCGGCACCGGGATTCCCGCAAAATAATCAGCGATCCCCTGGTACACCGTCGTTTTGGTGCTGCCGCCGAGGGTGTCCCACGTCACGCCGCGCACCACCGGATGCAGATCATAGCGGTTGGCCCGCCGGTCCCACCCGACGAGTCCCCGGTCTTCCAGTTCACTCAGCACCCCGTCCAGTTCATGTTCATTCGCCAACAGTCGTTTTTCTCCGACCAGCAGCGCAGCCAGCGTATCATAGGTCGCAGGCATCCGAAACGCCGCAATGGTGGACAACACCTGCCGCCCCTGTTCGCTCAGTCCTTGCAGCGCAAACGTCAGAATGTGATTTTTCACCTGCACAATCGGCAGTTCGAACGGCTTAAAATGGGGATGCGCCTGATACCACTGGTCAAAATTGCCCGGTGCCCGTCGATACTGCGCCACTTCGCCCGCCAGCGCCCGGATGATCAGCGGATGGTTATCAAACGTATGGAACAGCGCCAGCACATTATCCCGCGATCCGCTCACGCCCAGCGCCGCCCACAAACGGAGCGCGTCATCATCTTCCAGCCCGCGCAGATAACACGCCGCGCAGCCCGGCAGCGGTTCGCCCGTATCCGTTTGCAGTTCCGCCGGATACAACCGCGTGCTCACCAGAATCCGTGACGACCTCACCCGCGCCAGTTTTCGCAGAAATTCCCTCAGCCGGGGATCGGTCATCTTCCGTAGTTGGACGCGGTTCGTGTGGGCCGCCGTGATCTCATCCAGATCATCATCACTCAGCCGTGCCGCATCCATCCGCGCATACGCCATCATGGCGCGCTCAAACCCATCCAGCACCAGCAGAAACGGCTCCCGGTCCAAGCTGCTGTACAGTTCCATCTCTCGTTCGGCGGCAGGCAGCGCCTCGATCTCATCCTTCGCCCGCCCGCTGACATACGCCAGCGCCCGGATCACGAAGTTTTCAAATGTGGCCTCATGTTCATAAAAGCTCCACCACATCCGCCCCGCCAGCGGTTTCATCACCTGCGGCGCGCATTCATTAAACCATTTCCAGGTCAGGGCGCTTTTCCCCATGCCGCCCATCGCCACCACGAATTGGAACGCGGCCCCTTCCGGTTGCGCGGCCCAGTCGTTCAGCATGGATAGTTCTTTTTTCCGCCCAATCACCTGCCCCGTTTGCAGCAGCGTATACGGATGTGCCACATAGGACTCCGGCGGCAGCGGGATATGATGCCGCGCCTGCACGTTCCCCAGATCCGCCACCCGGTACGGCACCAGGCTGTGAATCACCTGTCCGCGCAAATCATCCGCCGATTTGAAAAAGTTGACGACCTGCTCCGTTTGCAGCCGCGCCTTGAGCGCTTCCAGCCGGACTGCGCCCGTTCCCTTTTCGACATCCGACATCTTCAATTCATGATCATCGTGCATGATGAAAATCAGGCGCGGAATGCCCCGTTCCACCGCCCGCTGATATTCCATTTCGGTGATCGAAATCGCGTGGCCGTTGGGAACATACCCATACCGCCACGCGAAAATCCCGACATAAATTTCAGCCTCATCCACCATCTGGAGCGACGCCTCAATCGCGTCAGCGTCCCGTGCGGGCAAATGTTCCATCATGATCGGGAACATCCCCATCCGCAGACACGCATCCATGGCTTCCTTCCGGTGGATGGGTAAATCGCGGGCCGTGCTGCTGATGAAAACATCCATACGTTGGGACATAGTGTACTCCTGCCAGGGCCAGAAACCTCATTATAGTACACACCAGCCAGAATGCGCCCTCGCCTCATTCCAGCGGCACTAGGATCGCATTATCCTGTACCACCAGCTTTCCATCCCGCCGATCAACGGCGGCACGTTGAACCGTTGGATAGTCGTACAGACCCCACCACAGCGCATCGGCTTTCTCAGGCGGAACCAGATCAAACATGCTCACCAAATACTGCCCTTCGCGCCATAAATGCGTCGGATACGAGGCCAGCGGCGGCTGATCCGCATTTCCAACATCTTCACCCTGGCGCATCCAGTGCAGCATCAGCGCAAAATCGGCGGGTGGATCGCGCAGCACCTGCCAGTACAACCGCAGTTGGTAGCCGTCCCCGGCCTGGACCAGATCATACGCCCGGCACCGCAGCCAATCCCCAAACACCAGATCGACCCGCTGCGCCCCGGCTGGCAGATCATCCGTGCCCTTCTCATCAATCCGGACCTGTTCCAGGCTCAGGCGCGGCGCGGCGTCCGCCAGCAGTTGCTCCCCTTCCCCCGCCGACACGCGCCCCCCCAGATCGCCCCCATACGGCGGCGTATCGTCATCCAGGCGCAAAATGTGCCTGTCAATCACATACCGGTCCGTCGGCCATTGAAGCGTGGAAAACCCGCCCGGCGCATCATGATCGCTGGCGCTCCATTCCGCCTGTGTGAAGGTATCAGCCAGCGCCAGCCGGACATGCCACTGCTGGTCAAGCGGAGTCAGCGCCTGCCAGTACAGCGTGACGAAAAGCCAGTCATCTTGGCTCATCCGAGTATCAGAGAGCGTATAGCCGATCAGTTTCAACTGGGGTGTTCCGTCCGCATCAGCGAACACGGTGCCCCGCGCCTGCTCCATCCCCGGCGGCGTGCCGCCCGCCTCGCGAAACCAGTTGGTATGGGGAACCACGATTCCGCGCAGCACCACCGCCACGATCACCGATCCGATCACTGCCGCGCTGGCAACTTTCACATCCGGGCGCGACACCCGCCCGATCATCCGGCGGCGGCGCATGGGAAAAACCAGCAATCCCACGCACCCGCCGAGCGCTATCAGACTCAGGCTGTTTCCCATCTGTTGAACGCGCGTTCCGGCGTACCACACCTCAACCGTATGCGCCCCCGCCGGAAGGTCCACCGCCATCAGGCCGTAGGGTTCGCTGATAATCAGGCGAGCAGTCTTACCATCAACCGTCGCCTTCCAGCCGGGGAAATACATCTGGTGAAGTTCCAGGCGAAAAGCAGCCGGTGAACTTACTTCGAAGCCGCTGCCCGTCCGGTGTTCCCCCTCGATGGCAGTCACCTGGGCGTTATCCGGCAGGGTGCGATCATTGACAAACACCTGCCACGCCCAATCCCGATAACAATCCGGGCACGGCGCAAAATCGGGACGCTGCTCGGCCCATTTCGGCAGATATTCATTGTTGGAAACACCGCCCAGATTCCCCGACCGCACTTCATACTCGATGCTGCTTGCCGGAGTCACGGTCCCCAGATCGGATTCATTCGCATAGAGTGGAAACATCAGCGGCAGCACGGCGGCCAACAGCACCCCGATCAAACCCGCCACGACCCAGGCGCGCCAGCGGGTCGGAATCACCATCATCAGCAGCGCCGCGCCGGGGATCAGGGCGGCGGTCAGCACGCTCAGCAGCCGCCAGGGGAATAGAATCAGCTTCGACTGCGGCACCGCCTCCCACAACCACAATGAGCGGTAGGTCATCGCGTACAGACAGATCGCCGCCAGCAGCAGTCCAGCCAACACATGGCCCCGCTGCCAGCGTGTCAGTTTTACGCGCGGCGACAGGGCCACCACCCCGCCCAGTGCCCCCAGCACCAGCGATCCCAGCCCGGCGCTAAAGGTAAACACCACATTAAGCGCCCCCCGATCGGGAGCCTGAACCAGGCCGATCAGATCGCGCAGCCGGACAAAATTATCCTGTAACTGGTACTGGTCGGCAGCGGCCTGAACATGCACATAATGCAGTTCAGTAACGGCGGGCAGCCAATACGTCGCCGCCAGCAGCAGCCCCAATCCATAGGCGATCAGCACCGCTGCCAACCGACGGCGGCGCTGTCCGCTGGGGATCAGCGCCGCAAAAACGCTGTATCCTCCGGCTAACGGCACGGCGAAAGCGCTGGTCGGATGGTGGGTCAGAATAAGCGCGGCCAGCAGCAGGCTCGCCACCACAATTGTCCCCCGGCGCGGGGCCAGGGCACAGCGCGCGAACGCCCACAGGACCCACACGATCAGCCCCATCCCGATCAGTTGCGACACATTCCCTTGAATGAATACTTCGTAAAAGCGCAGCGGGGCCAGCAGGCAGATCGCCGCCCCTAGCAGTGCGCTGACTCGGTCGGTGAACAGGCGGGCAAACAGATAACCGCCCAGCGGATAGAGCAGCAGGCCAATGGCCTGAAACACCAGCAGCACACTGACAGCGGGCACCCCTGCCGCGACCAGTGCCCCCCCCGCGACATGCCAGCCCGGTGTGTAAAAATTGCCCAATGGGTACCCAAAACCGAAATGCAGGTGCGGTCCCCATCGTGGAATCAGCACGCCCTCTTTCAGATTCAGCGCCGCATTGGTCATGCGCATCAGATGCAGCCAGGCATCATGCGTCCCCGGCAGTCGTCCGTCCAGCAGTGAGGTCATGGCAATGATAGGGATCGCCAAACTCATCGCGACGATCATCATGCCATCCATCGACAGCCCAGCAGATTGTTTTGATTCGGTCACAGAGGCACCTTCTACCCGCAGCCGCTTCTGTTCAAAAAAGAAAGCCCATGCAGGCACAGCATGAGCTTTTTGGTGGGTGACAAGGGACTCGAACCCCTGACTTCTTCCTTGTAAGGGAAGCGCTCTAACCAACTGAGCTAGTCACCCTTTACGTCCTGCATTATAGCCGTTGGAACGCGCACACGTCAAGCACTAAGTTCGCAGCGGTTATAGGCGCGGCGCACCCACCACCCGAAACCCGACGAAACTGGACCGGACATCCGGCGTATAGCGGTTGCTGCGGTAGACACTGCTCGCCTCGTACACGCCGTAATTCCACGCGCCCCCGCGCAGCACCCGCTCGCCATGATCATTGTCTTCAGGCAACTGGTATTTTTCATTCCACCGCGACAGACACCATTCCAGGACATTTCCGCTCAGGTCGTATACACCAAGCGCTTCATTCCGGCCCGCTGCGAAAATTCCAACCGCGCAGGTGCGCTTAATACCACTTTCGCGGCTGTTCAACTTGAACGGATCCGCATCATTCCCCCACGGAAATTTCCGCCCGTCCGGGTAACGCGCGGCTTTCTCCCACTCGGCTTCCGTCGGTAGCCGCAGCACATAATTCTCTGGTATCCCCGCTGGCAGTTCCAACTTACCTCCCCGGCGTTGTTCATCCAACCAGCACGTACAGGCATACGCTTCATACCACGTGACGCCAATCACCGGATGGTTGCTGATATGCCACATCGGGTCATTCCATCCCCATTCTGGCCCGGTCTTATCTGCTTTCCACGTCCAGCCCGCCGTTGTCCAATACGTTCGCTCGCTGTAGCCGCCTGCTGCCACAAATGCCGCATACTGCGCATACGTCACCGGGTAACGCGCGATCCAGTAGGAATACGGCAGTTCGATCTGCTCGCCGCCCCAGACTCGATACCCGTCAGGATCGCCGCCCATCTGGAATTTGCCTGCTGTAATCATTTCTGACCACGCCAGATCAGGCACACCATCGGGCTGCACGCCCACCCCTGGCCGCGGATCGCCGATTTCGGCCAGCCGCCGCCCCGCCTCAGCCCGATCCGGCGGCTGGCCAGCCGGGTTCAACATCACGTCGAGCAAGCGTTTTGCTTCCGCCATTTCTCCCCATCCTGTCGGACTACGGTTATTGCTAAGGATAGTATAGATGGCTGGCCGCACCGCGCCATTTTTCCCTCCGTCATTTTCCCTCCATCCCCGCCCCCGGATATAATCAACCCGACTGAATTCAGCACGTTTGGAAAACCACCCTATGCCCCATCGTTTACTGGCTCACCTATCCCGCTTCTCGTTCCTCCTGGCCGGACTCGCCCTCGCCGCCCTGCTCATCAACGCCTTCATGTGGTATGGCGCGGATCAGCCCGCCAATGTGCCCTATGTGCCCGCCCATCACACCACCTGCGGCCAGCCCGTCGAAATGCGCGCCGAGGATTACGATCTCTGGGGCAGCACGCGCCCCGGCCACGATCTCCCCCTCGCCCTCGTGGACTTCTGCGATCCGATCCAGCTCACCCGCGCCGATGGTCAGACCGAAATCTGGTTCTGGCTGTCCGTCGAAGTCACCGGTCAGGTGTTCCCCCTCACCGGCTGGGGTTACCCCTGGGTCGATATGGAGACCCCCGCCGCCGCCGACTACCGCGAGCCGCGTAATCCCTGGTGGAACGAACGCGCCAGCCTCCGCGCCATCCCCGACGAAATCGGCTATACGGGCGGTGATGGGTACGCCTGCCCCTTTGAAGAAATGACCCGGCGCGGCCTCGACTTGTTTTTCTACCGCCCCGAAGGTTTTCAGCTTCCGGTAGGCACCCGCTGGGAAGGCTGGGTCTGCCTCTACTTCGACGGGGGCCGCACCCTCCCCGCCTCCCTCATCGTCTCCATCCAGCCGGATCGTGCCCGCATCACCCAATGGGTCGATAAATTTTTTTTCACCCAGGATGATCCCGCCGCCATCCCCATCGTTTCCGAAGACCAGCTCTGCGATTTCGCCCGCCGCACCCACCCCGCCACCATCCAAACGTCAGGAGTTTGCGCGCCATAGTGCATTTCCCCCAACTTGCTTATTGCGACATCGGGCACAAACGAGTATGATCTACCCCGTTTTTTAGAGCCATTTTTCGAGCTACCCAAGCCGAAGAGGGGAGATAATCTTAGTATGTCAAAGCGTTTTGGATTAGTCCTGATTGTGCTGCTCGTCGCGCCCATGTTGCTGACGGCCTGCGGATCAGATTCGGAGAAGGCTGCCGAAGACTACATGAAAGCCGTGCTGAAGGGCGAAGTTGATAAAGCCAAAGAAAAAGCGTGCGCAGATTTTCAGGATGACACTGAAAAATATACCGCCGCGTATCAGGCGATCACCCCCAACATCCACAAAGACAGCCTCGATCTGAAGTTTGATGTGGGCAAAGGCCAGAACAACGAAGAGATCATCGTCACCGGTTCCTACGAATATGGTGACAAGGATAATCCCAAAGAATACGAACTGGTCAATTCCTACCGCCTGACGGACGATGAGCAGAAAGCCCTGGGCATCGACGAGGATCACATCGAAACCCGCGTCGTCCTCATGATGAAGGAAGAAGACGGCGATTGGTGTGTATCGTCTGAATCCAAGTTCAACGATCCCATCCTCAACCTTTTCGCTGGCGACGAAGCCGCGACTGTCGAACCCACCGCTGAAGCACCTGCTGCTGAAGCGACTGTCGAACCCACCGCCGAAGCGCCTGCCGCTGAAGCAACCGAAGAACCTGAAGCCGAAGTAACCGCCGAACCTGAAGTTGAAGCCACCGCCGAAGCGACGGCTGAAGCCGAATAAATCGGTGTGTCGTAGATTTTGAAACGCCTGGTTCTAATTTGTTTTAGTGCCGGGCGTTTTACATCCTGGGGTTACAGCTATGAAAATTCTGACCATTCTGGGCAGTCCTCGCAAACATGGCAATACGGCGGCAGTCCTCAAGCAGTTCGAAGACCTGCTCCCCTATCCCTTTGAGCGCATCAACATTACCGACCACCCGGTTAAAGGCTGTCTGGGCTGCGATGCCTGCCAGAAAAAGAAAGACAAACCCGGCTGTTGCCAATCCGACGGTCTGAACTTCATCCTCCCGCGTATCATGTCCGCCGATGTGGTGGTTTATGCTACCCCACTTTATGCCTGGGATTTCTCCGCCCAGATGAAAGCCCTGATCGACCGCCATTACTGCCTGGTCAAATGGAACGACACCCAGCACGGCGAATCACTGATCCCCGGCAAACGGGCGGCCCTCCTCGTCACCTGTAGCGGCGAAATCGAAAACAACGCCGATACGATTCAAACCATTTTTGACCGCGAGATCAACTACCTCAAGGGCACCGTCATCGGCAAATATATCGTTCCCAACTGCTCCACCCCGCGCGCGATGGGTGACAAAGCCATCACCACCGCTCAGGCTATGATCCGCGATCTTGGAGGCCCCCATGCGTCGTAAGCTCATCGGAATCGGAATATTGGTTTTGGCCCTGCTGGCCGCCTATCTGCTCTTCCTGCGCCCCGAAGACAAAGGCGATCCCATTGCCATCAGCCGCGCGTTTATCACCGCCCTCTGGAACGGCGACGAGGCCCGCGTCAAAGAACTCACCTGTGACGATGACCTCTTCCGCCAGACCGTGATCCGTCAGACCCGTGAAGCCGATCCCACCGTCAAGGTAGATACCAGCGGCTTGATCTTCACCAAACAGACAGAAACCGATGACCGCGTCGTGATCCTGATGGGCGGAACCGTCACCTTTACATCCCTCCAGGGCCAGCAGGAAACCCGCGACCTGAATGAGCAGCCTACATGGTTCACCTTACAAAACGAAGATGGTTGGAAAATCTGTGCGATTCAATAACCCCCACCTAAAACTGCGCCGCCACCCGTTTCGCCTCATCGAAGGCCGCATCCACCTCAGCGAAAAAATTGACGCGCCAGAACATTTCCGCGCTCCCCAACATCGAGCGGCTCAGATTTTGGTATAGATTCTTGCGCAGCACCACCATCAGCGTATTAACGCGTGGATGGTTAAGAATCGTCTCGCATATCTCGACAATTTTGTTCTCCGGGAATCCTTCCAGATTTTGGGTATCCGCCACCAGAACCACCTGCTCCGGCCCCTCATCCAGCATCTTCTGCCGTTTCGCGCACATATCATAATATTCTTTCGGGGTCAGGTTCCCGCTGTATTCGATCACGAGGATCGGTAACTTATGCTTCCACTCGATTTGTATGGGCATCTTTTTATTATCCTGTTAGAGAAACTAACCATAAAAAATAAGTTTCCGTACGAACGAAGTATAATCATAGGGTCAATTGCTAAACCGCGCAACTAGAGTAGACCTTACCCAAAAACAAAGGACCGGGAGCACCGGTCCTTGTCATCACCTCATGTCACCCCGCCAGTCGAAACCCGCCAACCGCTCGGTTTCAAATAACAGACGCAGATTTTGCCCATCTCCATCCATGACATACAAACCATAGCCGGGTGCATCGTCACCCAGAACATTGTTCACGCCAAATGCGATCTGTGCGCCATCAGGCGAAAGCGACCAGCTATCGGACGGGCCGCCGGTTGCACCACACGCCGCATCTTTCCCCATCCTCCCGATGACCTGCGGCACAAGATCGTCCAGATTGACTCGCATAATTTGGGCATACGAAGTGGGCGAATAATAACCTTCCGCACATTCAATTTCCAGGTAGTACAGGCCGGTGCCGTCGGGGGTTAATTCCGGCGTATAGTGGGGAAAGCTGACATAGGTGCGATAGGTTTCTGTGGTAATTTGTCGGGCGCTGCCATCCGATGGGTTGACCAACCAGATACTTTGTCGTGTCCCCTCCGCGTAGGTATGCTCGCGCACAAGAATAGACTCACTGCTCCAGTCGATCTGGGGCAGCATGACCAGGCGATCATCTTCTAAAATAGTGCTGATATTGAAAGTATCGGTCTGGCTGGCATCGGATGCCTGGATCGTCAATTCTAAAACAGTC
Source organism: uncultured Anaerolineaceae bacterium (assembly GCA_964472565.1). Taxonomy (GTDB): domain Bacteria; phylum Chloroflexota; class Anaerolineae; order Aggregatilineales; family Aggregatilineaceae; genus DATAMF01. The sequence goes on from CAYYNB010000063.1 coordinate 28,858, forward strand.
CCCTCCCCATACTGCTTCAGAATGGCTAATTGAGTGCCATCCGGCGACCAACTGACGCTGTCATAACTGCTGGCAATCGAAGAAAGAACCGTCCGCTTTCCGCTGTCGATCTCCACCACCTCGATGGTTGCCGGGTACGATTCGAGGCGACTCTCCGCCCCCACATAGGCGATCTGCGTGCCATCGGCGTTCCATGCGTACCAGGGCACATAATGCTCACTGATCGGGTGGGACAGGGCCTCCCCCGTCACATTCACTACAAATAACCCGATCGGATAGAAAGAGTCGGTCGGATCAACCGCCTGATAAGCCAGATAGGTACCATTCGGTGACCACTGATACGTTGCGCCAAATACGTTTGGACCCGCCACCATCTGCTGCGGGTCGCCATCAGCATCCATCACCCACAGCGATTGATCCCGCTGAAAAGCCAACCGGCTGCCATCCGGTGACCAAACCGGATTTGATCCGGCCCCCAGTTCGTGCAGATTCTCGCCCGTGGTTTCGATCGTATAGATCGTATCATCCGCTGCGAAGGCCAACAGGCGGGGAGCAGAATCTTGCGCGCTGGCTGGCCGGCTCAAAAGCATGCACATCATGAAAATGATTAATTTGCCCCAGTTCATATGCCCTCCCCTGCAATTCACGTCTGAACCCTCATAGAATAGATAAAAAAGGGCAAGCCACCAACCACAGCTTGCCCCGACGAAATTCGATGAACAGCCGGCTATTCGTCGTCTCGACCCAGCAGGCGGCTGCCAATGAACAGCGCCCCACCGGCCACCGCCGCCGCCCCGGCCATCGCCATCCGCTGCACCTTTTCCGGTTCGAGACCCGGCAGCACCACTTCCCCATCCCCATACCGCGCGAACAACTGGCCCCATTTCATTTGTAGCGCTTCTTCTACGCGCTTGCGCCCCACAAATGGATACCAGTAGTAGTTATGGTACACATTGCTCGCGGCATAGCTCCACGGCACAATCGGAGATCGCAGCAGCGGTTTCTCGAAGCCCTTCAGCCAGCCGTGATAGATCATCTTCTGCCCCTTGCTGGCGAATGTATCTTCCTGCACAAACCGGAACCGCTCAATATCCTTCAGTTCCAGCCCTACCACCTCGATCTCTGTCGGATTCCCAACACCGAGGCCGCGCTCGTGCCCCAGCCGGATAAAATCAAGTTCCATCGGCTCGAAGCCTTGCAGATACGCGCTCATCGCATCAATCGCCACCTGGTCCGCCGACGCCAGCAGCAGGTCTTTTTCATGCACCCGCATCGCGCGCGGTCCCGGACCATCCCCCGCGAATGTGCCATCCATCACCGCAAAAATGCCGGTATGAATATCCTGCTGAATTTGCAGCAGATCCACCACCGTCTCATGAATCACCGAATGTGTCCAGTGCCGGTTGCGGCTCAACAGCCCGCCGAATGCATTTTTCATCGCCCCGGTGATCGTCGTGAAGACGTGCGTTTTCACCGTCGGCAACTGGATGATATTCCGTCCATAGAAGTCTTTCGGAATGAACACCCCTTCAGGGAACACCCGATCCAGCACCAGGAACGGTTCTTTAGGTTCATACCGCACCCATTCGAACTGCGGCTCATACAGGTGCCAGTTATCCAGCCCGTACTTGTCGGTGACATATTTGTGCTTGTTATTGACCTCACCCACCCGCGCATCGACCACCACCGTATCATTATGCGCGGCGATCACTTTGGGATACCCGGCCCCCTGCAATTCCTGAATCACCCCTTCGATCTGCCAGGGGGTGCTCGAACACGCCGGATACCACGTATCCCACGAGATATTGATCTTCAGCAGGGTGTCCTTATCTTTCGGCAGGGCCTCCTGATACCCCGCCAGGCGCATCACCTCGCGCACATCATCCACTACCGTATCGGGCGTCGTTCGGACAATTGCGACCTTACCACGACCGGGAAAGTTCACCATAGAACGCTCCATTTTTTCTGATGACTCTGATACTTAATACCTCAAGTATAGCCCACCCACCCCACCTTGTCCACTTGCGCCGCTCACCAGTCCTCTTCAATTTTCGCCTGACTTCCCCCTCTTCCAACACCCTTGGCTATCCCATACCCGCAACATCTGGATC
>CAYYNB010000064.1:0-30574 GCA_964472565.1 uncultured Anaerolineaceae bacterium
TATTTTCTTGACCCCATCCCCCCTTGCCCCTTCCCTTAGGGAAGGGGAGTCACACCCACAGGATGCGGGGAATTATTTTTTTGGCTCGACCTTACTGGTATTGACTATAGGCTGCATTGTTTTTGCAGTCAATCAGGCGCAGAGATGGGACTAGCTCTGTCTTGCAGAAGCCTATCCCGCGTGCTATAGTACCGACGATTTGCGAGGAAGCACCGAATTATCGTTTGGGTGGGACCAGAGTTAGGGAGTTTTCAGGATGAGCTACCGAAAAATGATCAAAACGATGCTTTGTATCATGATACTGACGGCAGCGGTGTGGAGCAGTTGGCCCGTCATGGCGCAAAGTGGACCGGATGCGACGGTGCGCCCTGACAACCTGAATATGCGCTCCGGGCCGGACAGTTCGTATGGGGTTGCCGCTAAGCTCGTGCGGGGAACGGTCCTCACCTTGATCGCACAAGATGATATTGACGGGAACGGAATCTGGCTGTATGCCCGCACTTCGGAAGGTACCGAAGGCTGGGTGCTGTCGGATTATATTGATATTCGCGCCGATCTGGATATTACCACGCTGCCCGTCCGGTCAGCGGGGGATTCCGGGACAAGCAGCGAACAACCGGCTGATCCGGCTGAAGAACCAGCGGCTCCCAGTTTCCCTGAAGGGTCGGGGATTCCGGCCAGCACGACTAAAACGATCAATTTCCGCACGGGGCCGGGGACCGGCTATGGTGTGATCAGTTCGCTGGCGGGCGGCACATCGGTGCTGGCAAAAGGGCGGAATGCGGCGTCAGACTGGGTTTTTGTCAGCGTGGGCGACCAGGACGGCTGGCTGTATGCGCAATTTGTGAAACTGTCGTCCGGGGTGGTGAGCCAACTACCGGTGAACGAGACGGTTGTTGAACCCGCAGCATCTGAGGACAGCAGCGGTGCGGCGGTTCCGCGTCCGGTGGCGAGTGGGCCGGGGTTGAGCGGCTTTGGCTACGGCGGGCATGTGGACAGCTTTTCGTATCCGAACCTGATGGCGTCGGCGGGGATGACCTGGGCGAAACGCCAGATTCGCTTTACACCGGGATCGTCGGGCAGCGTGGCGCAAGGTGCGATTGACCAGGCACACGCGAATGGTTTTAAGATTTTATTAGGGATTGTCGGGTATCCGTCCAATTTTGGGCCGGGTTACTTTGAAGATTATGCGCGCTTTGTCGGCGAAGTGGCGGCTTTGGGACCGGACGCGATTGAAGTCTGGAACGAGCAGAATATTGACCGCGAATGGCCGACGGGACAGATTGATCCGGCGAGTTATACCCAACTGCTGGCGCTGTCGTACAACGCAATCAAATCGGCCAATCCGAGTGTGGCGGTGATCAGCGGCGCATTGGCTCCGACGGGCGCGGAAGGCGCGTTCGGCACCGGGGCGGTGTGGAATGATGATCGCTACCTGGCGGGGATGGCGGCGGCAGGCGCGGCGCAGTATATGGACTGCATCGGCGCACATTATAACGAAGGCATTGTCGGCCCGAACCAGACCAGCGGTGATCCGCGTGGGGAGTACTACACGCGCTATTTCTGGTCGATGGTGAATACTTACTCTGGCGCGTTTGGCAGATCACGCCCCGTATGTTTTACTGAACTGGGCTACCTGTCGCCGGAAGGCTTCGGCCCGCTGCCCGGATCGTTTGCATGGGGCAGTGATACCAGCGTGGCAGAACAGGCCCAATGGGTGTCGCAGGCGGTGAGTCTGGCGCGCAGCAGCGGCAGAGTGCGGCTGGTGATTATCTGGAATATCGACTTTACGTATTATGGCAGCGATCCGATGGCAGGGTATGCGATTGTGCGGCCCGATGGCTCGTGTCCAGCCTGTAACGCGCTGGGCGGGCGCTAGGGTCAGATGCTGAGATGGTAGATTTACCGGGGCAGCTTCGACGGTAGAAGGTGCCCCGTTTGTGCGTAAGTTAGGAGAAATAGCATGAACCCTGAACACGTAGACGACGTGTGGACCGAGGCGGACTCCACCGATTCACAACCTCCGTCATTGAAAGCGCCAGTGATCGCGCCGACGTTTTCAAAGTTCCCTGACGAAGAACGGCGAGAAGCCAAAGCACGCGCGCGTGTAGAACAGGGGGACCGGGAACACCGCATGTGGCTGCCGATGCTGGCGATCATGTTGGTTGTGTTGGTGCTGGTGATCGCCGCGCTGTTTTTGCCGCCGCTGTCATTGTGGGACAGCATCAGCGGGGACGATGACGACGAGCAAACGAGCACCACTCAAAATGGAGTAGCGGGGGCGGCGCATCTGGCGTTTGGTGCAGATGCCCTGCATGGCGAGTCGAATGGGCTGGCGATTGATGTGTCAGCGGAAGACCCCGGTACGGGGTTCGGGGTGTATGTGGTCGCGGTGGGACCAGACAGCTATCTGGCGGGGGAAACTCCGGCTACCGGCTGGAATTGTACTGCCGCCGCACTGCCCGAACTCCCAGGGCCGATTGATGGGCAGGTGTACAGCCTGACACAGAGTGGGACAGCGCCCACCTCGCTACTGCTGCAAGTGGCTTCAACCGAAGACAGCAGCCTGTATGTGTGGGATGCGGCGAACAACGCCTGGACATTTTTGCCGGGACAGTATGAACATCGCGCGACGGTCCGGTATGTGCCGCGCTGTGTGGCCTTGTTCCGCCCCGTTGAGTCGGCGCGACAGGTGAATGTGGTGCTGTCGCCGGGCGATACGTTTAACCCCGCCGTGCTCGAAGCCAATGCGCGGGTGTATCTGGCGGGCGCGCGGCCTTTGTATCCGAACACAGACCCCAGCAGCCAATATCTGACGGCGCTGTATGTGCCGCCGATTATCAAAACCGAAGGCGCGGCAGATGTGATGCCGATGATGCAGAATTTTGAAAATCCGGCGGTCATTGACGTGGCGACGGTGACACAGATTCTCGAAAATCCGGCGCTGCGCAGCGATCATGCGCAGCAAGTCGCGGCGTATGCGCTTAATAATAATTATGCGGGTGTTGCGCTCGATTACCGGGGCGTTCCGACAGAACTACGCGCGGCGTATGCGGCGTTTCTGGGTGAGCTGGCGGGGTTGATGCACCAGTGGGGCGGTGTGCTCACGGTGGTCTTGCCTGCGCCGAAATTTGATATGTCCACGCAGACCTGGCAAACCGAAGGATACGATTGGATCGCTGTTGGGCAGGCGGCGGATCAGGTGATCGTCAATGTCGCCGGCAGCCAGAACAGCGCCCAGGATTTGATGCAGTGGGCTATCGGGCAAATTGAGCGGCGTAAGCTCGTGTTGGGCCTGAGCGCTTACAGCCTCGCGGATCAAGGCGACGGCAGCACCGCGCCTACTCCGTTGAGCGATATGGCAGATCTGCTGGGTGTCGTACAGCTTGATCCGGCAGGCGAAGTGGTCGCTGGACAGACCATCAGCGCGCAGTTGGTGAATCCGTATGGGCTGCGGCCTGAATTGGCTGGCTCCACCTTGTCACTGCTGAACGATCAAAACGCGGTGCTGCTGTCATTTCGGATTACGGATGCAACCACGCTGCATGAACAAATCGGTGTTGCTGAAGCATTCAACCTGAGCGGCGTGCTTATCTACGATTTGATGGCGGCCCAGGTGATGCCCGGATTGGAAAACGTCCTGGTGGATTACCGGGTACGCGCCGACACCACAGCCGAAACGCTGGCGATGACATGGGTCGTGCGCGATGGTGAAACCGTCATCACGACGGAAGCCTTAGCGCCGCGCGAGACATTCACCATGACGGTGCCCGAAGGCCATGCGGCGCTGACGGTTGAGGCGCATCTGGGCGGGGTGATGTTCAGCAGCGCTGCGATTGTAGTCGGGGAAGCGCCCGCCGTAACAGAAACCGCAACCGAAGCGGCTCCAACAGCGGCGACGGAAGAGGCGGCAGCGCCCGCTGTGACGGAAGAGATGGTGCCGTTGGGCGGACAGGCCGCGACGCCTGCGCCGACAGCGACGGCGGCGGCAGAGACGACAGAGACGACAGAGACAACAGAGACAGAGACGACTGAGACCGCACCGGCGGCAACGGAAGAAGCGGGGATGGTGCCGTTGGGACAGAATGCTGCTGGACCCACACAGGCACAAAACGCGAATACCCCGGAAGCACAGTTGACCGTGATTCCTGTGACCGCTTCGACGGCAGTGCCAACGGTGTTATATGTGCCGCCGTCTACGGAAGCGGTTCCGGCGGCAACCGCAGAAGTGATCGCGCAGGCCGCGACGCCAAGTCCGACGGTGGCGGCGGCGATGGACCCGGCGGCAGTGGCGGCAGTGCTGGCGCTGACGGCTCCGGCGGTTGATCCAGCGGGCGTTGACCTGGGCACGGCGTTCGAGATCGGCGGACATTCTACCGATTTCACCGGCACATCGATTCGGACAATGGGAAAGACGCACTTTAAGTGGGTGCGGTTCCAGATCGATTATCGGCTTGGCATGGTGCCGGATGATCTGAAGGATCGGATCGGGATCGCGCAGGGGAACGGGTTCAAAGTGCTGTTAAGCGTGGTGGGCGATCCGGCGGAGATGATCAGCGATCCGGTAGGCTACTACCAGCAGTATGTCGCGTATGTCGGCGGGCTGGCGGCGCTGAAAGTCGATGCGGTTGAAGTGTGGCACGAGATGAACGATCCGGCGGCATGGCCGGTGGAACTCGGCTCAGCAGGTTATAACAAGCTGTTGGAACTGGCGTACAGCGCGATCAAAACGGCGAATCCGGGCACGATGGTGATCAGCGGGGCGCTGCAACAAGCGATGCCGCCAGCCGAGGGCGATCTGGCTGCGCCGCGTGCGGATGATGTGTTTTATGATGAAATGGCGGCGGCGAGTGCGTACCGGGACTGCGTGGGCGTGCAGTATCTGCTAGGCGCGGTGGCTCCCGATGCGACGAGCGGCGATCCGCGTGGGGATGCGCCGATCTACTACCTGAACACGTCGCTGGACCGGGCGTATGATCCGCTCCAGAAGCCGCTGTGCCTGACGCGTTTTGGTTATCTGACGCCGGAAGGCTACGGGGTGATTTTGCCGGAAGGTTACGCCTGGGCGCAGAACACGACGTTGGCGCAGCAGGGCCAATGGCTCGCAGCGGCGCAACAACGGCTGGCGACAGGAAGCGTTGTTCCGGTGCGGCTGATGATCGTGTGGTCGGTGGATGTCCCGGCGTTTGAACAGCCCGTAGAAGAGGCAGGCTACTCGATCATCCGGCCTGATACAACCTGTCCGGCGTGTGATGTGCTGGAACCGCTGCTGAAGCCCGCTTCGTAGCAAGCTGTCTTCCAATTGATTTTTCATAAGCTGCCCCGATCCGTCGGGGCGCTTTTTTAAAGGGTGCTTCGTATGCTGTATACAGATCGAATTTATGGCGCGGTGGAAATCAATGAGGTGGTGCTGATCGAGGTGATGGCAAGCCGTGCGATGCAGCGGCTGCACGCCGTGCTGCAACACGGAATCAGTGGGTTGATCGGGCTGACGGCTCCCGTCAGCCGGTTTGAACATTCGGCGGGCGCGATGCTGCTGGTGCGGCGGCTGGGGGCTACTGTCGAAGAGCAGGTCGCGGCACTGCTGCATGATGTCAGCCATACCGCATTCAGCCATGTGATGGATTATGTCTTCAATGGACATGACGATCAGAGCTACCATGACCGGGTAAAAGAAAAGTATGTTGCCGGGACGGATGTGCCCGCGATTCTGGCGGCGCACGGCTATGATTGGCGCGAGATCGTGCAGGAGGAGCAGTATACCCTGCTTGAGCAGCCTGCTCCGGCGTTGTGCGCGGACCGGCTGGATTATTTTCTGCGGGATGCGCTGGATTTGGGGCTGGCGACGGCGGCGGAAATCCAACAGGCGCTGGATCATCTGGTCAACGTGGAGGAGCGGATCGTGACGGATGATGGCACAGTGGCGCAGTGGCTGGGCGATACGTATATCGCCGCCGACGACAAAAGCTGGGCAAATTTCCGCGAGGTAGGGCTGTACGAAGTGACGGCGCGCGCGATCCGGCGCGGGCTGGAGATCGGCGTGCTGGACGAGTCGGACTTGTGGAGCGTCGATCAGATCGTGTGGGCCAAGCTGCAACAGGCGAGCGATCCGGTGTTACAAAAATGGCTGGGCTACGTATCACTCCACACCCAATTTGTATGGGATGAGGCGGCTCCGGATTTTTGGGTGAGCACGAAAATACGGACGATTGACCCGGCGGTGCTGATCGATGGAACATGCCAGCCCGTTTCGGCGCTTGATCCGGCGTTCGCCCAGCGGCGCGCGGCTTATGTGCAGCGAAAAACGGGGAAATGGCCGATGCGAATAGAGGAACCGGCATGATCAAAAAAATGATATTGGCGCTTTTGATTGTGCTGAGTGTGGGGCTGCTCCCGGTTCAGGCTGGGGATGAAGTCCGGCAGGGCTTCCCGGAACTGGCGTGGTGCAGCGATAAACCGGATGAACCCGTGTGTAGAGTGGAGCACACATGGAACCTGGCACAAGTTCGGCAGCGGCTGGCGGGGGATCAAGCACCGGTGTGGGGCAACGGTGATGAACTCTATTTTGTGTACCAGGGCGCGGCGGACGGCGTGTTTTTGAACGGCGGCATCCAGACGATGATGGACCCGCTGAATGACGAACACGATCTATGGGGTGTCGCGGTGCGGGTCCAGAATCGGGAGCAGGCGATTATTGGGTATGGCTTCATCCCGATTACGGACGGCATGCCGGATTGGGAAGCGCAGGAATTCGCGGTGTGGCGCGGGCCGAAGGCCCCGGTTGATCCGCCGTATGCGGAGCATCTCAGCGGGACAGTTCGCACGTATAAGCTGGATTATCTGGACGACAAACGCGCGGTGGTGGTGTATCTGCCGCCGGAGCATGATCCGGCGCAAACCTACCCCGTGTTGTATATGGCGGACGGTCAGCTTTTGGATGGGATGGCGCATTATATCGAGCCGCTGATTGTGGATGGCACGCTGCCGCCGCTGGTTGTGGTGGGGATTCCGGCATCCGACCAATCGCAGGGGGGCGGGGATGATCCGCGCGCGGCGGAATATCTGATCGGGATGGGCGATCCGCGTTTTTATGCACATGAGAAATTCTTACTCGATGACGTGATACCCTGGGCAGAAGCCGAATTCGGGGCCAGCACCACCCGCGAAGAACGGGCGGTCTTTGGATTTTCGAACGGCGCGGCGTTTGCGATAACGATGGGGCTGCGGCACCCGGACACGTTTGGCAATGTGATCGCGTTTTCGGTGGCGTGGCTGCCCTTTGATATACCGAACATGCAGATTGCTCCGCCGGGGCGGTATTACCTGGAAGCGGGCACGCTGGAACCCGATTTTAAGGGAATGACACAGGACTGGGCGGCGAATCTCCGATCACTGGGGGCGGATGTGACTTTTCATGAACGGGTGGGCGGTCACGATTCGACGATCTGGCGGGCGGAACTGCCCGATGCGTTAGGGTGGATTTGGGGGGCGTAGGTTAATCGTTGCTTGAATGGGGGGGCTTTGGGGTACAATGGGCAATATGCGCCTATGGATGTAGTATAATAGGCAGCAAATACCAATTTTTTCCAGGAGGAACGAGGCGATGCACGTAACGGCTCTTCAACGCCAACGCCAGATTCGTATTTTTGTGAGCGCATGGTTGGGGTTAACCCTGTTGATGGGTGCCCTGGCCTTCATCGGAATCTACTATGCGACCGGTGATCGCGCGAGTAAGGGGACTGACATCGCATTTGCAGATGGAAATCTCCCCGATAATGAAGCAGCTTTTAATCCAGGCATCATCCAGGGGACGCCCGTAGCGGCGGCTCAGGATGCGACGCCGATCCCGTCACCGACTCCGGTGGGTGGGGGTGCTGCGGCGGAACAGCCGGCGCAGCCTGCGCAACCGGCAGCGGCAGCCACGATGATGCCGGTGGATAACAAGACTTTCCAGTTAGGTGTTCAGGTGCAGCAGAATGCCGATCCCGAAGTGTATAAGCTGTGGATGGGCGAAGTCAAAGATAAGCTGAAACTGGGCTGGATCAAGCAGCAGGTGCGCTGGGAAGATGTCGAACCAACGCAGGGCGCGTATGAATGGGGCGCGCTGGATGTGACCTTCCAGCTTGCGGCGGAATACGGCGTTAAGGTGATGGTCAGCGTGCTGACGACCCCTGAATGGGCACGCGAACCGGGCGCGGACTTGACCAAAGTCGGCCCACCCGCTGATCCGCAGGTGTTTGCCGGATTCCTGACGGCGATGCTGCAACGGTATCCCGGCCAGATTCACGCGGTGGAAGTGTGGAATGAAATGAACATTGACCGCGAATGGGCGTCTACGGGCGGGCTGAGCGCGGCGAATTATGTCCGGCTGTTGACCGCGGCGTATCAGGCGATCAAAGCGGTGGACCCCGGCATCATCGTGATCAGCGGCGCGCTGTCACCGACGGGCGTTAATGATGGGGTAGGGGCCTGGGATGATTTCACCTATATGGGGCAACTGATTCAGGCTGGTTTGCTGCAAACCACGGACTGCGTGGGCGCGCATCACAACGGGTATAACATTGGCCCGAACGTGCCGTATAACAATGTACCGAACGATCCGACGGCGACCTTCCGGGGGCCGTTCGATAACCCGCATCATAGCTGGTCGTTCTACAGCACGTTGAACGGCTACGCGCAGCAGATTCAGCAGGCGGGCAGCGACAAAAAACTGTGCATTACCGAATTCGGCTGGGCTTCGACGGAAGACCTGAGCGGGTATCCGGTGGGCTTTGAATTCGCTAACGACAATACGCTGGCGGAACAGGCGCAGTTCTTTGGCGAAGCGATCCAGGCGATGGATGAATGGGGCTTTGTATGGCTGGCCTTCATCTGGAATTTGAACTATGGACCCCAGGCGGGCTGGGACGCGACGAATGACAACGTGCCCTATTCGCTGCTGCGGCCTGAATGGAAGTCGGCGCCCGCGTATGAAACGATTGCGGCGTTTGACTTCCGCACACGCGAGGCGAGCGCCCAACCCGCACAATAGCGGCTGGACGTTCAACTTCAATTGAATGAAAGGCATGGGCGGGCGTTTGGCCCGCTCATGTTTCGTAGGAGGACATGATGAAAAGATATGGTCTGCTTGGTCTGATTATACTTTGTCTCGTGCTGCCTGCTCCATGCCTGATCGATGCCCAGGACGACATTCCGCCGGGCTGGATCGCCTTTACAGGGAGTGCCCATTATGTCGGGGTCAATATTTATCGCGTCCGGCCTGACGGCAGTGACTTGCAGAGGGTCACAACCGGGCGGGGAGAGGATTATTTCCCGGTGTGGTCGCCGGATGGTCAATCTATTGCCTTTTATTCAGAAGAGACTGGTTCAGATGAAGTTTTTGTGGTGAACGCGGATGGCTCGGATCAGCATCAGGTGAGTCAGGGCGGCGGGTATGGCCCATCGTGGTCGCCGGATGGCGAGTGGATCGCGTATACCTGTACGGAAGGCTTATGCGTGGTGCGGCGGGATGGCAGTGAAAGTCATGTGATCAGCGGCGACAGCGGCGCGGGCTTTCCCCACTGGTCGCCGGATGGGGAGTGGATCGCCTACCTGAAACCCCGCAGCAAACGCGGTGACGATTTTTGGGTCTTTGGGCGCATGCGCTCCGATGGGGCCGATATGCAAGACTTCAGCCGCGAGGATGGCATTGATGCTTATGATAACCCGGTCCTGGCCTTTTGCGTGTATGGTCAACCGTGTATGAACTGGTCGCCGGACAGCCAGTACCTTGTGATCAGCGGGAACGAAGCCTACGATGGCCTGAGCATGATCAATATCCAGGATAACACTATTCAACGATTGCCCGGACTGGGAACTTACCCGGTGTGGTCGCCGGACGGCGAATGGATCGCGTTTGTGGGGCAGTTTGAGGATACTCACGAGTCCTGCATTTATCGCATCCGGCCTGATGGCACGGATTTACAACGCCTTACCGAGGAAATCCGCTTGCAAGGGAGTTTCGCCAGTTGGTCGCCGGACAGTGCATGGATCGTGTTTGGGGCGGTTCAAACCGTCGATGGCCGGGATCAAACCGTGATCTATATTATGCGCAGTGATGGCAGCGATTTACGTGAAGTGCCTACCGGCGATCTGCGCGAGGTCGCATTTCCGGCCTGGTCAACTCAACCCTAAAAGGACCGCAAGCCTATGCCCTGGAATCCCGATCAATACCAGCAGTTTCAAACGCAGCGCGCGGCACCTTTTACGGATACGGTGGCGATGGTCCGGTGGCGGGAAGGGCTGCGCGTGATCGATCTGGGGTGCGGGACAGGCGAGCTAACGGCACAGTTGGCGGATCGATTACCGGGCTGTACGGTGCTGGGGGTGGATACGTCGGCGGAGATGCTGGAACGCGCTCAAACCCATGCGCGGCCCGGACTGCGTTTTGAGCAGCAGGCGATTGAGGACGTGAGCGGCGAATGGGACCTGGTGTTTTCGCATTCGGCGCTGCAATGGGTGGTGGATCACCACCACCTGATACCCCGGCTGATGGGGCTGGTGGCGGCCGGGGGGCAACTGGTGGCGCAGTTTCCATCTAACCACCGGCACCCGGTGCATTTATTGGCGGCGGAAACGGCATCGGAAGCGCCGTTTCGCGCGGCATTAGGGAATTGGCGGTGGCATACGCCGGTTTTGCCCCTGGTCGATTACGCAGAACTGTTGTATATAAGCAGGGCCAGCGCGATTGAAGCGGCGGAGAAGGTGTATCCGCTGGTACTGGGAATCGATGCGCTGGTGGAATGGATGAAAGGGACCGGGTTGGTGCGGTACCTGGATCGACTGCCGGACGATTTGCACGAGACATTCATTGAACGATACCGGGAAAACCTGCGCGCTCAATGGCCGACAGACCCCGTGTTTTATGGATTTACGCGCATGGTGTTGAGCGCGGTGAAGGAGTAGGACTTAGGCATGACCTGGATCAAACAAAACCGCACGAAAGCCACCTTGATCACCTTGATCCTGGGTCTGACCGGCATGATGGTGCTGGGAATCTGGCTGGTGCTGCGGGGTGAGGATGCGCCGGGGGCAAGGGACGCGACGGCTACCGTACCGATTCCGCGCGAGCTGGCTCCTGATGCGGTGGTGGAAACGCCGTTCGAGTCGCTGGCGTATGGCATCCATGCGTTTTTGTGGTGGAACGAGGCGACACGGCCCTTTGATCTGGATATGATACGCCTGATGCAGTTTGATTATGTCAAGCAGCGGTTTGCCTGGGCCGATATTGAGCCGCTGCAAGGCGAATGGCATTGGGATCACGCGGATGCTGTGGTGGACCAGGCGGAATGTCGCGGGCCGGAAGTCGTGGCGCGGCTGGATGGTCCGCCGGACTGGGCGATTGTACCCGCCAGCGAGGATGCAACCCAGCCGCCGGTTGATGTGGCGGCATGGGGCGACTACTGCGGGGCGGTGGCGGAGCGCTACCAGGGACGGATCGCGGCGTATCAGGTGTGGAATGAACCGAACCTGGACCGCGAATGGGCGAACCGTCCGCCGAACGCGGCAGGCTATGTCAAACTGTTGAGCGCATGCAGCGCGGCGATTCGGGCGGCTGATCCGGATGCGATTATTATTTCGGCGGGGCTGGCTCCCACCGGGACGCAACTGCCGAACGCGATCCCGGATATGGAGTATCTGCGGCAGATGTACGACGCGGGCGCGGCTCCCTGGTTCGATGTGCTGGGGTTGAACGCGCCGGGGTATAAAGCGCCGCCGGAGATGTCGCCGGACGAGGCCGAAAAAGAATATGGCAACCGCTGGATGAGCTTCCGCCATGTGGAAGATATGCGCGGGATTATGGTGGAAGAGGGCGACGCGGCGAAACAGGTCGCGCTGCTGGAAGTGGGCTGGACGATTGATCCACGCCAGGATACATCGTATGCGTGGCATGCCGTGAGCGAAGCGGATCAGGCGAAGTACCTGGTGGGGGCGTACCAGTACGCGGCGGAATACTGGCGGCCCTGGGTCGGGCTGATGGTGACGATCTACCTGGCGGATATTCAATGGACGGAAGCCAACGAGGAATACTGGTGGGCGGTGAATCTGGCGGGCTACCAGAACAACAACGACGATCCGTGGGAGTCGCGGCCTGCGTATGTGCAGCTTTCGACGATGGCGAAATATAAAGGGGATGTGTACATTCCGCCGCGCGATCCGCAGAGTGAAGAGGCAACGATGGTCGAACCGGCGCTGGAGTGTGACTGACGATGGACATCGAAAAAGAGAAAGCGCACTTGATCACCCGGTTGGAAAACGCACGGGCGGAGACGCTGGCGGTACTGAAGCGCGTTCAGCCGGAAACGGTGGTTTATGCGGATTCCGGGTGGACGGTTAAAGACCTGCTGGGGCATATGACCGACTGGGAACTGGAAGTGATGAAGTCGATTGATGCTTTTCGCGCGGGGGAAGCGTATCGGTTAACTGGCTATGCGACGGATGATGAGTTCAACGCGCAGGCGTATCAGAAGCGGCGTGAACAGCCGTATGAGCAGATTGTGGCCGAGTGGCAGGCGGTGCGAGAGCGGTTGAAAGCGGCTGTGCAGAACTGGCCGCCGGAACAAGTGGAGGAGCGGTTTGTCTTTCCCTGGGGCGCGATTGGAACGATAGCCGTGATGGTGAAGGATATGGCCGGACATGAGCGAGAACACGCGGACGCGATGCGCATTTATTGGGCTGATTGATTGCATGCTAAAATAGCCCCAACTTACACAGGGGAGTTCGGCTTTGAATAAAAAACTAGAGATTTGGGTGGTCACTTTGTTATTGTTGTTGGCCGCGCTGCTGCGTGTCTGGGATTTGACACGGCTGCCGCCCGGTTTTACGGATGATGAGATCGCCGCGCTGCGGATGAGCGAAAACGTGCGGGATGGGGATGTACGGGTTTATTATCCCGTGGAGGACGGTGGCCGCGCCGCGATGTTTTCCATCTTTAATGCGTTGAGCACGCGGATGGTGGGGGATGGGCTGCTTGGCTACCGGATGCTGCCGGTCTGGTGCGGCCTGATCACGCTGGCGCTGGTGTACCGGCTGGCGCGGCGGGTATTCGATGTGCGGCTGGCGCTGATCGCACTGGCGCTGCTGGCGGTGAATATGCGCACGATCTGGTTAGCGCGCACCGTGACCGCCGAGTCAATGGTGCCGCTGCTGGTGATGCTGACCCTGCTGACGCTGGTCATCGCGTTTAATCTGCGGCAGGAGGTGTATTTCCGCGTGCCGGACACGCTGCCATTCGTGCTGCTGGCGCTGCTGCTGGGCATCGGCGGGTATCTGCATTATTCGCTGTTGGTACTGGGGCCGGTGGCGGTGCTGCTGTTCGCGCATCTGATGCTGACGCACCAGCCGGTATCACGCCGGATGTGGAATGCCCTGGTTTTTGTGGCAGTTCTGGCGACAGTGGCCGCGCTGCCATACCTGATTTCGACGGCGCGCGAGCCGGAAGCCAGCGAACCGTATATCCTGTGGAGCGAGCGGCCTCAGAGCGTGGGGGAAGGGCTGGAAGGACTCGCGCAGGCGGTTGGCGGGTTGTTTATCCAGGGGGATGCAAATCCGGCGCGGAATCTGCCGGAACATCCACTGCTGGGGCCGGTGGTGGCGGCCTTGTTCGTGATCGGGCTGATTGATGCGGGGCGGCGGTGGCGCGACCCGCGTTATTTTTTGCTGCTGGCGCTGCTGACGGTGGGGGTGCTGACGGATGCCTGGGTGCAGACGGACACGACCTTCAGCGCGAATCTGGTGGCGCTGCCAGCGGTGGGGATGCTGGCGGCACAAGGCGCGATCAGCATCGGGCAGGCGCTGCACGGGCGGGGTTGGCAGTATGCATGGCAGATGGTTGTGGTGGGGCTGGTGGCGATTGGCATCGCGAATATGGTCACGGTACGCAATCATTTATTTGAGGCGTGGCGCACCGATTCGGCAGTGACTGCCGCCTACCATGCGCAGCTTGGTTATCTGGCGCAGTATCTGGATCGCTCGGCGGATGGACTGCCGGTGTCGATGTGCAGCATCCCAGCGGATAAGCTCCTGGGGGATGATGAACTGGTCGATTTGATGATGCATCGCGACAATCTGGCTATCCGACATTCAGACTGCCGAAGCGGGTTGGTGTTTATCAACGCGGGCGAAAAGATGCGCTTCGTATTCGCCGGGCTGCCGGATGAAGAGGTGATCCAACGCCGGTTGGCCCAGCGGCCTGAACTGGCGGGGCAGGTGGCTGAGGATGGCGTGCTGCCGCCGAACGTGCTGTTTGACGCGGCGGGGATGCGGCCTGAACTGGCGGATTGGATGCGGGATGGCGAGGTGGTCCACGTCGAAGGGGTGCCGGACGGCACGGTGATCACGGTTGATGTGGCCGAACGCATCGCGGATGCAAATGGATCGGTGTGGAGCGCGGTGCAGGTGCTTTTTCTGCCGAATGAAAATGGCAAAATTGATACTGCCAGTGTCCCGGTGACGTTTGAGGGCAATCTGAGCTTCGCGGGATACCAACTCGGCGGGGGACGTTTGCCCGGCGACGATGGGAATCCGGTGGTGCTGGTGAGCTACTGGCGGGTGGATGGTCCGCTGCCAGAGAATCTGCAATTTTACGCGGATATTCGGCGCTACCATAAACATCCCGAGTCCGGGGAGAATGTGCCCGCGACGGACCTGGGGCTGAATCCGCAGAATAACGGGATTAATGTCAAGGCCGATGAGTTGCAGAAACGAGATGTGTTTGCCCAGGTGTTGTTTATTCCACCGTATCATAACGTGGAAAAAGGGGAATATGGGCTGACATTGGGCGTGAATGGGAGCCAGCCGTTAAATGTGCTGGATCGGGAAGCTAACGGACGCGTGCGCGGGAATTTGTTATGGCTGGGATCGATCTGGCTGGAGACGCCGCTGAGCGCGTTGGTGCAGTAATCACAAAATAACCGTACAGGTGATACGATGCTCACTTTGGATGGTGGACAGGGCGAAGGGGGCGGGCAGATCGTTCGCACCGCATTGACGTTAAGCTGCGTGCTGGGCGTGCCGATTTGCATCAAGAATATTCGAGCCGGGCGCAACCCGGCGGGGCTGCGGCACCAACACGTGACGGCGATTCAGGCAGCGGCTGAAATCTGCGGGGCGAAAGTCAGCGGAGCGCAGCCGGGATCGGAAAAAGTGACATTCGAGCCGGGCGGCGCGGTTCAGCCCGGAAGCTATGAGTGGCTGGTGGGCACGGCGGGTGCAACGACGCTGGTGCTGCAAACCGTGCTGCTGCCGCTGGCGCTGGCGAATGGCGCATCAGAAGTGCGGATTCACGGCGGGACGCATGTGCCTAACAGCCCGTCGGGGCATTATATTCGGGATGTGTTTGTGCCGATGCTGCTCAGCCTGGGCGCGGATGTCCAGGTGTTTATGGAAACCTACGGCTGGGTGCCGGAGGGCGGCGGGATTCTGGTGGCGTCGATTGCGGGGCGGGCCAAGCTCAACGGACAGCAGATGGTTAAACGCGGACCGATTGAGCGGATCGTGGGCAGCGCGATAGGGTGTAATCTGCCGTCGAACATTCCGCAGCGGATCGCCAACCGGGCGATCAATTTGCTGGAAGCGGTGGATGCGCCGCTGGATATTCGCCCGATGCGCACGAAAAGTGTCAGCACGGGGGCGGGAATCTTTTTGGCGGCAGAATATAACAATGGGCGCGGCGGGTTTGGCGTGTTGGGGCGGAAGGGGATGCCTTCCGAAGTGGTGGCGGAGCAGGCGGTTACGGCGCTGCTCGATTTTCATGGGTCGGGCGCGGCGGTAGACGAACGTCTGGCGGATCAGTTGATCGTGCCGCTGGCGCTGGCCGAGGGCGAAAGCCGGTTTTCAACCCATGCGATTACTGATCATCTGCGCACGAATATGAATGTGGTCAAGGCGTTTGTGGACCGCGCGATAGACATCGAGGGGCTGCACGTGATCGTCGGTCAGTAGAAAATTTATCCTCCCAGCTTCCTTTTTCCGCACGCGGGGAAAGGAGGTCCAGAACAGGGTTGGTTGCATGTTTGAAATTGTGTTTCTTGGTACGTCGGCCAGCGCGCCGTCGGTACATCGTGGATTGTCGGCCCAGGTGGTGATGGTCAAGGATCACCGCTATCTGATTGACTGCGGGGAGGGCACGCAGCGGCAAATCTTAAAAAGCGGGATCGGGTTTAAGCGGCTGAA
Source organism: uncultured Anaerolineaceae bacterium (assembly GCA_964472565.1). Classification (GTDB taxonomy): domain Bacteria; phylum Chloroflexota; class Anaerolineae; order Aggregatilineales; family Aggregatilineaceae; genus DATAMF01. The sequence goes on from CAYYNB010000064.1 coordinate 16,213, forward strand.
CCGCGTGCTGCTGACGCACGGGCACCTGGATCATATTCTGGGGCTGGGCGGGCTGATGTCTACCTTTGTGCGGTGGGAAAGCATCGAGGCGCTGGAGATATGGGGCGGGGCGTGGACGCTGGACCGCGTGCAGGATTTGATCTACAGCGTGGTGCTGCGCGGGGCGCAGTCTCCGATGCCGATTCACCTGATTGATCTCAAACCGGGCATATTGATGGAAGATGCCGATTATTCAGTGGCGGCGTTTCCGGTGGTGCATCGCGGCAAAGATAACTATGGGTTCGTGTTTCAGGAAAAATCGCGGCGGCCTTTTGTGGTCGAAAAAGCGGAAGCGCTCGGTGTGCCAGCGGGACCGGAACGCGCGCGGCTGGTGCGCGGCGAAGCGATCCGTCTGGCGGATGGGCGTATGATTCAGCCGGACGAGGTATTGGGGCCGGATATGCCGGGGGCGCGGATGGTTGTGACGGGCGATATTGGGGAATTGGATGGGCTGGAACGGGTGGCGACCAACGCGCACGCGCTGGTGAGCGAAGCGACATATCTGGACCAAGACGCGGAAATGGCGCAGGCTTTCGGGCATATGACGGCGGGGAAGGCGGCACGGTTCGCGGCGGAACATGGGGTCGGAACGCTGCTGCTGACGCATGTTTCGCGGCGGTACCGGGAACGGGATGTTGTGCGGGAGGCGCGGCAGTATTTCCCGAACACGTATGTCGTGCGGGATTTCGATCATTTTATGGTGGCGAAGGGGCGCGAGGTCCAAAAGCTGGAAACGATGATCGCATCGGATGAACAGCCGCCGGAAGAGTTATGAGGATGCGTGCCCACTGGCGATAGAAATGGATGATCCTGTATCATCTGAACGGTACACAATCATCAGATTTCCAGGGGGAAAGCATGTACGATCCTCGATTGGAACCGATTCCGACTGATCCGGTGGCGCAGATTCGAGCGTTTGTGCGGGACCTGGCGTATGGCGCGTTGGTCAAAGACTGGTCTACTGAATTTATCGTGGCGCGGTACGGGGCGAGCCGGGATGAAGAGTGGGTCACGATTGGGCCGGGCAGCTTCGATTCGATGGAGCAGAAGTGGCAGCATGTGTATCCACGTGTCAGCTTTCTGCTGGTGTTTGGGTATGTCGTCTCGATCAGCGAAGATGGATTCCGGCTGACGAATAAAGCCTTCGAATTGCTGGAACAACCCTCTGCGGCCTCTATTTTTATCTCGTATCGCCGGAGCGAAAGCAGCCTGTTCGCGCTGCTGCTGGTGGCGCGGCTGAAAGCGGTGGGACTTGATCCGTTTTTGGATATGCAGAATATCGAACCGGGCGAGGAATGGCGCGAACGGTTGGAGCAGGAAGTGCGCCGCCGACCCTATTTTGTCTGCCTGATCAGCCCGATAACGCTGCAATCGCAGTATGTGCGGCAGGAGATTTCGTGGGCGGAACAGGCGGGCGTGAAGATTATCCCGATGTGGCACAACGGCTATAACGATACGCTGTTGAGCGAGGATCGGAAGCAGTATCCTGAGTTGGGCGACTTTTTGCAGATCAACGCGATCCAGGTGCGGCGCGAGGATGTGGAAGAGTACAATAACGCGGTGCTCCGGCTGTTGAATCATTTTGGGTATACGCCGTAAGGGGAGAGGCCAAATATGTACAATCCGATGGAAGAAGCAATTCCCAGCGATGCGATGGCACGGATTCGGGCGTTTGTCAAAGATTTGGCGTTTGGAGCCGCAAACGGGATGTGGTCGCCGGAAATACGGGTGAACCGCTCGGTGCGCGGCGGCGATTGGTCGTATACGGCGGGGAGGGATTTCCCGAAACTGCTGGAAAAATGGGACGATCAGATTCCGTATGTCGGGCTGCTGGTGTCGTTCGAGTATCTGGATGTGGTGGCACAAGAGCAGTATGGGAATCTGTATACGCTGACACCGAAAGCGTTCGCGCTGCTCGAACAGGCGAGTCCGGCATCGATTTTTATCTCGTACAGCCGCGCCGAAAGCAGTGCCTTCGCGCTGCTGCTGCTGGCCCGGCTGAAAGCGGTGGGACTCGATCCGTTTCTGGATTTGAAGGACTTGAATCCGGGCGACGAATGGGAAGACCGGCTGCGGAATGAGGTGGCATCACGGCAGCATTTTATCTGTCTGATCGGGCCGAGGACGCTCGAATCGGACTATGTGCAGCAGGAGATCGCGTGGGCGATGGACGCGGGCACACGGACGATTCCGATCTGGCACAATGGATTTGTATATAACGACGGCGATTCTGAAGATGAAACGCTGCGGCGTTTTTTGCGCTCGAATGCGATTGTGGTGGAACGCGAGAATGCGAAAGCCTATGAAGGCGCGATTCTCGAACTGCTGAACTATTTTGGATTTACGCCCTGATTTATACCCCCTCCCCCCCGTTGGCTCCCCTTTGGGGTCGGTTTGTGGGGCGAACCACTCGGGGACGGTTAAAGATCCTGGCAGAAAGTCGGTTTTTTGTCATTTTCGTGACGCGAAAACCGATTTCGCGTCGTGAGTTCGGGCGGCGCTTGTCGATCTTGGGCCGGAAAAGTAGAAGTCGTTCGGTTGGTAAAGGGCGATGGTGCTTGTATACAGGGTAGCACGAATGTTCGATGCTGTCATCCCCATTGAATGGCTAACTTGAGTGACTAACTTCGATGGTGAGTCATGAGGGTATTACAAACGGGTACCCCTATCCTCCCGACCTCCTTTCCCCGCGCGCGGAGAAAGGAGGGGCAGCGGAAAGTGTGGGGCAAGTCGTGAAGTGCCCGACGAACCTCACCCCCTCGGTCCCATAGGCATTAAGTTAAGCGTTTTCCGGTGAGTGAACCCCTCCCTAAATCCCTCCCCGCTGGCGCAGAGAGGGACTGGTAGGCAGTCCTTCGGCGGCGCAACGAGCCGGGGGGTAGGCGTACAGTAGGCTGACCACACGCGAGAAATGCCTTAGCTTAATGCGTATGCCCTCGGTCCCCCTCTCCAACCGAGTTGGAAGAGGGGGAAGTTGGGCGCAGCAAGTTGACACCAATTGGGCAGGTTTGCAAACCTGCCCCTACAACGGACAGCCATTCAATCTGTCCGTTCGCCAACGGTATCACTGGCGTAGAGAAAGGAGGAGCCGGTGAGCGGCGATCCAGAAGATGTGGGTTCATGGGTTTCTTGGGAAAAGTGGGGATGAGGTGTAGAATACGTGCGCAGAACGCGCGTTCTGGTATTCGAGGAGAGCGTATGGCTGCAATCGAACGACTCCAACAGGCACTGATTGATCTGGATATTGATGAGGGCATCGCGGCACAGATTGTTGATGGCACGGTCCGTGATAAGGATAACAAAAAGAAACGGGCGGCTTTTTTTGTGCAGGCGATCTCGCAAATGGAAAAGCTGCTGGATGAAGAAACGTGTCACGCGGTGCGGGATGCGTGCGCCTGTTCCAAAGGCGGGTGGCGTTTAAAAGCAGTGCAAAAGCTGGCGAAAGAATACGCGGGGCGTTCGCTGAGCGAGAAAATCGCGGCGCTGGGGCAGATTACGTATATGGGCAATCCGGTGCTGAACGAGGATGGCACGATCACAGCGGGGATTGGTGACGAGGGCGGGCTTGACTGCCCGTGTCCGGTGTTCCAGGGGCTGGACCTGCAAGCGCCGGTGTCGCTCACGTATTGTTACTGCTGCGCGGGGCATTTCCGGTTTCATTATCAGATCGCGCTGGGGCAAAAGCTGGTGACAAAACGCGTGGCGTCGTCGGCGCTGAACAGTCTGGGGAAGCAGCCGTGCCGGTTTGTGTATGCGATTGTGGAGTGAAACCCCTATCCCCCGACCCCTTTCCCCGCGCGCGGAGAAAGGGGAGAAAAGCGGGCGCAGCAAGGCGAACCCTACCCCCGACCCCTTCCCGCAAGCAGGAAGGGGAGAAAAACAGGCGCGGGGAGGTAGGGATCGGTCGGGGAGAATTTGGTGTTCCAGGCGGTGAGAAAAGCGGTTCGCTGCGCCGTGATGATGTCCAGAATGTCGTTCAGGTGGACCTCGGTGAAGCCGTTGTTCCATTCCAGCTCCACGGGGTCCAGCCAGAATTTGGCCTGACCTGCCGGTGAGCCGATGTGGATGTGAGGCGCTTCGTTCGCTTCATTGTCGTAGAAAAAGAAGTGATAGCCGTCCTGCGTGTACAGGTCGGCGGGCAGATCGTACATAAACGCGCCGTGCATAAAATAGATGATTTCGTGCCCGGCTAAATCGGCGCGGATTTGGTCGAGATTGGCCTGATTCCAGTCGGGTTCGCGGGCGAGAATGATGTCATGGTCGAGATACGGATCGGTGAGGGCCATCAGGGGGCCGGTGTCGCGCCAGTGGTTTTTGCCCCACGCAATGATCGCCAACGGTTTGCCCGGCTCGCGGCGCATGGTTTCGACCTGATCGATCTGGCCCTGGCTGATGCGGCCATAACCTTTGAGGGGCAGAATGCGGCGCGGACTGTAGAGGGGGAGGGAGTAGATTGTCCCGGCGGCGAGCAGGGTGTAGAGGAGCAGGGAGGGCCAGCGATGAACCTCACCCCCTAAATCCCCCTCTCCAGCCAAGCTAGAGAGGGGGACTTTTCGACCCGAAGTCAGATAGAGAATGCCGAAATCCAGGGCGCGGGCCAGGGCGACGAGTCCGGCGGCGCTGAGGATAGTCACGGCGGTCAGGGCTTCGTAGATGTAGCGGGCGCTGTAAAGATCGCCGCCGATCCAGTAGGCGATATACACGCCCACGACGCAGATCGGCACTAATGCAAACAACCATGTCCAGCGGCGGTAGACCAGCAGCAGGAATCCGGCGGGGAGCAGCAGCCAGCTATAACCGTGTCCGTATGGTTTGCGCAGACAGGCATCCGACGCTTTTTGCTGCACTTCGGCATTCAGGCCGGAGTCGGCGGGCTTGGCCCAGCCGTAGAGATCGCGGGCGGCGCAGGTGAGATCACTTTTGCTGTGCTTCCAGCCGAGTTCGACGGTATGCCCGGTTTTGGCATTGCGCCCATAACCGAGGCCAAAACCGACGCGATCATAATCCCAAATGTAGCGGTAGAGATCGGTGTCTTTTTCGCGTTCGAGAAAACGGGTCAGGAAATGGGGGAAGGATTCGTCCTGATGACGGACGACACTGTAATTGAAGGCGGGCCAGAGCAGGCCGATCAGGATCGTGATCACGGCGAGGACCAGCAGGGGAGTCAGGGTGCGGAAGCCGGAGCGCAGGTGGGGTGATTGGGTGCGGCGCGAAATAAAGGCGGCGATCACACGGATCAGGCTGTAGAGCACAAAGGGCGCGGCAACTGCAACGGCGGTCAGCGGGCGGGTGATGACGAGCAGACCGAGAGAACTCCCCGCGACGAGGCCCCAGATCAGGGCGCGGCGGGGGAATTTTTCCACGCGCCAGAGGGCATACATAAACAGGGTGGCGAAAAACAGGGACGCGCTGTGGCCCATCATCGTCCCGTTGAGCAGCAGCGCGGCGGGACTGGTCGCGGTGAGCAGGGCGGCGACGGCTCCGGTGGGGGGATTGTAAATTTCGCGGCCCAGGCGGTAGACCACCGCGACGGTGAGCATCGCCAACCAGCCGTTGACGATCCAGGATTGGTTCAGAAGTTCCCCAACAGCCATAATCAGCGGCCAACCGGGGGTATATTTGCCGAAGCGAATATCCGATATTTTGTCGCCGTCGCTGTCATAGGTGATCAAAAACGGCTGCCAGTAGGCGCGAATGGGGCGGATGAGTTCGGTGGATACGTCGCCGTGCGCAAAGAGGCGGGCCTGATACTGGTAGGCGAATTCGTCTTCGAGATGCGGCAGGCGTTCAAAAACAACGCGGCTGACGATTCCGGTGGCGGCGAACGATAGGAAAAGGAAGATCAGGGTGATTTGGGCTGAGCGTTTCATGGTGGGGGATTATAAACACATGCGCCGGGTTTGAGTATTGTGAAAAACGAGGTTGACAGGCGGCAGGGCGTTTGATAGGATTCTGCAACATAAAGGCGATGACGGAGAAAAGTAGGCGCGTCCGCCGCTCACAGGGAATTCCGGCCAACGACTGAGAGCCGGGATGAGATGGGTGTGCGCTGAAGTTCGCTCCTGAGCCGACAGGGGAACGCCCTAAAAAATCGGGCCAGTAGTCTGCTCCGCGCGCCCCGCGTTACACGGGCAGCCCATCTCAACAGTTGATGTGGGCATTGAGTGGGTCGATCTTGTCGGTCGGCCAAACAGGGTGGTACCGCGAGACTGAATCTCGTCCCTGCATAGGCGACGGGATTTTTTGTTTTAAAACCCCTATCCCTTTCCTCGCACGCGGAGAAAGGGGAGAGGGGGTGGGCAATGTGGGAAAATTATTCAGCGAAGGAGCAGGTATGGCAGACGAACTCGGCAGTATTCATCAGCAGGCGTTGGCCGAACTGGGCGGGATCACGGACAGCGAGGCATTGCAGGACTGGGAGCGCCAGTATCTGGGTAAAAAGGGCGCGGTCACGTTGGCGCTGCGGACGATGGGACAGCTTCCCAAAGAGGAACGCGCGGAGTTTGGCAAGCGCATCAACACGATCAAAGAGGAACTGCTCGCCGCTTTTGCTGAACGGGAAGAAATGATCCGGCAGCACGAACTGGCAAAAACGCTGGAAGAGGGTGAGGTTGATGTGACGCTGCCGGGGCGACAGGTTCCGACGGGCGGGCTGCATCCCACGACGCAAACGCTGCGCGAAATTTACGACATCTGGGCGGAAATGGGCTTCCAGGTGTACCGCAGCCGGGACGTGGAAGACGACGAGACGAACTTCACGCTGCTGAACATTCCGCCGTACCATCCCGCGCGCGATATGTGGGACACGTTCCACACGACGACGCCCGGCGTGATCCTGCGGACGCATACCAGCCCCGGACAGATTCGGGCGATGCACGAATACGGCGACAACGGCACGCAGCCGATCCGCGTGATTCTGCCGGGGATGTGCTACCGCTACGAGCAGGTATCGGTGCGGCGCGACATCCAGTTCAACCAGGTGGAAGGGTTGGCAGTGGGGCGGAATATCCGGCTGACGGACCTGAAGGGCACGATTACCGAGTTCGCGCGGCGGTTGTTCGGACCGGAACAGCGCGTCCGGTTTCGCGGGTCGTATTTCCCCTTCACCGAGCCGAGCATGGAAGTAGACGTGGAATGTGTGTTGTGCGGCGGCAGCGGCTGCCAGATGTGCAAATACACGGGCTGGCTGGAGATCGCGGGGTGCGGGATGGTGCATCCGGTGGTGCTGCAAAACGGCGGTTATGATCCGGCGGAATGGAGCGGCTTCGCGTTCGGGATGGGGCCGGAGCGCATGACAATTCTGAAGCACGGGATTCCCGACATCCGGTATTTCTGGCAGAACGATCTGCGGTTTTTGGAGCAGTTCTAGAAAAGAACGGGGCGCAGCAAGCCGCGCCCCTACGAACCGCCCATCGTTGATTTTGCGCGGGAGACAGGCGGGCGTGGGAAAAAAGTTGATTGGTATTCGCGGGCGATGAATGTTAAGCTAGCGCTGTATCGTAAAAGCTAGTTTGCAGGGGAAACGAAAAATGTTATTGAACCTCAAAACGATTCATACGCCCGCAACGTTTGAAGAAGCAATTTCGGCGCTGGCACAGCCGGGGACATATCCGCTGTATGGCGGGGCGGCGCTGCAACGGAGCAGCAGCCCGGATGTGCAGGCGGGCGTGGATTTGAGCAAACTGGGATTGGGTTATGTGCGGGACAGCGATAATTCGCTGCGACTGGGCAGCATGCTGACGCTGGAACAGGTGCGGCAGGCGTGCATGGAACGCGGCGTGGGGCATCCCCGGCTGGCGGCGCTGGCGGCGATCTTAGCTGAGGATTGGCCCGAAACGTTGCGGAATACGATGACGTTGGGCGATTTGCTGGTGGAGCGCGAGCCGCAATCGATGACGAATGCGCTGCTGCTGGCGCTGGGGGTGGTGATCAAGCGGGTGGATTTGAATGTCCACCTGACGATGCCGGCCTGGTTGACGATTCCGGTAGATGTGTCGCGCTATCTGGTGGCGCATGTCCGCATCCAGCGGGGATCGCAGGCGGTCAAGGTGGCGACTGAAAAAGTGGCGCGCACCCCCGCCGATGCGCCGATAGTCGGGGCGGTGGCGTGCATCGAAAAGGCGCAGGCTCCGGTGGCGCATTATACGACGCTGGCGCTGTGCGGCGTGGCAAAAACGCCGATCCCACAGCCGGACGCGGCGCGGACCTTTGACGAAACGGGGAGCATCGACGCCGCGCTGGATAAACTGATCCTGGATCCGCCCGATGATCATTGGGGGAGCCGGGAATATCGAAGTGAGATGGCGCGGGTTTTGACACGCCGGGTATTGGAACGAGCCAGCCAGTAGTGCCCCAGCCCTCGCATAGTATAAAGGAGTATTTTTATGACAGTCGATAATGATAACGATCTCCAGAACCTGCTGCGGATCGGTCAGATTTGCGGGCAGGCGCTGCAACATATGCTGGCGCATGTGGAACCGGGGATGACAACGGGCGCACTGGACGCGATTGGGGCGGAATTTCTGAAAAAACACAGCGCCCGATCTGCGCCAATTCTGGCGTACAAATTTCCGGGGCATACCTGCATCAGCCTGAATGATGAAGTGGCGCACGGCATCCCCGGCGAACGCGTGATTCAGGCGGGGGACATCATCAACGTGGATGTGTCGGCGGAACTCGAAGGCTTTTGGGCCGACACGGGCGCGAGTATGGTTGTGCCGCCGGTGACGGAAGACTATGAGCGGCTGTGCCAGTTCACGCGGCGTGCGCTGGACGAGGCGATCAAAACGGTGCGAGCGGGACGGCTGATCAGCCAGGTGGGGCGGGTGGTCGAAAACATTGCGCGCGAAGGCGGCTACCATATCATCCCCGAACTGGGCGGGCACGGCGTGGGGCGGCATATCCACGAGAAGCCGTCGATCCACAACTTTTATAACAAGCGCGACAAGGAACGCTTCACCGAAGGGCTGGTGTTCACGATTGAACCCTTCCTGACGCCGGGACGCGGGCATATCTTCACGGCGAAAGATGGCTGGACACTGAAAACCGTCGATCATGCGATTGCGGCGCAGTATGAACATACGCTGGTGGTGACGAAGGGCGATCCGATTCTGGTCACGGCGGCGTAAGGTGGACCTGTTCGCGCAGTTGCAGGGCATCACGCGCGGGCTGAACAACCGCTTTCCCGATGGTAACGATCCGTTTCAGATCATGACGCGGCTGCTGGAAGAGTGCGGCGAAGTGGCCCGCGAGGTCAATCACTTCGCGGGTTCAGGGGTCAAATGCGAAAAATACGGCGAGCCGGACCGGGCACATTTGGCGAAGGAAATCCGGCAGGTGCTGACGTGCGCGCTGCAAGTCGCGGCGTATTATGGTCTGGAGGATGAACTCCGGCAGGCGATTGAGAGCGCTTACCAGCAGGTGAAAGCGGAAGGACTGATCGACGAGTGAGCGAGGCGCGCTGTATCCGGCTGGATATGCAGGATTACCGGACGGGGATCATCCATGTGACGTGCCCGGCACCGGCGGAACTGCTGCTGGAAGCGCGCGACGTAGAAAATGGCGTTGAGGTGATCGGGCTGCGGCAGGATGCCGGACAGGTGCAGTACGATCTCAAAACGGTGTACCGGGACTGTGTGGGGGCGGATAAACAGCGCGATTTTGTCTATCCGTTTATGAATGAGCGGGAAATTTTCGTCGCGTCGGGGGCGCTGCCGTACCCGGTGGGGTGGGAAAATGGCGCGCGGTTTGTTGTGCAGATCGATCATCTGCCGCCAGGGTTCACCGTTTATTCCAACTGGAACACCAGGGAGAATGTGCCCGTCAAACAGTCTAACTTTTTTGTGTACTGTGCGGCGGATCAACAGCCGTTCACGCACCAGTACCAGCGGGGCGACGGCACCACCCTCACCCTGAATTTGCTGGTGCAGGCGGGAAAGACGATTCCGGTTGAGGCGGCGGACCTGTTCGCGTTTGTGGATGGGTATCTGCGGTATCTGGAAACGAACCTGGGCATTTATAACCGGACGCATGAGATTAATAGCCTGGTGCTGCAAGCGCCGGATGATTTTGAACGGTTGGCGAACGGTAAAAGTTTTGCTACCGGCGAAATGATGGTGAATGGGCTGGTGTGTTATGCGCCACACAACAGTGATTACCTGGAAAAAACGCTGGGCTACCGGGACTATGGAGCGTATCTGTATGATTCGCTGGTGCATGAACTGACACACCTGTATACAAGCACCGCCGGGGAAGATAAGTCGCTGGTGTACTCGTCGGCGGCGTGTCCGGCGTTGGATGCGCGGTTGATTGGCGAAGCACTGGCCGGGTATGTGCATAACACGTATATGCAGCGCGTATATTATGGCCGGGCGGATGGGATGAGCACCGACGTGGTTCCCCACTGGTTAGGCTGCACCTTTACCCCATCCCCCCTTGCCCCTTCCCTCAGTGAAGCGGAGTCAAACCCGCAGTCTGGGGGGAATCATTTTCTTGGGCCGGCCTTAGGCAAAACGCGCCAGCGCCGATTCCCGAAAATGGATTGGTTTATATTGGACGGCTGGCTGCAAGCAAATTTTCAAGTCACCGTGCTGGATGTGTTCCGCGAGATGGTGAAACGATCCAATTGGGCACCGTTCGATTCGGTGGATTTCTTGTTTACGACCTTAAACGATGCTTTTTCGATTGAAACGCCGCCGGACATCCGGGAGATGCTGACCGGGGAGGGCGTGCCGGATTATGTAAGATGGGTCGGGGAGGCTCTCGCTAGACGAGGGTTCCGGCTGGTAGAACAGAACAACCAGTATCAAGTTTGCGCAGAGGAGCAGGGCAACAAATGAAGGTTCCGATTTCCTGGCTGAAGGATTACGTCGATCTGACGATTTCGATTGAAGAACTGGCCGAACGTTTGACGTTGGCTGGGTTGGAAGTTAACGGCATTGAATACATCGGTATTCCACAGGGACAGCCGCCGGAAGGCGTGAATCAAGCGCTGTCCAAACATCTCGTGTGGGACCGCGAAAAACTCGTGCTGGGCGCGATTCGGGAAGTCAAAGCGCATCCCGACGCGGACCGGCTGGTGCTGGCGATGGTCGATTACGGCGGCAGCGAACTGGAGCAGTGCGTCACGGGTGCGCCGAATCTGTACGAGTTCAAGGGCAAAGGGCCGCTGGACCCGCCGCTGCTGGCTCCCTTCGCGCACGAGGGCGCGGAAGTGATCGACGGGCACGGCGACGGCGTGCAGCGGATGATCCTCAAGGAGCGCAAATTGCGCGGCGTGCCGAATCGCAGCATGGTGTGTTCGGAAATGGAACTCGGCATTTCGGACAGCCACGAGGGGATTCTGCTGCTGGAATGGGCCTCGTATGGGCATTTTGCGCCGGGCACCCCGCTGCAAGATGTGCTTGGGGATGCGGTGATCGATATTGATATTCTGCCGAATATGGCGCGCTGCTTCAGCATTATCGGGGTGGCGCGGGAAGTCGCGGCATTGACCGGGGCCGCGCTGCGCATGCCGTCACTGGATGTGCAGGCCGACGGGCCGAGCATCGAGGGGCAGGCGCGGATCGACATTCGGGAGCCGGAACTGAATCCGCGATTCACGGCGGCGCTGATCAAGGGCATTACGATTCGCCCGTCGCCGCAGTGGATGCAGCACCGCCTGAAGCTGGCGGGGATGCGCCCGATCAGCAATATTGTGGACGCGACAAATTATGTCATGCTGGAACTGGGCCAGCCGCTGCACGCTTTCGATTATGATATTCTGGTGCGGCGGGCGGGCGGCCAGGTGCCCACGATCATCACGCGGACGGCGGAACCGGGCGAAATTCTGGTGACGCTGGATGGGCAGGAACACGCGCTCGATCCGTTCAATGAACTGGTGGCGGATACGGCGGGGGCGCTGGCGATGGCCGGGGTGATGGGCGGGCTGGAAAGCGAAGTGCAGGACCCCACCGAGGATAATCCCGGCAGCCAGAATGTGCTGCTCGAAGCGGCGAACTGGAATTTCATCAGCACCCGGCACACGATGCAAAGCCAGAAGATGGCGAGCGAGGCGGGTTTGCGCTTCAGCCGGGGCGTCCACCCGGCGATTGCGATGGTTGGGCTGCGGCGGTGTATTGAATTGATGCGGCAAACGGCGGGCGGCACGATTGCGCAGGGGATCATTGATGAATATCCGCTGCCCGCGCCGACGCTTGAAATTGATCTGCCGCTGGCCTATGTCGATCAACTGATCGGCTTCGAGATTCCGAAAGCGGAGTGCATCCGCATTCTGCGGGCGCTCGAATTCACGGTGACGGATCAGGGCGAGTCACTGCATGTGATCGTGCCCGATAACCGCGTGGATGTCGGATCGGGGATTGTGGGGCAGGCGGATCTGGTGGAAGAGATCGCGCGGATTTACGGCTATGACCGGATTCCGAATACGGTGATCGCGGATATGCTGCCGCCGCAGCGGGCGAATGTGCCGCTGGAACGCGAAGAAGCCGTGCGCGATGCGCTGGTGCGCGAAGGGCTGCGCGAAATTGCGAATTATCGCCTGACGACGCCGGATCGCGAAGCGCGGCTGACTCCGGCGGGGCAGCGTTCGGATTGGGTGGAAGTGCCCTATGTGGCGCTGGCGAACCCGATCTCGTCGGATAAAACGGTGATGCGGCATACGCTGCTGGCCGGACTGCTGGATATTGCGGCGGACAACGCGCGGCACACGGATCGACAGAAATTATTCGAGGTCGGGCCGGTGTACTGGCCGGTGGATGGTCAGACGCTGCCGGATGAACCTGTTCACTTGGCGGTTGTGCTGACCGGGGCGCGCGAAGTCGAGCAGTGGCAGGGGCAGGTGGACCTGGGCGTGATGGATTTCTTCGATCTGAAGGGCGTGATCGAGGGGATGCTGCGGGAACTGCGCGTCACAGGGAAAGTGACGTATGTGCCCGCCGATCACAGCACATTCCATCCGGGGCGCACGGCGCAGCTTGTGATCGATGGGCGCGTGGTGGGCGTCTTCGGTGAGATTCACCCGCTGGTGCGGCAGGCGTTCGGCTTCGGGATGGACCTCAGCCGCCCGGTGCTGGGCGCGGAACTCGATCTGGTCGCGCTGATGGCGCAGGTCATGACGCTGCGCGAGATCAATCCGGTGCCCGAATTCCCGGCGACGTACCAGGATATCGCGCTGGTGGTGGACGGCAAAACGCCAGCGGGCGACGTGGAAGCGGCGATCCGTGAGGCGGGCGGCGCACTGCTCGAAGATGTGCGGCTGTTCGACGTGTACCAGGGCGATCCGATTCCGGCGGGCAAAAAGAGTCTGGCGTACAAACTGACGTACCGCGCGCCGGATCGCACGCTGAAGGATGAAGAAGTCGCCAAAGTGCATGAGAAGATCGCACGGGCGGCGCAGAAACGCCTGGGAGCGGAACTGCGGGGGTAGGGCAGGCGCAGATGAGATAACAATTTTCGGGGCGATGTCCAAGAGGGGATCGCCCCGCTTTTGTTTGGGCTATAATAATTGAAAAACGAGGAAGATATGGTATGGAAACGGTCCTCAGTATCAATCTGATCACGTCTAATCCACAAGTGCGCGGCGGGCGGCCTTGTATCGCTGGAACGAGCCTGCGTGTGACCGATGTTGCAATGGTGATGTTGTTTCACACGCAAGACCCTGGCGAAATTGCCGCGTGGTATGGAATCACCCTAGCGCAGGTCCATGCGGCGCTGGCTTATTATTATGAGCACAAAGCGGAAATTGATGAGGACATCCGGCAGCAGATTACGGTAGCGAGAGAATATAAGGAGAAGCGCGTTGGAAGCCCAGGCGATCCGCTTCTACCTGGATGAAAATATGCCTGTAGCAGTCGCCACCCAATTACGGCAGCGCGAAATTGAGGCTGTCACGGTGCGCGATTTGGGTTTGCTTGGCGATTCTGATGTAAACCATCTCACCCGTGCTACTGAGATGGGGTGTGTGCTGTGTACGCATGATGCGGATTATGTTGAACTGGCTTCAAGCGGGGTTGAACATGCCGGGATTATCTTCGGGCAGCATGATAAACATGGGATAGGCGAGTGGGTGAAAGCGCTTATGCTGTATCATGCGGTTTATACGGCTGAGGATATGAAAAATCGGGTGGAATATTTGTAGTGGAGTGATGTCAACGACAGCAAAGACACACCCCATCACAATTGATGACTTGATACGCCTCGGCTCGGATGTGCTGCCGGACCTCAGTACATAAAAAACGGGGCGATTCCCCCTCGGAGATCGCCCTGTTTCCCCCCCAAAAAAATTTATATTTCTAAATCAAATTTAGTGATACGATCAGGTACA
>CAYYNB010000065.1:0-30385 GCA_964472565.1 uncultured Anaerolineaceae bacterium
ACTGCGGCGGCGGTGGGGTGGCTGGTCGGTGCGGCGGTTCAACGCGTGCTGCAAGCGCCGGGACTGCGCGATGCCCGGCTTAGAATAAAATTACGGGGTGCCTGGTCGCATCCGGGCGTGCGGACCATTGGCGTGTTATATGTTCCCGTGATGGCATCGCTGGCGCTGGATGTCCTGATCAACCGCCCGTTTAGCTATAACCTGGCTTCCAGTACGGGCGAGGGCAGCATTTCATATATGAACTGGGCGACGACGCTGCTCCAGTTTCCCCAGGGGTTGGTGGCGATTGCGATTTCGGTTGCAATTCTGCCCACGCTTTCCCACCAGGCGGGGTTACAGCCTTTCAAAGATACGCTAGGACAGGGGCTGCGGCTGGCGATTGTGCTGATCATTCCGGCGACGGTGGGCCTGTTTGTGCTGGCGCATCCGGTGGTGAGTCTGCTGTTCGAGCACGGCGAATTCAACTCTACGGATACGGCTTTTACGGCGCTGGCGCTGCGGTTGTATCTGCTGGGGCTGCCGTTTGCGGCGGTGGATTTGCTGCTGATTTTTGCCTTTTACGCCCGGCAGAACACTCTGATTCCGGCATTAGTTGGGCTGCTCAGTCTGGTCGCGTATATGGTGGTGGCAGTGGTGCTGCTGCCCTGGTACAGCTTTTTTGCGCTGATGGTGGCGGATTCGGTCAAGTTTGTGATCCATACCGGGGTGTCGGCGTGGCTGCTGTACCGGACGCTGCAAGGATACGGTAACCAACGCCTGATCAGCACGACGGTGCGGGCGGCGCTGGCGGCGGCAGGTATGGGCGTTTTGATCGCTGTGCTGGCGGCGGGTCTGGATCATGTACTGCCGGAAGGTTTTATCTATGAAGCGGCGATTGTCGGCACGACAGGCAGTATTGGCCTGATCAGCTACAGCGTTCTGGCGACGCGCCTCGGTTTGAGCGAGTGGCAGTGGATGCGTAACATGCTGCGGCAGAAGATCGGGTTCTGATCCTCCTTCCTCGTAAGTTGACGGGTGCTCTATTAGCGCCAATAATTAGCATAGGTCATCCTGGTCACCTGCGAGTATATCGATGCAAGACCCATCCAAAACAATTTTTATCAGCTACCGGCGCAATGTCAGTTCGTTTGTCGCCCGCTCGATTTTTCTCGACCTGCTCATGCATGGTTATCACGTCTTCATGGATGTGGAAAATATCGACAGCGGCACATTTGACACGATTATTTTGAACCAGATCGCGGCGCGTACTCACTTTCTGCTGGTGCTAACGCCGGGCACGCTGGAGCGCTGTAACGAAGAGGGCGACTGGCTGCGGCGTGAAATCGAATGGGCCTTGGATCTTGAGCGAAATATTGTCCCCATTTTTGCGAACGGCTTTGTGCTGGATGCTTCGGCAAAGTCCTATCTGACGGGGAAATTAGCCAATCTTGCGCGCTATAACGGGATGGAGCTTCCTCATAACTTTTTCGACGCAGCGATGGAGCGGCTGCGCGAGCGGTTTCTCAAAGACCCCACGTCTGGCCCGGCGCGCCCGGTTCCCCCGCGTGAACAGGTGATTGTCGAACGTAAAATAGAAATGATTGTCAGCCAACCGGCCCCCACGCGCACGGAATTGAAAGCAGAAGACTTTTTTCTACAGGGTGTGCAGGAGCTTGAGCGGGGGAATTTTTACGCGGCGATCCAGCAGTTTGCCAAAGCAATTGAGTTGAATACGCAGTATGTCGAAGCCTATCATCACCGGGGCAAAGCGTATGCTGCCAACCAGAATTTGGATGAGGCCCTGAACGATCTTACGCATGCAGTCCGCCTTAATCCTCAGTATGCCGATGCGTACGCCAGCCGGGGGCAGATGTTGTATGATAAACAGGAATTTCGCTCTGCCATTGCTGATTATACCAGCGCGATTGAATTATCTTCGCCGGACAAACATCGCTACTATGTGAGCCGGGGCATGGCGCGTTTACGGCTAGGCGCTATCCTAGAAGCGTATGGTGACTTCAACGAAGCGCTGCGCCTGAATCCGCGCTATGCACCGGCTTACGGGAGTCGTGGGCTGGCACTAGCCGAAGAAGAAAAGTTTGAGCAAGCGATTCAGGAGTTCACGCAGGCAATCGCGCTCAACCGCCAGGCTCCAGATTATTATGTGGAGCGCGGTCTGGTTTATTATCAGTCAGGCAAATATCGCCAGGCGATAGAAGATTATGATGAAGCGATCCGCTTGAATAATGCCCATGTTGATGTGTATTTGCATCGAGGGCTGGCCCACCACGCGCTCAACGAATTAAGATACGCTATTCTAGATTATACGTCTGCCATCCATCTCGATCCGCAAAACGCAGTTGCTTATAATAATCGCGGCGTGGCCTATAAGCTCAAAGGTGAGTTGGATCGTGCGTTGGCTGATTTTGAGATGGCGCTAGAGATCGATCCCCTGTATAAAAAAGCGCGCACCAATCGCGATCAGGTGCTGCGCCATCTGCGCGGGTGTTAACTGTCTTCTTCGCGCAGCATCTCATAAACTGCATTACTCAGGCGATATTCGGTGTGGTAGTCCTGGCGGTGATAGCCGCTCTGCCAGACATGATAGATTATTCCGCCCCAAACCGGATTATAGCGCAGCACGGCATCTAATGATTCCTCATCTTCCATGTGCCGGATGGTGTCTAATAACACGCTGCTGATCCGTGTTTTGAGTGTCTCCACAAACTGATCCAGGCGATCTTCATCGGTCAGACCGACGATCAACCGGATACTGTCGGGCAGAATACGGCAGCCCCACAATGAACCGGGCGCATCCAGCGCGCAGCGCTGGATGGTGGCGGCGGCTAATTTTTCCAGCCGTGTATTGCTCAGCAGCGGTTTGTGATCCTCCACTACCAGAATCACCTGGGCATAAAATTCAGTTTCTACCGGGGCAAAATCGAGTTCGTCATCCAATCCTAAACTCCTTATCATGTTTTTATAATAATTTATGATAAAAATAAGATCATCTGTCTATTATCGATAAGGATTAGACGATGCGCAGTAAGTTTATCATAGTTCTCGGCGCATTGATCACCGCGCCATTGATGGCGGTTTTATATGTGGGGCATCAGGTGTGGAATGTTCCGTACCCGCCTCAGGACCTGTTCGATTGGGTGGCGCGGGTGCTGCCCGGTAACATTATCACGCTGGGTATTGAAGCAATGGTATCCGTGATCGACAAGCTCAATCTCGGCGCAACCGACAGCACCGCCAAATCCATTGAGCGGTTGATGGCGACGGTTCAGTTTTTCGCGGGCGGTCTGCTGGTGGCGGGAGTGGTGGCGCTGCTTCTGTATGGGGCGCAGAAGCAGCGGCGATCCGTTCCTGTTTTTGCGCTCAGTTTGGGGCTGGCCGTTCTGTTCGCCCTGCCGCTGATTATCATCAGTTGGCATATGAACTATCGCAGCGCGGAAGATGTAACCAACGTCGCCTCTGAAACATCGGGCATTGTTTGGCTGGTGGCGATTTTTGGACTCTGGGCGTTGGCGCTCAGCCGGGCTTTTGATCGTGGGCTGGCAATCAATGTTGAATCGGCTGATACGGGTACCCCTATTGAAACGATGATGCTCAACCGCCGCCAATTCCTGATCCAGGTGGGCGGCATCACGGCGACGATTACGGTAGTCGGCTCCGGTCTGGGCTACCTGTGGAATATTGCGGGGCACGAAAAGCTCCCGCCGCGCAAGCAGGATGTGGACGCGCTGCTGAACAGTGCCCGCGCATCGGATCGCCAGCAGTATGATCCTGATCTGGAACCGGCCCCCGGCACACGGCCCGAATATACGCCGCTCGACGATCACTACCGGATCGACATCAACCTGTCACCGCCCGAAATTGACGAGAGCAAATGGCGGCTCAAAATTACCGGGATGGTTGATCAGGAGTTGGCGTTGACACTGGATGAGATTCGCACTCACTACGAGCCGATCAACCAGTTTGTGACGCTGCAATGCATCTCTAACCCGCTGGGCGGTGATCTGATCAGCACGACGTTATGGACCGGGTCGCGGCTGTCCGATGTGCTGGCGGATGCGGGAATCCGGGCGGGCGCAACCCATCTCAAAATCACGGCGGCGGATGGTTTTTATGAAACGGTGGACCTGGAGAAGGTGAACAGCGATGATCGCGTGATGCTGTGTTATGCCTGGGATGGGCGCGAAAAACTGCTGCAAAAACACGGTTTTCCGCTGCGCATCTATATTCCAGATCTGTATGGCATGAAACAGCCCAAATGGATCACCGAGATCGAAGTGATGGATCATGATGAAGATGGGTATTGGGTCGAGCGCGGGTGGAACAAAGTGGCGCAGATGCGCACGACATCGATTATCGATGTCGCGGCTACCGATCATGTCACGGAACTGGACGGCGTGAAGGTTGTCCCGGTGGGCGGAATCGCGATTGCGGGCGCGCGCCAGATTTCAAAAGTCGAAGTGAAAGTGGATGACGGGGATTGGAACGCGGCCCAACTGCGGACTCCGCTCTCTGAAACAACCTGGGTGGTGTGGCGCTATGATTGGCCTTTCGAGGAAGGCGATCATAAGCTGGCGGTGCGCTGCTATGAAGGTGATGGGACTCTGCAAATGACCGAAGCGCGCGGAACCAAACCCAGCGGCGCAGCCGGCATTTTTACCAAAGAGGTCGAAGTGTAGCCAGTGAGGTGGGCGGATGGAATCTCGATCCGCCCCGTTGCTTGTTCACTGCCAGTTTTCCAACCGCTCGACCAGATCCGCTACAAAATAGTCGGCGGATGCCCCGTCTAATACGCGGTGATCGAAGGTGAGCGAGAGATAGACCATCGGGCGGACGGCAATCGCATCATTTTCGAGCACCACGACACGCTTCTGGATAGCACCTACGCCCAGAATACCCGTTTGCGGTTGGTTGATAATCGGCGTGGCGAACAGGCTGCCCGATGTGCCGTGATTGGTGATCGTAAACGTGCCGCCCGATACCTCGTCCGGCTTCAACTGTCCAGCACGCGCCCGGTTCGCCAGATCGTTGATCTGCCGCGCGATGCCCATCAGTGAGAGATCATCGACGTTTTTTAACACGGGGACGATCAAGCCTTCATCCAGGGCGGTTGCCATGCCGATATTCACATCCGGTTTGAGCAGAATACCGGCGTCTGTCCACTGGCTGTTGACCATTGGATACCGGCGCAGCGCTTCCGCTGTGGCCGCCATAAAATAGGCGGTGAAGGTGAGATTCACGCCGCGCCGCGCAAAATCGGCCTTGTTGGCGGTGCGGTGCGCCGTCACTGCGCTCATATCCGCCTCAAAGATGGTGGTTACGTGCGGGGCGGTATGCAGCTTGCTCAGCACCATATGTTCGGCGATACGGCGGCGCATGGTCGAAAGCGGGACGACTTCGCCCGGCTGCTGGCTGGACAGCGGCGCAGGCCTGGCGGCGGGACGTGGTGCAGCCGCCGGTGTCGGCGCAGGCGCAATCCGTTGGTAGAGATCGTCTGTCGGCTTGAACAGATCGCCGCTGCCGGGTTGTTCCCAGGGCGCTAGTTCGGCTTCGGACACATTTTCGAGATAGGCCATAATGTCCTTTTTTGTCACGCGGCCATCGCGCCCGCTGCCGCGCACCTTATTCACATCGACGCCATGTTCGGTGGCGATGCGCGCGACCACCGGGGTAACATGCATTCCCATTTTGCCGTTTTCGGGAGATGATGGCGCGGGTGAACTCATGGGTACGGGAATTGTCTCGTCCACCGCGCCGTGACTGACGGCATGTGCAGTTTCGGGGGCGGCATCTGGCACAACTTCGCCCGTTTCTCCGATCATGGCTAACAGGGTTCCCGCCGCGACGGTTTGCCCCTCACCGACGTAAATTTTGAGCAGCGTGCCCGCCGCCGCCGCCGTGACTTCGGATGTTACTTTGTCGGTTTCGACTTCGACCAGCGGCTCATATTGTTCGATAGGTTCCCCGACTTGTTTCAGCCACTTGCCAACGGTTCCTTCGACCACACTTTCGCCCATCTGGGGCATGATCACTTGGGTTGCCATGCGTTATCCTTTAATACTCCGCCAACTCGCGGATCGCGGCGGCGATTTTGTCGGGGTTGGGCATAAACAGGTCCTGCATGCTGTGGGCAAACGGTACGCCCGGCACATCCAGCCCGGTTAAACGACGGATCGGCCCATCCATATATTCAAAGGCTTCATCACTGAGGATCGCGGCAATTTCCGCGCCGTAGCCCAAAAAACGGTTGTCTTCATAGACGATCAGCGCCTTGCCCGTTTTTTTGAATGCGTTCAGGACAGTGGCTCTATCCAGTGGTACGAGGGTGCGAATATCGACAACTTCGGCTTCGATCCCGTCCTGCTCGGCGACCATTTTGGCCGCCTGAAGCACATAGTAGTGCATCATGCCGTAGGCGTAGACGGTGACATCTGTCCCGGTGCGCGTGATGTTCGCCGTACCAATCGGCACCGTGTATTCATGGTCGGGCACTTCACCTCGGATCAGGCGATAACCCTTCTTGGGTTCAAAAAACATGACCGGGTTGGGATCGCGCACTGCCGACTTGAGCAGGCCCTTCGCATCATACGGATTGCTGGGGATCACGACTTTGAGGCCGGGCACGTGCGCGAAAAACGCCTCGACACTCTGAGAATGGTACAGCCCGCCGCCGATCCCGCCGCCATAGGGGGAGCGGATGACCAGCGGCACATTCCAATGCCCATTCGAGCGGTAATAAACGCGGGCGGCTTCGTTCACGATCTGGTTAAATGCGGGGAAAATATAATCGGCAAATTGAATTTCACAGATCGGGCGCATGCCGACCATCGCCGCCCCGATGCCCACCGCTACAATACTGAGTTCCGCCAGCGGGGAGTCGATCACTCGTTCCGGTCCATATTTATTAAACAGGCCAAGCGTGGCGCGGAACACGCCGCCGCGCGGCCCGACATCCTCGCCGGTGATAAATACACGCTCGTCGCGGGCCATCTCTTCATCCATGGCCTGGAGAATCCCTTCAATGAGGGTGATTTCGGGCATATTGCTCTCCTAGTCACTGCTCCACAAGACGTCAAGGTGGTACACTTCCGGCACTTGCAGCTCCCATTCATTAAAGGGATCATCCTGCACGGCGGCGATCATCGCAGGCCGGGCGGCATACCAATCCATGACTGAGTCCCACATCGCCAGCCCCAGCAAGGAGCCGGTCTGCTGATCACGCAGGACGAACACGCGTTGAAAACCGGGTTTGCCCATCATCGCCCGCCCAAAGCGTTCCATTGACGCCGCGAGCAAATCCGCTTTTTCGGGATAGGGCTGGTGGATTGCCACATGGATAAACATCTCAGCGATCCATCCCTTCGGGCGCATAGACCGGGAACAGCGCGTCTTCCGCCGGGGGATAGGGCGCATTCTCGGCGAAAGCATGGGCCTCATCGACTTCCTGACGCACGCGCTGCTCGATCTCCTGGAGCATGGCATCGGTGAGGATGCCTTTTTCGAGCAGATAAGCCTGGAAGCGCTTGATGGGGTCGCGCTGTTTCCAGTCTTCAACCTCATCCCGCGTGCGGTAGGTGCGATCATCGTCGTCTGACGAATGCGGCACGGGGCGGTAGGTTTTCGCTTCCAACAGAGTCGCGCCCTCGCCGCGCCGTGCCCGTTCGGCGGCTTCTTGTGTGGCACGGTAGGACGCCAGCACGTCGTTGCCATCGACCACCACGCCCTTGATGCCGAACATCGCAGCGCGATCCGCCACATTGGGCACCGCCATTTGCATATGCATGGGAACGGAGATGGCGTAAACATTATTTTCAACCAGGCAGATTAGGGGGAGTTGGTGAACACCGGCCCAGTTCAGTCCTTCAAAAAAGTCGGCCTCGCTGGTCGATCCTTCGCCCAGGCTGGTCAGCACGACCCGATCTTCCTTCCGCATTTTGATCGCCAGGGCTGCTCCGGCAGCCTGCGGAACCTGGGTGCTCACCGGGCTGGAGGACGACAGTAGCCCCAGTTGACGGTTGCACCAGTGCGACGGCATCTGGCGCGATCCGCTGGTGGGTTCGCCATCTTTGCCAAAGACCCCCAGCATAAAGTCGCGCGGGGTGATCCCCACACTCAGCGCCACCGCCAGATCGCGGTAGTAGAGATGCATGTAATCGTACCCGCGCCGCAGGGCATAAGCCGCGCCGACCTGAATGCCTTCGTGCCCGATCCCAGAAATATGAAAGGCGATTTTTCCCTGGCGATGCAGCACCCAGGTGCGTTCATCGAGGCGGCGCGCACGTACCATCTGCCAGTACATTTCGACCAGCGTTGGAGGAGCCAGATCGATCCCGGTATCGTCGATCTGTTGCGCAGTTGTTACATCGGTTGCCATACACTGCTCCTGAATGCTAAAGCGAGGAATTTTCGTTTATTCAGGATTATAAACAATTTCAATGATAGGATACGAAAAAAACTGTAAATTTCCACCCGCTCTTGTGGACGGAACCGCGCGCGTCTCGTAGAATAACCTCGAATGGTCTTACCAGAAGTCTGAGGTGGTATGTCCGACTCGCTTTCCATATCGCAGCGCGAAACCGCTTATCGTCGCAATTTCAAAGTGTTTCTCTTCGATTGGGTCATTTTCGCGGCGGCGATGGGCCTCATCAGTCCGGGATCGGTTATTCCCGACTTTATCCGCCGTCTGACCGACTCTGAAATTCTGATCGGGTTGTCGGGCAGCCTGTTCGACATCGGCTGGATGATGCCCCAGCTTTTTATGGCGCGCTATCTGGTGCGCGTCAGTCACAAAAAATGGTGGTTTATCGGCCCCAACATTCCCGTTCGATTTGCCATCCTCATTTTTAGCGGCGTGATTGTTACCGTAGGGAAAGGGCATCCCGGCGCGATTCTGTTCGCCTTTCTGATCTGCTATGGTACGGCAGCCGTAGGTGATGGTCTGGTGGGGGTCCCCTGGGTGGATCTGTTGGGCAGCAGTCTGGACGATAAGCGGCGGGCGCGTTTATTCGGACTTGGTACGGCGATTGTCGGCGTGATCACACTGGGTATTTCGCCGCTGGTGGGCTTGATTCTGAGCGACGATGGCCCCACTTTTCCCAACAATTACGCCTTACTATTTGGGGTGGCGGGACTCTTCTTTGCACTGTCGATTCCCATCGGTTTGCTGATTCACGAACTGCCTGGCGGTCAGGCCGTCGAAAATGCGCCTACCTTCCGCGAATTTATACCCGAACTGGGGCGTGTGCTGCGTCACGATCTGCCCTTCCGTGCGATGGTGATCACACGGCTGCTGTCCAGCCTGTTCACCACGATGGCCGGACCATTTTATATTGGGTTTGCCACCACCCAACTGGATGTGGCGAGCGGGACCGCAGTCAGCATTTATATTGCGATGAATACGACGGGGAGTGTTACCGGCGCGCTGATCTACTCCTGGATGGGGATTCGCCATAATCTCCTGTTTATCCGCTCGTCGCTGCTTATCGCCACGCTGCTGCCAGCCAGCGCGCTGCTGGCAAGTGAGGTCGGCCCGCTGCCCCTTTACATCGGCTACTTTATCTCTGGGCTGGCGCTCAGCAATTTGTTCACCAGCTATCTGAACTGGATCATCCAGCATGCCACACCTACCCAGCGCCCCGTTTATACGGGCCTGTTTAATACGGTAGCGGCGGTGGGCTTGCTCATAGGGCCACTGATCGGCGGCCTGATTGTGCAGGAGATCAGCTTTGAAGCGGTGTTTGCAGCGGCCCTCGTGCTGATCCTCGGCGCGTTTTTCGTCGTGACGCGCTTTATTCCGGCGGAGCACCCAAGTTCCAACGGCTAGTCATAAAAACGGCAGGTGAGCATCCTGCCGTTTTCCCCGGTTAAGGTATCAAGGTGCGGATACCGTCCGCTTCCTCAACGGCCCAGCCCTCGACTCCAGCGGCGGTCTGAACCATCCGCCTTAACCAGGATAATAAGTATGCGGTAGTTGTTCGCTGCCGGTCTGGGCCACCGCAGGCGGCACCGGGATAGCAGCTAAACCCAATACCAGCGCGGAACATAGCCATAAACTGGCGAACAGCCAGCCTTTTAACGCTCGCATACATCCTCCTCACCGTTCTGATCGATACGCACCTGATTATTATGCCGCAAAGCGTTAAGCCCGATACCTACGGACAGACCTGCCAGTTGACGTTCAATTTTCCTATAATCTACGTGCGAGGATAAAAAGCGCTGCTTCAAATAAAAAGCTGTTTTTTTACTATTTAATTTTGTATAATCAGATAGAGAAGACTTTCACGCTCTTATAAAATCCTCGATCTTGTGAAAAACGTCGCCTTTCCCGCTCACAACTTATCATGACGACGTAACAAGCTATGTGGCGTGAACCAAACGCTTTCAAAAGTTATGCGCGTACCTTAACTTGGAGTACAACACATGAAACGTCTGCTTTCTCATCGATGGTTCAGACTCATCGTCTGGACAATAGGCGGCGCACTGGTAGTTCCGGCGCGCGTGTGGGCACATGGCTCATCCGAGGGTGGGGCGGGCACGGACAACATCGAAAAACTGTTCAACTTTACCCTGTTGCTGGCTATCCCCGTCTTTATTCTGGTCGAGGGGCTGTTGGTTTATGCGATGGTGCGCTACCGCCGCCGCCGCGCCGATGAGGTTCCCGAACAGGTCGAAGGGAATACGCCGCTGGAAATCGCCTGGACGGTTTTATCGTTTGCGATTATCGCTGTCCTGTTCTTTTTGACTTACCGCGCCCTTCAAACCGATTATCGGGCTGAGGCTGATCGCGAAGACAGCGAACCCTATATGACCGTGCGGGTCAACGCCCACCGGTTTTATTGGCGTTTCTACTATGAGTTACCCGGCGTGGATATGAAAATTCCCGGCACAACCAATGACCTGTATGTCCCGGTTGGTCAGAATATTCTGTTGGAAATTACGTCGGCAGATGTAATTCATAGTTTTTGGGTGCCCGATCTGGCCGGGAAAGTGGATGCTATTCCGGGATATGTCAATACCATGTGGCTCCCCACCCCTCAAGTTGGCACCTATGACGGCGAATGTGCGGAATACTGCGGAACGCTGCACTGGAATATGCCCATCCATGTCCATGTTCTGGAACAGGCCGATTTCGACGAATGGATTGTCGAGTCTACCGCTTTTAAGCCGGTAGGCACCGATCTCAACGTTGAACTCCCCGCCGGTGATCCGCAGAAGGGTGATAAGCTGTTCCATTCTGAGGAACTCAACTGTATCGGATGCCATGCGGCTGAGGATGGCGTGGGACCGGCCTTAACCGGCCTGGGTGCACGGGCGGAAGATCGGCGTGAAGGTTACTCGGCTGAACTGTATTTGCATGAGGCAATTGTTGATCCGTGCGCGTATGATGTCGCGGGCTTCAACTGTGAAGTGATGCCACACGACTATGGCGAACGCCTGAATGCTCAGATGTTGGTCGATCTGATCGCCTATCTCGCGCAGCACGAATAACGAGTGGTGGAGAATAGTTAATGACTACTGTCGCACAAACACATCCTCGGCCCGGAATTCGCAAACCGTCGGGGATTATGGAATGGGTGATGACGGTCGATCATAAAAAGATCGGCATTATGTATGTGCTCACCTCGTTCACCTTTTTTGTGTTTGGGGTTATTCTGGCCCAACTGATGCGTGCCGAACTGACCGCGCCCGGTAAACAGTTCGTTACGCCCGAAACCTACAACCAGCTTTTTTCCATGCACGGCACAACGATGATCTTTATGTTCATCATTCCGTTTTCGGCGGGCTTTGCCAACTACGTCGTCCCGCTGATTATCGGCGCGCGGGATATGGCTTTTCCACGGCTGAATGCGCTGAGTTACTGGTTCTTTTTGTTCGGCGGTCTGACGGTGTACTCCGGCTTTTTCGTTGATGGCGGCGCAGCGGCCAACGGCTGGACTTCGTACCCGCCGCTCAGCACGAAAGCCTATTCTCCCGGTCACGGCACGGATTTGTGGCTGCTGGGGCTGACGCTGATCGGTACCTCATCCTTGGTTGGCGGGATCAACTTTATCACCACAATTCTGCGTTTCCGCGCACCGGGTATGACGCTGATGCGCATGCCCCTGTTCGCCTGGACCATTCTAACGATGGCCTTTATGATCCTGTTCGCCACGCCCATTCTGACGGGTGGGTTCGCCATGCTCTTCGCGGATCGGAATTTTGGGACTCAGTTTTATAACGCCGCAGCGGGGGGCGACCCGGTGTTGTGGCAGCATTTCTTCTGGTTCTATTCGCATCCTGCCGTGTATATCATCATTCTCCCGGCGATGGGGGTGGTATCCGAAGTGCTGCCTGTCTTCTCGCGCCGCCCGATTTTTGGTTATACCGCGCTGGTGATCTCCACCATTCTGATCGGTGTGTTGGGGTTTGGTACATGGTCACACCATATGTTTACGGTGGGCCTGCCGCCGGGAGTCGAAGCCTTTTTCGTCTTCAGCACGATGCTGATCGCCGTGCCCACCGGAGTCAAGGTCTTTAACTGGGTCTTCACGCTGATCGGCGGATCGCTGGTCTTCACCACCCCTATGCTTTACGCAATAGGCTTCCTGGCATCGTTCCTCATCGGCGGTATCACGGGCGTTTTCCAGTCGCTGCTGCCCATCGATGAACAGGTTCATGACTCCTACTGGATCGTCGCGCACCTGCACTATACCCTGTTTGGCGGCGGCGCGTTTGGCATGTTCGCCGGGATGTATTACTGGTGGCCCAAGATGTTCGGCTACCAACTGAACGAACGCCTGGGCAAAATCCAGTTCTGGACGCTGCTGATCGGCTTCCATATTACCTATTTTCCGATGCATCTCGCCGGGCTGTGGGGCATGCCGCGCCGCATTTTTGACTACAGGGATGAACCAAGTTGGGTGATGGTGCAGCAGATGGCTACCATCGGCGGCATCATCATGGGTATTTCGGTGCTGATTCTGATCTACAACATGATCCGCAGTGCGCTGCATCATGAACCGGCGGGCAACGATCCCTGGGAAGGCGACACGCTCGAATGGACCACGACCTCACCGCCGCCCGACTATAATTTCGCCCAAATTCCGGTGGTCCACAGCCGCCGTCCGGCCCGCGATTTGCGTTTAGGGGTTGTATCTGCCGATGAGGGGGCAAATCACGCATGAGCCAGCCAATTTTGATGCGCGAAACTGATGAGATCATCAGCCTAAATGAAGAAGCACAGGTCGTGGTCCTGGCGGGGGAAGAAGAAGAAATTCACCTGCCTGCACCGAGCATTGGTCCCATCGTCCTTTCGGTAGGCGCGCTACTGCTCCTCTTGAGCACGCTGAATCCAATTTTTCTGGTGCCCGCCGTCCCCATTTTAGGGTTTGGTCTGTGGCGCATGATCCACTTCCCTGATATTCAACTGCATGCCCATTGGCTGCGCGGCCTGAATGATCGCAAAATGGGCATGTGGATTTTCCTGGCGTCCGAAGTGCTGTTTTTCGGTTCGCTGGTCGGGGCGTTTCTTTTTTTCAAACTCGGAGATCGTTTCCCCGAAAACATCCATGAAATCCTGAACCTGCCGCTGGCAACCGTCGGCACGTCGGTGCTCATCGTCAGCAGTTTCGCCGTCGTGATGGGCCTGGAAGCGCTTCAGGCCAACGATAAGCGCGTCTTCGCCAACTGGATGGGTGTCACACTGCTGTTGGGATTATCCTTCCTGGCGATTCAGGCCGTCGAATGGACCAAACTGTTTAACCATCACATCGACGAAAAAACCATGTTCGGCACGGCGTTTTTTGTCACCACAGGTTTTCATGGTTTGCATGTATTCGGTGGGGTGGCGTGGCTGGCTATTGTCCTGTTCCGCGCCCGCTTCCAGCAGGCCTACTCCGCCGAAAACTACCTCGGCGTGGAACTGTTTGGCCTCTACTGGCACTTCGTCGATATTGTGTGGATCGTGCTGTTCACGGTCATCTATCTGATCAAGTAGGAGCGGCGCATGGATACCGACCTGGTTCTCTTTCTGACATTATGGGCCGCTTTCGGCGCGTTGATAGGAGGGGTGATCACGCCGCTGATCGTCTCGGAGCGCAAATTCAATGAATGGCTGGCCGCGCTGATCGGCGTTGTCGTCGGCATGGTGGGCAGCGTGGTGCTGCTGGTTCCGCTGTGGCTGGCCTTGTCGCGCTTCCTCAAACCGGGCGACCACACCGAACGCCCCTGGCAGCGTGACGCTCTCACCATCGAAGAGGCCGAGGCGCTGGCTGCCAAATCGATTAATCCCGTCGCCCCGCTGGGCAAAAATTTCTGGCCCGCTCAGCCTGCCGAACATGTTCATTCGCACCGCATGACCTACCTGGGTGTGTTTCTGGCGCTCGCCGCGATTACTGCCGTCGAGGTCACACTCACCTATCTCGATCTGGGCTTCTCGGTGACGCTCCCGCTGGTTTTTCTGTCACTCTCTAAAGCGGTGTTGGTCGTGATGTATTTTATGCATCTGCGCTACGAGAATCGCTGGTACTCCGCCATGTTCGCCCTATCGCTGCCCTTCGTCGCGCTTATTCTGATCGTGTTGGCGGCGGCTGCACCGTAATTCGACAAGTCGTGTAAACTAGTCAACGTCCCGTCAGGTTAGGGACGTTTTCTTTTTAGGGATAAATGG
Source organism: uncultured Anaerolineaceae bacterium (assembly GCA_964472565.1). Taxonomy (GTDB): domain Bacteria; phylum Chloroflexota; class Anaerolineae; order Aggregatilineales; family Aggregatilineaceae; genus DATAMF01. Next base: position 14,645 of record CAYYNB010000065.1, read on the forward strand.
ATCATGCACGGAACCTATTGGCTTCGCCCCAACCAACTGCTGGCCGGACCCTATCCCCATGAGGTAGAAACCATCTTAGGGCTGGGTGTCACCTGTTTTGTAGACCTGACGGAAGCGGGGGAGTTAAAACCCTATCTACTGCCGGATCATGTCCAGCATCACCGGCTGTCGATTCCTGACTACAGCACGCCTACGCCGGATCACGTTCGCCGCATTCTCGATACGATTGACGCGGCCCTGGTGGAAGGGCACGTGGTGTATGTACACTGCTGGGGCGGCATCGGGCGCACGGGGACGATCATGGGTTGTTATCTTGTCCGGCATGGGATGGTGGGTGATGCCGCCCTGGAAACCATTTCGCGCTTACGTGGGCGGTGTTCTCCTGAAACCGAAGAACAGTTCAATCTGGTGCGGAACTGGAGCGGCTGATATTCGGAACTTACAAACACCCTGCGTCGTCATAACGGTATCGAATGGGATACACGAAATAAGGTGACGGCATGTTTAGGCTAATCGTTTTGGTCGTAGGTCTTCTGCTGCTGGCGGGATGCAGCGTGTTAGAAACTGTGTTGGAACAGGCCAGCACATCGGATAATCCGCCCGCGACGGTTGAACCCGAATCGTATACGGCGTGTGGCTGTGGCTGCTGTTTTAACGTGGAGCCACGCGAAGTTTGCCTGTACCATGCTCAGGGTGACAGCATGTCAGCGGTAATTGCGGAAGATCAAAGCATGGCGCAAAGTCCCGATTGCGCGTTCGTGGGATGTTCGGCGGGGGCATTATACCGCTACTGCGACTGATGGCTGGGTGGGGAGCCTTCAAACTCCCCCCTAATTTCCAAAAACCAGCGCCAGTCCTTCGTTCACCTGATTCACCACATGATCGGCTACCTCGCGCAGCGCAGCCTGTTTTTCAGGGTGGGTGGATACACCAACCGCCTCAAAATGGATGTCGAGTCCGGCATGCCGCAGCCGTTCGACTGCCGCCCGCGCCGCCCGGACGCCCGTTGTCGCATCTTCAAATACAAACACGCGCAGGTTATCCCCTTTGAGCGCCGCCAATGGCCCGCTGAGTTTTCCGGTTTCATATAGTTCGGCAGCGGCCTCCAGCGCTTCTTTTTCGCTGTGTGATGCTGCCGCGCCAATCGCAGCCAGTGCTTGCACTGGGGCGGGCTTCAGATAGTCGGTTGAGAGCCGCCCATACTGCGCCGCCAGCCATACAATCCGCCCCTGTCCAATCAAGGGGATTTTCCCCTCAATTTCCAGCAGTTCGGCGGCCAGCTCCGCTTCCGGCGCGTGTCCAAATGGATTGCGTTCCGGCAGATCAACCGGGGGCCAACTCGGACGGGCGGTAAACACTGCTGCGCCGTTTCCGTTCGCGCCGTGCCATGCTACTAGGCGTTCGCGGTTGGTTTTGCTCAACAGCGGCATGTCATACTGCTTGAGATAGCTGTCCAGTTGCAGCGGCGGCGTCTCGCCATACGTTTCCGCATAATAGACACTGCCCAACGTGTGATTCTGGAAAATCTGCGTGGTTGGTGTGCGGATCGTATACACATCGTCCAAAAGCGCCGCCAGTAGCGGTAGATTTTCCGCGTCGGTATATTGGGCCAACTGCGCCAGATGCAGCGCCGCCGGGACGCCCTGCCCGCGCTGGATCATCGGTAAAATCGTGCGGGCCAGAATCCGGTAATCGGGGCGCGAGACAGGCGCGCCCTCAGCGTTGATCGCTTCCAGGGTTCCGCCAAGCGTATCCCGCCGCAGATCGGGACGTTCTTCCAGGGCAGCTAGCACAATTGTGCTGACACACATCGCCCCGGAATCCCATTCATTGGTGATGCCGCACGCCTCAAAAATGGCGATCTCTTCGTCGTCCGGTCCCATTTCGGGCAGGCCCATTTGCGCCGCAAAATGATTTACCGTCGCGCGCAGCGCCATCTTATACCCGACGGGATGGACCAGCACGCCGTCGATGTCGAGCAGCAGCAGCGTCCGTTCGCTCACGAGGCGTTTTTCTCGGCTTGATAAGCATCGTAAGCGGCGCGATCCACCAGTTCACCGCCGGTAATGGTCGAGTCGATCAGCTTGTAGTGCTTATCAAACGACAAATCGGCTTCAATCCGATCAAACGACCTGGTACCCACCAGCACCTTATGCACGAAAAAGCCATCATAATTATCGTTGGGCGATAGATCATTGCCCCGGTGCAGCCGCAGCCGCAGCACTTCGCCGGTCTGCTTTGAGCGGATGTAAAAATACAGCCCATACGCATCGCCTGCTTCCCCGCGTGCGCCGCCACCCAACAGTTTCTTTAGAAAGCCCACTTTAAGCCCTCCACTGCTTAAAAACTGGCGCTAGGATACCACAGTTTCGGCCAAGTTTCATCTTCATGCATTTGCAAGTATAATTGAGGGAATAGCGGGTCTTGCCAGGGTAAGCGAAGAGTGTTATAATGCTCGCATTGTTTCGGGTGCCTAGCTCAGCTGGTTAGAGCGCACGGTTCACATCCGTGAGGTCAGGGGTTCAAGTCCCTTGGCACCCACCTGGAAGATGCCGCAGGGATGCCCCCATTGCGGCATTTTAGTTTGCCTGAAACGGACACCTTTTTGAACGGTCAAAGCGCTTCTTTAAGCCCGTCGCGGCGATTAGATCGAGTCTGGTTTTGGCTGCGCTGGTTGTGGCTGGCGAGTGCGATGCTTATCGTGCTGACTGCGGGGGAAGAAGTCTTTGGGACATCCTCCGGCAGCGCCGACCGTTTGCCGTTTGTTGTTGTGGTTGCCATAAGCGGCAATCTGTTGTTTGGCTTTCTCGCGCTGGTGGTCATCTTCCCCGACCACTGGACCGCTATCGCCGGGATTCTTCTGGATACCGTGCTGGCCTTGCTGTTTTTCTGGGCTTTCGACGCCTCCTTATCGCTGCTGATTCTGTTGGGCCTTCTTGCCCTTGCGGGGGCCGGATTCCGGTTGAACTGGCAGGGGATTCTGTTGGCCTGGCCCCTGTTGGCGATTGGTACATTTGTGATTGCCCAGAGCGAAAAATACGATCTCGCGCATACCGGCTTGATCCTGGTGGCGCTGCTGGCATTTGGCATCCTCGGCGTAGCTTTGCGCTCATTCAGCGCCCTGGCTACCGGAAAACTATCCAAAGAGGATCCGCGCGAAGTCGAGGCGGCCCGTCTGCGCGCCACCCGTGAACGTGCCAGCGCCCTGTACGAAATGGCGAATACCCTCAGCGCAACCCTGGACTGGCGGCGCATTCTTGAAGCCGCGCAGGACATCGGCCTGCTGGGGCTGCGTGAACTTGGCGCGGAGTCGAAACTGGTCAGTGTGGTGCTGCTGTTCCAGGGCAAAGATAACAAACTGCGCGTGGTCACGTCGCGCCGCCTTACGCGCGCTGATCAGCAGGTTGCCGTTACCGGACGGCGCGGCGTTTTAGGGCTGGCACTCAAGCAGGCCGAACCAGTATTCGCCGGAGACGCGGCGCGCGATCCCGAACTCCGTTATTTTGTCGCATTCCAGGAAACCAAGTCTGTTCTGGCGATCCCGCTGCGTGCCGGTTTCGAAAATTATGGCGTGCTGGTCTTTGGCAGCGACCAACCGCTTGCCTTTACCGATGAGCATGTCGAATTGATGTCCGCCATCGGCACCCAGGCCACCATTCAGCTTCAGAATGCTGTCCTGTACCAGAATCTCGTCAACGAGAAAGAACGCATTGTCGATGTCGAAGAAGATGCCCGTAAAAAGCTGGCCCGCGATCTGCACGATGGCCCGACGCAAAGTGTCGCTGCCATTGCCATGCGCGTGAATTACATCCGCCGTTTGCTCGAACGCCAGCCCCAGCAGGCCACCGAAGAACTCTGGAAGGTCGAAGAACTCGCCCGCCGCACCACCAAAGAAATCCGCCACATGCTCTTTACACTGCGTCCGCTCGTCCTGGAATCGCAGGGGTTGCTCGCGGCGCTGGCCCAACTCGTCGAAAAGATGAAGGACACCCACAACCTTGATGTCATCCTGAAGGGCCAGCCGGGTGTTGAAGAATATCTCGATACCCATGCCCAGGGCGTTCTCTTTTATATCGTGGAAGAAGCGGTCAACAACGCCCGTAAACATGCCCAGGCCGAACACATCTGGACCCGGATTTACCGCCGCGAGGGTTATGTGGTGGTCGAAATTGAGGATGATGGAGTGGGGTTTGATGTTGGGGCCGTCAACACCAATTACGAGTCGCGCGGCAGCCTCGGTATGGTCAATATGCGTGAACGCGCCGAATTAGTGGAAGGCACGCTGCGGATCCAGAGTGCCAAAGGGCGTGGTACTAAAATCACCATTCTGGTCCCCATTCAACCCGCCAGCGGGCCGGGCGCAGGAACGGGCGAATCTGCTGCCAAGCGAGATGTTCCGCCCCCCTTGCACCTGCAAAGCCAGAAATCCAATGGGGACGGCAGCAGTAGTACGCCGACTCCACCGCCCACTGAGTAAAACCATACTCGCGTGAAACCACGCGAGTATGCATTGGTTTTAGACTACCCCGCTGAGCGCCAGGATAAGCAGCGTTGCCATCAACACACCCGCCAGCGTTGCCATGTTGCGCAGGTCTTTGATCACATAGGCGTATTCTTCGCGCAGATTGATCTCACGTTTGACACGCACTACTTTTTTCACGGGAGCAGCATCGGATGCCGCATCGGGCGTTGCGATCATTTCAACAGCGCCGCCATACAGTTCCTTGCGCGCGCGTTCCAGCGTCGCCTGAGGAATATTCGGTCTGGTTGTCTTTTTAGCCATAACAGGCTGTCTCCTTATTCAGCTAATTCTGCAACAACTACCATTCGTTGATTATCTACCCGGTACGGGTGACAGGTGATCAGCGTGACAATCGGTTTGCTCGTTTGGTTCAGCACTTCGGTGTACGTCGGGTCTACCACCTGTTTATGCGTCACGATATAAGTATACCAGCGACCATTGCTGGCTTGAACCCTCACTTCGTCGCCGGGTTCTAATTCCTGAATGCGTTTAAACGGCTCGCCATAAATATCGTTATGTGCTGTCAGCACCATATTGCCCGTGTCACCGGGGTTGATCCCATTCGCATAATGTCCCACACCCTTTTGCAGTGTGTACCAGTCGTCTCCTTCATAAATGGAGAGATAAGCGCCGATTTTGGGCATATCAATCGTCACCGGGCTGGCGCTTGATGCCGCCGAAACCACAGCTTGCGGCGCGGCCAGTTGTGCCACCGCCGCCGGGCGCACACTGGCGGGCAGTTCATCCACGTTGAAGGCCCACACGCCGTTATTTTCAACAGGCGAATAGTGTCCACCGGGCAGCACATAATCTGACAGCGCGACTCGCAGTTCGGGTGCGGGGGTCGGAGTGGCCGGTGGCGGCGGTTTGATCGATTCCACCCGTTTATCCAGTTCTTCAATCGCCCGGTTTTCATCGATCAGATAATACCCGCCCACGATCAGCACTGCGATCAGCCCCAGTACCGCCAGCACTTCAACGCCCAGGAGCATTCGGTCCCAGCCCTGGCGTTGTTTGACACGCGGGCCAACCGGAGCCGAGGGTGCAGCCGCTTTACGCGGGCGCGGTTTGATTTCTTCGTCCTCATCGTCTTCAAAACGCGGAATCTCGTCCGTTAAATCATACGTCACGGGGGGTTCAACCGGCGGCAGATTCTCGGCGGCTTCGTGCTGCTGTGGAAGAACAGCCGGTTCGGGTTCAATGACCTCCACCGGGGTCACCGTGATCCGCCCTCGGTGTTCGGTTCGCCGTGCAAATTCCTGGCGAAATTCGCGCTTGCGAACAACAAGAATTCGCTCTAGTTCTTCGATGGAAAGTTCGTCAACAGGCCGTTTGTCGCGCATAGAATCCCTGCTTATGACTGTTTGTGGGCGACGGCAAACACCTCGCGCTCAAAGAACCACCGCATCGGAGGCCAGTGAAACAAGGCGTAGCGCATCCCTGCCAGCGCCACATTTTCCTGCCGGTGCTGCGGTGGCGAAGCGAGCCATACCTGACTGTCAAACCCGGCGTTTTTTAACACGCGGCGCATGCTGAACATTGATTGTTCATTCACATGTACATCCTGGTTATGTTCGACCAAAAATTGTCGTGGATTCGCCGGGTATTGTGCGCCCTGGCCGAGTATCTGGCGGAAGCGCCGCACAAACGGGTAGGCGTAGCGGTCATACCAGCTATTCGGCGCGGTGTGGACGATCAACCGCCCGTCATCTTTCAACACTCGCCGCACTTCCAACAGCGCTGTGTGCAGTTCCCAGGGGTGCAGGTGTTCCACTATGTCGAACATCAACACCCGGTCAAATGTTTTCGCCGGGTAGGGGAAATATTTAGCATCCGCCTGGACCAGGGCCATTGCTCCTTCGGCCCCGTTTTCACGGACCAGAATATCCCGTGACAGTTTGATCGCCGCTCGTGCGTAGTCAAATCCATAGGCGTCTGCGCCCAGTCGTGCGCAGTGGCGCACAATCTCACCACGCCCGCAGGCTACATCCAGCACTTGCATGCCGCGTTCGACGCTGGCGACTTCAAACGCCTGTTTTAACCGCCGGGACAGGTTTTCCCCGTCGCTGGCGATAAAGTCCTCATACCCTTCACACGCGGTTAAAAAATACTCTTCGGTGTAGAGATCAGATGATAACGGTTGCGGTTGTTTGTCGGTCAAGCCGGTACCTCGATTGCGTTTATGAAAGCGTGCGGCGTCATTATAACAAACCGCTATAACCCCGCGCCACTCTCGACCTGGGTGTTTTCCAGCGCTTCCTACCGGGCAAGGAAGGATTGCATGGGGGCGATCAAAAATCCTTTCTGCTGTTCCTCAATTCTTTCACAAGCCAAGCTTAAGCCTTTATTTCATCTTTTCCCATTCATGATGTGTTATAAACCCATCAGATAATTCTATTATCCTTACCAGGCAGGGCTTTCGCCTATACGGAATGAGGACTAACATGGCTTACGGGAAAGAACTCGAAATCTGTGTGATTGGGGCAGGCCATGGAGGGAAAGCGATGGCAGCCGATCTGGCTGTGCATGGGTATGCGGTTCGTCTGTACAATCGCACGTATGAAAACATCGAGACGATTGCTGTACGCGGAGGTATCGAAATTACTCTTGAGGACGGAAGGCAGGATGTTGGCTATCTGAAGTGCGTGACGAGCAGTATGCCCGAAGCACTCGATGGGGTTCAACTTATCATGGTCGTGCTGCCCGCCTCGGCCCACCGGGATATTGCGCTGAGCTGCGCCCCTTATCTCAAAAATGGTCAGGTCATCATTCTAAATCCAGGGCGCACCGGCGGCGCGTTTGAATTCCGGCAGGTTCTTCACGAAGCGGGTTGTACCGCCAATGTCACCATTGCTGAAGCCGAGACCTTTTTGTTTGCCAGCCGCAGCACAGGACCGGCAGAGGCCCAGATCTTCCGCCGCAAAAACACCCTGCCGCTGGCGGCACTGCCCGCCACACGCACTCAAGAGGTGCTGGACCTTGTGCAGGAAGTCTATCCCCAGTTTATCGCGGCGAAGAATGTACTGTATACCAGCCTGAACAATATGGGAGCAATTTTTCACCCGGCCCTGACGCTGCTCAATGCCGGATGGATCGAGGCCACCAGCGGCGATTTTGAATTTTATATCGATGGGGTTACGCCTACGATTGGCCGTATCCTGGAGCGCTTAGATCGTGAAAGAGTCACGGTCGCAATGGCGCTGGGCATCCGGGCACAAACAGCCCAGGAATGGCTGGCACGGGCGTATTCAGCGCATGGTGACACCTTACAGGAAGCCATCCATGCTAACCCTGGCTACCGGGGGATTACTGCGCCGCGCGTGCTGCGCCACCGCTACATTTTTGAAGATGTGCCCTACAGTCTGGTTCCCATTGCTGAACTGGGACATCGCTTTGGAGTCGATGTGGTAAGCATGGAAGCTCTGACTCAGTTAGCCTGCATCATGCACGGCACGGACTACCGACACCGGGGCCGCACCCTCAAACGGATGGGGTTGGAAGGGCTGTCTGTCACTGAGATCACTCGCCTGGCCGAAACCGGCGAAGTTGAACCCATGATCGGTTTTTCATAAGGGAGGGGCTATGTGTGGGATTGCCGGAGTCTACGGTTCAAATAACCACGCTTTAGATCATACATTGGACCAGATGGCTCATCGCGGCCCTGATGGTCGATCCGTCCAGCATTTGCCGCACGGCTCGCTCGGCCATGCGCGCCTGTCCATTGTCGATCTGGAAGGTGGCCGTCAACCGATGAGTGACGCCAGCGGGACGCGCTGGTTAGTCTGCAACGGCGAAATCTACAATCACCGGGCGTTGCGGGCCAGATACGACTACCCATTCAAAACACGGTCCGACAGCGAAGCGATTCTGGCCGTGTATGAGCATGAGGGGATCGAAGGAATTTCCCAACTGGATGGCATGTTTGCCTTCGCGCTGCTCGATGGCGATCAGTTGGTGCTGGCCCGCGATCCGCTGGGCATCAAGCCGCTGTATTATGGCTGGAAGAACGGAACGCTATACTTCGCCTCGGAGATCAAAGCGCTGCAAACGATGGTCGATCAGGTCGTGGAATTCCCCCCAGGCCATTGGTACAGGACGGCGAACGGTTTTGTCCCTTACTACAAGGTAGCAGGGACTGCTGAGGCGGCACGGCAGCAAGTGCCCCCAGCCTTATCCGATATTCAAACTGGCCTGCAAGCGGCGGTTCACAAGCGCTTGATGTCGGATGTACCGCTGGGTGTTTTTCTCAGCGGCGGGCTGGATAGCAGCATTATCGCTGCGCTGGTTCGGCAAGAACTGGGGGAGGTCCATTCGTTCGCGGTTGGGTTGGCCGACAGCGCCGATCTGCCCTATGCGCGAATGGCCGCCCAGTATCTGGGAACACAGCACCACGAGTATATTTACACCCCGGCGGAGATGCTCGCGGCTCTGCCCGACGTGATTTATTACCTCGAATCGTTCGATCCGGCGCTGGTGCGCAGCGCGATTGCCAATTATTTCCTGGTCCGGTTGGCCCATGAATATGTCACCGTTGTATTGTCCGGTGAAGGGGCTGATGAGCTGTATGCCGGGTACAGCTACCTTAAGCGCTTTGGTGCGGGTAACGATCTTCAGCGTGAACTGGTCGAGACCACCAGCGAACTTCATAACCGGAACTTGCAGCGCCTGGATCGGATGACGATGGCTCATGGCCTGGAAGGGCGGGTGCCATTTCTGGATGTGAAGTTCGTCGAACTATCTCTTGCAGTACCGGTTGCTCAAAAAGTAGCCGGTACACCCTCCGTCGAAAAATGGGTGCTGCGCAAAGCGTTTGAACACCTGCTGCCTGCCGAAATTGTCTACCGCGCCAAACAGAAGTTTGCCGAGGGAGCCGGGTCGGCCAGGATCATCGAACAGATCGCCGAAGAGGCCATCAATACTAAACAGTTCGCGGCTGAGACGGCCCAGGTTTTCGAGGAAACAGGGTACTGCATTCAGACCAAAGAGGAACTGTATTACTATCGCATCTTCCGCCGATTTTTCAAGGCTCCCATTACTTCGCTGGTCGGGCACAGCCGTAGTTTATAGGGAAGGTATCATGGCAAAAAAAGTATTGGCCGGAAGCCTGGGCGACTGTGTACACGTCGCGGGAGTAACACGTTTTTTGAACGTGGCTGAACAGGACGGCTGCGAAACCTGTTTCACTGGCCCGGCGACCGGCCTGGAAGCATTCATGGATGCGGTGATGGCTTTTGATCCTGATGTGATCGGCGTAAGTTATCGTCTGACGCCGGAAAACGCCCGTACCCTGCTTATCGATCTGCGCGGAATGCTGGAAGCCGCTGGTATTCTGGGACACAAGCGAATTTTCTTCGGAGGCACACCACCCGTTGCAGCGGTGGCCCGTGAACTGGGTTATTTCGACGCAGTGTTTTCGGGCGATGAAGCGCCGCATCAGGTGCGCGCCGTGCTGCGCGGCGAGTCCGTCCAGGCTCAAAGTCCATCAGCTTATCCACAGCGCACAGTGGATCGCATCCGGTGGAAATCACCCGCGCCGCTGCTGCGCCACCACTTCGGCATCCCATCGCAGACGATTGAACCGACGGTCGAAGGGATTGCGCGGATCGCCGAGTTCGGTGTGCTGGATGTGATCTCATTAGGAGCCGACCAGGATGCCCAGGAACACTTTTTCCATCCTGCCCGGCAGGACCTGCGTAGCACCGGGGCGGGTGGCGTACCGTTCCGCACTGAAGAAGATTTGCTCCGGCTGTATGAGGCCAGCCGCCGGGGAAATTACCCGTTGATGCGTTCCTATTCGGGTACAGCCGATCACCTCCGTTATGCGGATCTGCTCGTCCGCACCATCCATAACGCCTGGTGTGCAACGTCGCTGTTCTGGTTCAACGCGATGGATGGGCGCGGACCTTCGCCGCTGGAACAGTCGATCCGCGAACACCAGGCATTGATGCGCTGGCATGGTGAGCGCGATCTTCCGGTCGAAGGCAACGAATCCTATCACTGGGGGATGCGCGATGCGCCGGATGTAGTGGTGTGTGCTTCCGCTTATCTGTATGCCCACAACGCCAAACGTTGTGGCGTGCGCGACTATATTCTGACCTATATGTTCCAGAGTCCGCCGCAGCTTTCCAACGCGATGGATCTGGCACGTTGTTTGGCGATCCTCGAACTGAGCGAAGCCTTTGCCGACGAGCATTTCCGAGTGTGGCGGCAGACTCGTACCGGGCTGCTCAGTTATCCGGTGGATTTACAGCGCGCACGGGCGCACCTGGCCCAAAGCACCCTGCTGCAAATGGCGGTCAAGCCCCACATCATGCATGTGGTGGGTTATACCGAAGCCAATCATGCGGCCAGCGCCGATGAAGTGATCGAAAGTGCGCGCATGACTCAGGAAGTAATCGATACGGCTCTGCGTGGCACGCCTGACATGACGCATGATCCGGTGGTGCAGCAGCGCAAACAGCAGTTATTAACAGAAACACACGTCTTATTGGCGGCGCTTCGAGGGCTGGGCGAGGACGCTCAAGACCCATTCAGCGATCCGGTGGTGTTAGCGCGTGCGGTCGCGCTGGGATTGCTGGATGCGCCGCAACTGGGGAATAACGCTTATGCGCCGGGGCGTGTTCGCACGCGAAGCCTCGCCGGGGCCGTTTGTGCCGTTGACCGGAGCGGCCATGCCCTGGATGAGCAGGCGCGTATCGCCTCCGCCTTATCTCAGCTTACCTCCTGAAAGGAACGCCTCTATGCAGATGGTTATGTTTGTGCTGGATAACCCGGAACATCTCGAAGCCATTCTGGATGCGTGGCAGACAGTCGGTGTAACCGGAGTGACGATTATCGAATCTTCTGGACTGCACCGTGTCCGCCAGAAACGACCTTTAGGCGCGCGTTATGTGTTCGGGGCGATCAACAAAACCAGCCGGATCAAAATGGAACATTACACGCTCTTTGCTATTGTTCCCGATGAAACCACCGTTCGTGCCTGTCTGGAAGCCGCCGAGAAGATCGTGGGCGATCTTGATGGGCCAAATACGGGGGTGCTGGCGTCGTGGGAATTATCGGTGATTAAAGGGGTTCCCAGCAAGGGGAACAGCACACAAGAGTGAGGATGATCGATGATCTGGCTTCAGTTTATGGCAAGTGCCCTTATCATTGTGGCTGCGGCGACCCAGTTGGCGAAGTATGGCGATGTGATCGCGCTGCGTACCCGGTTGGGAGGGATGTTTGTTGGCACACTGCTGCTGGCCGGAGCCACCTCGCTCCCGGAACTGCTGACGTCGATTAATGCCGTAGATCAGGGGGCACCAAACCTCACCGTAGGGAACATCTTCGGCAGCAATATGTTCAATATGTTTTTGCTGGCACTCCTGGATATTGTCTATTGGCGCGCCCGGTTTTTACGGCGGTTGGGAATCAGTTTCGCGATTAATTCGGGACTGGCAGTAGCCATCACCGGGTTGGCGATGTTTTTTATCGTGGCCCAGATTAATGCCCAGGTTGGATGGGTAGGCGTAGACAGCCTGTTCCTGATCGCTGGCTATGTGGCCGTTACTCGTCTGTTGTTTAGTGGTCCTGCTGCCGAAAATGATGAACCCGCTGATTCTGAACCGCTGGCGGAGAATGTTCCCAGCCTGCGCCGTGCGCTGATCGGGTTTGGACTGGCAACCCTTGTTTTGGTGGCGATCACGCCCACGATGGTGCGCAGTTCGATCCGCATTGCCGAAGAGACAGGATTAAGCACCGGCTTTGTAGGGATCACCCTGGTGGCGATCATCACATCGCTGCCCGAAGTCGTGACCTCGATTGCAGCGGCACGGTTGGGGGCCTACGAGATGGCGGCAGGCAACCTGTTTGGCAGCAACACATTCAATATCTTTACGCTGGGGATCACAGATTTTTTCTATACCGACGGGCGTTTTCTGGAAGCGGTGTCATCCGAGATGGTGCTGGCAGGTATCATCGCGCTGTTGCTGACTCACACGGCTTTGTTGGGCAACCTGTTCCGCAATGTTGTCCCGCGTGAGAGCCGGTGGTTAGTGGTCGAGATTGATTCGCTGCTCATTTCACTGGGCTATATTGTGGGTATGATCCTCATTTATGACCGGGGGTTGATCGGGTAAACAGCGTATCAGGCTGCGCCGCTATTTTCTTTGCCCCATCCCCTTCCTGGCTTGCCCAGGAGGTTTGTTCGCATTTCGCCGCAATCCGTTTAGACGCTCAGGGAATGGCCTTATTCCCTGTAAATAGTACTTTCTTTCATGATCAATTAGCAGTATCCTTATTTCAATAAAACTCGCGTATTGTAAGGATCACGCTATGTCTAAATCTTATCTACAAAAACTTCGCCTGCCGAAAGTAAAAGGATGCGTTCTTTTCTCATGTCCGGTCATTCTGCTAGGCATCACGACTCTATTTATAGTGAGCTTCATTTGGGTTTTCTTCGGAAACCGCATCCACGCCACGGTCATCGCGGCGATAGAAAAACGGCGTATCGAGCAAGTATACACGCAAACACGTGAAGCCAGCCCTGATGGAGTGACTCTCATAAGCGAGGAAAAGCCTCAGTCGGATACCTTCACATGGGGATTAAACAGCGACCCCCTCTATGCTACCGCCTACGCCCTACAAACTTATGTGACAGTTACAACATTCAGCGATGTATTGGCGGACTACGAAGCTACCTTTCAAAAATGGGGATGGTCTACCGTACCATTAAACGAGGAAAATCTCTCGCTTGGTATGGTTTTCAGACACCCAAGTGAAAAAAATCTGTTGGTTGGGCTATGCTCACCCGTTGACTCTGGGCAACCAACCACCCCTATAGGATACGTTGTTTTTTTCGACTTTCATGAAGTCCCTAATTGTGATGGCTCATATCTATATTGCCTCTCTGTAGATTACTGTGAGTAGATTTTGGGCGTAGATCCTATTTCCGCTTTTCTTCTGCGTTCTCTGCAACAATAGCCTAAGGGATAAAAACGGTTTAGTCTCTTAGGGAAGGGGAGGTAATTGTCCATATCGGGAGTCGGGCACTGGCTGTTTCGAGCAACACAATCAAGTCGCTTTGGAAAAATGCCTGATCAAACGTCTTGAATCATTAGGGCACAAGGTTGTTTTTGAACCTCGTGCCCCCTGAAATCGCTTATATTGGGCCATTTATCCCGTTTGACTTCCCATCCGGGGATGGGCTAAGGAAAATAGTGGCGCAGTCTTACACGGTTGAAAGGTCCCATTCTTCATGGAGCTTGGGAACATCATTGAGCAATCGTCGGGTGTAGGCCTCTTTCGGATTCAAAATCACCTCATCAGCCGAACCGCTTTCAACGAATCTACCGTGTTCCATAATGTAGACCGTATCCGACACATAGTAGGCCAGTCCAATATCATGCGTGATGAAAATTGGCGTCATACCAATTTCGCTGCGCAGATCCATCAGCATATCCAGGATAGTCGCCCGCGAGCAGGCGTCAATCATCGAGGTTGGCTCGTCGGCGAGCAGGATTTTCGGCTTCAGCAGAAAGATACGAGCGATCATCAAACGCTGCTGCTGTCCGCCCGATAGCTCGAAAGGATACTTGTTTGTCAACTCATCAAACTTCAAATTGACAAATTTGCAGGCTTCTCGCATCAGCTCCCGTTTTTGGTCATAGGGGAGGCGGCGACCACCACGCATCCGAATACAATCTAACAGTACCGCATCAACTTTCCTGAAGATATTGTAGGAGGAAAATGGGTCCTGGAAGATGGCCTGGATATTTTTCCAGTATTCTTTCTTCTTTTTGTACGAACTGATGTCGCGGGGTTTCCCCTCGAAGTAAATTTCGCCTTGGGTCGGTTTGAGCAGTCCCAACAGCATCTTGGCTAATGTGGTTTTTCCGCTGCCCGACTCACCAACCAGCGAGATAATTTCACCCTTTTTGAAGCTGAAATCTACTGCGTCAACGGCAACAGTTCGCTGGGCCCCAAAACCAAAAGTTTTGGTAATCCCTACGCCGCTCAGGATTTCCTCCGCATCAGCGTTCATTTTCATACGCCTTTCTTAGTTCTTCTTCTGGTATGAGGCAGCGATAGGCGCGTCCCCCATCAATATCTCGTAAATTGACTGAAAACACCTTGCATTCGGGCATAACAAATTTACAGCGTTCCGCAAAGCGGCATCCGCTTGGCGGATTTTTAAGATTAGGCGGAGTGCCAGGGATAGCGGTCAGCTTGACATTCCGCAAACCTATTTCCGGTACAATAATCGACCCCATGAGCGCCTTGGCATAGGGGTGGATGGGGTCAAACACAACCTCATCGGCTGTCCCCTTTTCGACAATCTGCCCGGCATACATGACCATAATATCGTCGGTCACGTTGTAGAGCAGGGGCAGTTCGTGTGTGATGAAAATAAGCGCCTTGACAATGCCTTTTTCCATCAGGTCCATGATCATCTTGATGACCATCTTCTGTGAGGTCACGTCAAGCGCGGAGGACGGTTCATCTGCGATCAACACTTTGGGCGACAGGATGACCGAGGCAGCGATCACGGTGCGCTGCTTCATCCCGCCGGATAACTCGACGGAATATTTTTGCAGTACTTTCGGTGACAGGCCCAGCAGTTCGAACCGCTCGCTCGCCATCTCATAAATTTCTTTTTTGGAGGTCTTGGGGTAATGGGCCTGAACGACATCCTCGATAAAGTGAATAACCTTCTGCGTAGGATTAAGCGCATTCATCGCCGCCTGGGGAATATAGGAAATCTCGTTTCCCAGGATGGTTCTGCGAACAGTGTCTGGGTCCATACCCGTAATGTTCTGCCCATCAATGACGATCTCCCCACTGGCATAGTGCAGCGGCGGAAAGTAGTACCCCATCAGGCTAAGCGCCAGCGTGGATTTTCCACAGCCTGATTCACCGGCAATACCTAGCGATTTGCCTTCTTCAACCTTCAGGGACACGTGATCAACTGCGTAAACGTTTTCCCGGAACCGGGTGACATAATTCGTTGTCAGTTCGTTGACTTCTAGCATGACTTTTGACATACGATCACTTAGTCCCTTAATGCTGGATTGAATACCTGATCAAGGCCGGTATTCATCAGGTTCATCGAGAATGAAATCAAAGCGATAACGATGACCACAGGGAAATATGCCCACCATTTACCCATGATATGCGCCTGGTAGATCATGCCCCAATTCATCATGAGCCCCAGGGTAGGGACATCCGTCGTTCTGGGCCCC
>CAYYNB010000066.1:0-30222 GCA_964472565.1 uncultured Anaerolineaceae bacterium
TCTCCAACCGAGTTGGAAGAGGGGGAAGGTGGGCGTGGCGCGGCGGGAAAAGCGGGGCGGGCGGTGACTTCTGGCGGAGTGAGCAGTATCCCTGGAAAGCGTGGGATAAATTTTTATGAGTTTTTTGCTTGCGTGGAAATCCAGGGAGTGTTAAAAGTGTGGGCGGAGGTTGGGATGAAAAAAATTCTAGTGATAGGGACTCTTCTTTTTATCTTACTGGCTGGCTGTGGTAAGGGCGACGAAAAAGAAAAATCGGACAAGCCCACGAACGGCGGATCGGTGGCGACTCCGGTGATCCGGGCGACGAGCGCGCGGGGAAAGCCGGAACCTAAAGGGGATCCGTTTGAGTATGAAGCGCCCGCCACTGTGGGGAATTTTAACCGCGAGAGCGAAAGCGGGAACGTGACAACCGCCCAAATGGGAGGCGTGCAGGCGACCTATGGGACGGCGAGCGGCGAGGCGGTGGTGGTGAATACCTATCACTTCGAGACGTTCGATCAGGCGGTGGAGAATCTGCGGTGGATGCTCGACGCTCCAGCGGTGCAAACCATATTGACTCAGCCCAACTATGAAGCCCATACGGTGGTGCTGGGTGTGGCGCAGGACCGGCAGGGCGGCCATATGGCGGTGTGGGTGCATTATGAGTGGCTGTTCGTCGTGCGGACGCCGGGCAGTCTTGAGGTGCTGCAAGCATTTTTAGAGGCATTTCCCTATTGAGAAGGTCTATCGGGCGGCTGATGCTGGCCGTTGGGGTGATCCTGATTATGGGGCTGGCGGCGCTGGCGGGCGTGATTGTGGCGTATGGGGCGACTGATCGGGCGCGTCCGGCGGATGTGATCGTGGTGCTGGGGGGATCGCGGCCCGCGATTGAGCGGCGGGTGCAGCATGCGGTCAAGCTGTATGAGGCGGGGTATGCGCCTTATATTTTGTGCGCGGGCGGGGTGATGGTCCGTGAGGGGGTAGCTGAGGCGCGGCAGTGCGCGGACGATGCCGAACGGCGCGGTGTGCCCGCTGAGGCAATTGTGCTGGAAACTAGCAGCCATAATACCTGGGAGAATGCCGAAGCCAGCGCACGTGTGATGGACACCTACGGCTGGGATGATGCGGTGCTGGTGACGGATGATTTTCATCTGTGGCGGGCTAACTGGATGTTCCGGGATCAGGGGGTGCGGGTGTGGCCCAGCCCGGCGCAGGCTACGGGGCGCGGACTCAGCGTGCGGGTGGAAGTGTTCAGCGTGGCGCGGGAACTGGGCGCGACGGTGTGGACCGTTTGTTACGTGTTTTTCACATCAATTTTATGCTATTTAGATGCGGAGTGCGCTACACTCAGGTAAAAAGGGGGCATTTGTTATGCAGCGCATTCTGGTAGTGGAAGACGACAGCGATCTGCAATATTTATATGATATGTTTTTAGTCCGGCAGGGGTATGACGTGACCTCCGCGCGAAGTGCGACACAGGCGCTACTGCATCTGACCAATTCCAGCTTTGATTTGATCATCCTCGATATGAATATGCCGGATACGCCCGGAATCCGCGTGCTGGAGTTCACCCAGAATGACAGCCGCCTGAAGCAGATCCCCGTGTTGGTGATTTCTGCAAACGATCAATACCGCCGCGCGGTGCAGGATTTGGGGGCGCGGGATTTTTTCACGAAGCCGGTGCCGATGCAGCGGTTGGCGTCGGTGGTGAACGAGATGCTGCATACGAACGGGGCCTAAGATCGGCCTCATACCCTAACCGCGCAGAACGCCTACCAGCCGTAGGGCAGACGTGTAAAACCCGTCGCGCGTTGAGCGTGTTTGACTCTCTACAATAGGGTTAGAGGGTAGCGCGCATTTTCCGGTAAATCGCCTATAATGATCAAATAGAATAAAAAACCCTCTACCGAGATATCACAAGTGTGGGAGAAGATGATATGACTGTTCGCAGAATCCGGTGGGCAGGCGGACTCTTGCTCGCAATAGGGTTGATTCTGGCCGGGACGCTCACGGTGTGGGGTGCGCCCGGTGCCCAAGAGAGCGAGGCTACACCGCCCCAGGTGTTTGATACGGTTCCACTCCCCGGTGAAGAATTGGCCCTGGATGGCCCGGTCACGTTTTTCTTTGACCAGCCGATGGACCACGCAGCGGTGGAGAGCGCATTCAGCGTGACGCCGGACATCGCAGGCACGTTTACGTGGCCGGATGACGCGACGCTGACCTTTACCCCGTCCGCTGCGTATGAGCGGGCGACGGAGTACACCTTCAGCATCGCCAGCAGCGCGACATCGGCGGCGGGCGTGGCGATGGAAGAGGCGTTCAGCCTCAAATTACAATCGTTGGGCTACCTGGAAATTTCGCAGGTGCTGCCCAGCCCTGACTCGGAGTTTGTGGACAATGAAACGGTGTTCACGGTGATCTTCAACCGCCCGGTGGTGCCCCTGATGTCGGTGGAAGATATGGGCGACCTGCCGAACCCGATCACGATTGATCCGCCGCTGGAAGGCGTAGGGGAATGGTTGAACACGTCGATCTTCCAGTTCACGCCTACCGAAGAATTACACGGTGGATCGGTGTATACGGTCACGATAAAAGCCGGATTGACGGACGTGACGGGCAGCGTGCTCAAGGATGACTACGTGTGGTCGTTCACGACGGTTCCGCCAGAGGTGGTATCGCTCAACCCCAGCGATGGACGCGAAGCGATGGTGCTGGAAACACCGATCTGGGTGAACTTCAGCCAGGCGATGGACCCGGCGGCAACGGAGAGCGCTTTTTCACTCGCCCCAGAGGATACGCTTTATCCGGTGGCGGGGAGCTTTAAATGGAGCGAGGATTTCCGCGAGCTAACTTTCCAGCCGGATGAAATGCTGGAAATGGGCACGAGCTATCTCATTTCGGTGGACGCGGATAAGGCTCTGAGCGCCACCGGTGCGGCTTTGGGAGAAAGCGCATTTGCGGTTTTTACGACGGTGCCGTATCCGGCGATTGTGGGCACATCGCCCGCGAACGGCGAAGTTGATGCTTCGCCTTACGGCGGGTTCACGATTTATTTTGCCGGGCCGATGGACCTCGATTCGCTGGAAGACAAAGTGATCATTGATCCTGAACCCTGGCGCGAATTTGATACCTATTTCTACGATTACAGCTACAGCTATACGCTGTCGTTTGATACGGAACCCAGCACGGATTACACGATTACGATTCTGCCGGGGATGGAAGATCGCTACGGGAATGTGATCACCGAAGGGCTGACGGTGACGTATACGACGGCACCGTATCCGCCGGAAGTGACGCTGCAAACACCGGGATCCATCGGATTGTACAGCGCGTATAACCCGGCAACGCGCGTGTTTGTGACGCATCGCAACGTGACGATGCTCGATCTGCGGCTGTGGCATATGTCCGCGCGCACGCTGGCCGACCTGACCGGGCCGTATAGCTGGGAAGCGTGGGATAACTTCACGCCGCGCACCTCAGATTTGCTGCGCGAATGGACGATTGATGTCAGCAGCCAGTCGGATCAGCGGCGGTATGAACTGCTGTATATTTCGGATGAAGGGGCGAGCGGCATCGCGAATATTGAATGCCTGGGCGCGCCTGATCCGCAGGTGAAGGTGGGCGATGTGGCGGTGGTCACACGTGACGATCCGCGCCCGCTGAATGTGCGGCAGTCGCCTGATCTGGCGGGACAGGAGATTTCCGAAGTAAATCCCGGCGACACGTTCCAGATCGTCGGCGGGCCGTTCTGCGAAGGCGGGTATCTGTGGTGGAAGATCGCGCTACCCAACGGGATCGAAGGGTGGGCCGCCGAAGGCGACATGGAGAACTACTACTATGCACCGCTGGACAGCGCGCCCGCTGATCCGAACGCGCCCCAAGCCAGCAATGCGTATACGCCCGAAGCGCTCGATCCGGGAATCTATTATCTTGAAGTGTCATCGCCCGAAACGAATGTGTGGGACGATCAGCCGCGTTCGCAGGTGCTGCTGGTGGCCGATGCCAATATTACATTCAAGTTCAGCCAGGATACGGCGCTGGCCTGGGTGACGGATATGGACAGCGGCAAACCGCTGGCGGGTGTGCCGGTCATTTTCTATAACGCCTCGTTTAACCCGGTGGCCCAGGCGACCAGCGACGAAAACGGATTGGCCCAGGCGCAGATTCCGCATCTGATCGATCTGTATTCGACGATGTATGCCACGATTGATGATGGCACACATTTCGCGTTTGCGGTGAGCGGCTGGTCGGATGGACTTGATCCCTGGCAGTTTGACATGACAAGCGAGTATGAGCCGGAAGATTTTTCGGTGTATCTGTACACAGATCGCCCGATTTATCGCCCGGATCAACCCGTGTATTTCAAGGGCATTCTGCGCGATGTGGATGATACGACGTACAGCGTACCGGAACTGACAGAAATTCCGGTTACGATTTACGATGATCGCGGCGAAACGATTTACCATGAAACGCTGCCCGTCACGCCGCAGGGATCGTTCAGCGGGGAACTGCAACTCGATCCTGAAGCACCGCTGGGCTTTTATCGCATTGTGGCGGAAGTGGCGAGCAATACGCGAGAGAACTTCGGCCTGAGTTTCAGCGTGGCGGAATACCGCGCGCCCGAATTCCAGGTGACGGTGACGCCGGAAGCGGATGAAGTGGTGCAGGGCGATACCATCAAAATTCTGGTGGAGTCACGGTACTTCTTCGGCGGATCGGTGTCGAATGCCAAAGTGTACTACTTTGCGATGGCGTCGGACTACTATTTCAACTACACGGGCGATCTGCCGGGATACTGGTCCTTCCGCGAGCAAAACTACGACTTCTATTCGCCGGAATACTATGGGCAGGGCGGCGAGTCGGTGACGGAAGGCAACGCCGAAACCGATGAACTGGGCCGCTTTATGATCGAGATTCCCGCCGATCTGGGCGAGGCTGGATCGAGCCAGACGTATACCATCGAAGCGCAGGTGACGGACGAAAGCGATCAACTCGTCGCCGGGCGGATTGAGGTGGTGGTCCACCAGGGCAAGGTTTACGTGGGGTTGCAGCCGGATAAATATATCGGGCAGGCCAACCAGGAAAACGGCGTCAAGGTGCTGGCGGTGGACTGGGACAGCCAACCTGTCGCCGGGCAGACGGTGGATTATAACGTGGTCGAGCGCCGCTGGTTCAGCGTCCAGGAAGAGGACGAAATGGGCCGGACGATCTGGACGTGGGACGTGGAAGAAGTCCCGGTGGACGGCGCGGAAGGCACTGTAACCACCGATGAAAACGGATTGGGGCATATTACCTTCACACCACCCAACGGCGGCACGTTTAAGGTGTATGCGACCACTACCGACGAAAACGGGAACGAGGTCCGCACCAGCACATTTTTGTGGGTGAGCGGCAGCGACTTTATCAACTGGCGGCAGGAGAATTCCAACCGAATCCAACTGATCAGCGACAAGGATCAGTATGCGGTGGGTGATACGGCTGAAATTCTGATCCCCAGCCCGTTCCAGGGCACGGCCTATGCGCTGATCACGGTGGAGCGGGGCGATATTCTGACCACCGAAGTGATCCGCATGGATACGAACAGCACGGTGTACAAACTGCCGATCACACTCGACTACGCGCCGAATATTTTCGTGAGCGTGGTACTGAGTAAGGGCGTAGATGAAAACAACCCGACGACGGCGTTCCGGATGGGCATGGTCCAGTTGAATGTGGACACCGATCAACTGGTGTTGAACCTGGACGTGTCGAGCAGCGTGGACGTGGCGGCGGGCGAATTCGCCGGGCCGGGTGATACGGTTGATTACACGGTCAAGGTGACGGATTACAACGGGAATCCGGTGGAAGGCGCGGAAGTGGGCGTCGGGCTGACCGATCTAGCGGTGCTGACGATTGCCGCCGCGAACAGCCGCGAACTACTGCCGTTCTTCTATTCGGAGCGCGGAGTTTCAGTGCGCACCTCAACGCCGCTGACGATCAGTGTGGATCAGGCTACCCAGGTGATCATCGATACGATCAAAGGCGGCGGCGGCGGTTACGGCGAAGGCGGTATCTTCGAGGTGCGGCAGGAATTTGTCGATACGCCGCTGTGGGTGCCGTCGCTGGTGACGGATGCGAACGGCGAAGTCACATTCTCCGCGACGCTGCCCGACAACCTGACGACGTGGCGGCTGGATGCGCGCGCGGTCACGATGGGCGGCGAAGGCAGCCCGATGCTGGTGGGGCAGACGACGTTTGATCTGCTGAGCACCAAACCGGTGTTGATCCGGCCCGGCACGCCGCGCTTCTTCAACGTGGGCGACAAATCGACGCTAGCCGCGATTATCAACAACAACACGAATGAAGACCTGATCGCAGAAGTGACGCTGGAAGGGACGGGCTTCACGCTGCGGGATGGGATCATGAATACGCAGATGGTGAACATCCCGGCGACGGGACGCGCACGGATCAACTGGCCGATTGAAGTGCTGGATGTGCCGTTCGTGGACGCGACCTTCTATGTCAACGCGGGCGACGGAGCCTATACCGACGCGAGCAAACCGCCGGTTGGACAGGGCGCGGATCGGACGCTGCCGGTGTACAAGTATGAAGTGCCGGAAACCGTCGGCACGGCGGGCACGCTGTATGATGGCGGAAGCCGCACCGAAGTGATCATGCTGCCGCGACGGTATAACGTGACACAGGGCGAGCTGACGGTGCGCGTGGATCGTTCACTGGCGGCGGCAACGGTGGATGGGCTGGAATACCTGCGGAACTATCCGTACTACTGCATCGAGCAGGTGGTCAGCGCCTTTTTGCCGAACGCGGTCACGGTGCGCGCGCTGACGGACCTGGGGGTTGATGATCCGGTCCTGAAGCAGCACCTGGATGAAGAAGTCAGCTATGCGCTGCAACGGTTGTATGCCGAACAGAAAGCGGATGGCGGCTGGGGCTGGTTCGTGAATGACGAATCGAATGTTATCGTCACGGCCTACGCGCTGATCGGATTGAGCGAGGCGGTTAAGGCCGGGTATATCGTCGATGAGGGCGTGATCCAGCGCGCGACGGGCTTTATTGAGCAGTCGCTGGTGACGATCCACCCGCAGGATGAAACCTGGCGGATCAACCGGCAGGCGTTCCTGCTGTATGCGCTGGCGCGGTCCGACAAGGGCAACCTGTCACGCGTGGTGCGCCTGTTTGAAGAAAAAGAAAGCATGAGCCTGTACGCGAAGGCGTATCTGGCGATGACATTCAACCTCCTGGACCCGAATGATTCACGGGCGATGGAACTGATCAACGATCTGAACGCGGCGATGGTCGTCAGCGCGACGGGCGGACACTGGGAAGAGACCTATCAGGACTGGTGGAACTGGAACACGGACACGCGCACAACGGCGCTGGGTCTGATGGCGATGGTCCAGATCAATCCTGATAACCAGATGATCCCGAATATCGTGCGGTGGCTGATGGTGGCGCGCAAGGCGGATTCTTGGGAAACGACCCAGGAAACGGCCTGGGCAGTCATGGCGCTCACCGAATGGATGGTATACAGCGGCGAGTTGAAGCCGGACTATACCTTCAGCGTGAGCCTGAACGGTGAAGATCAGGCGCTCGACAATAACAGCGCGACGGCGGAGAATGTCAAAGAGACAGAAGTGCTGCGGATCGAAGTGGCGCAACTGCTGGCGGATCAGGCGAATAAACTGGTGTTCAGCCGGACGGACGGCGAGGGGAATATGTACTACACGGCGCATCTGCGCGCGTTCCTGCCCGTGCCGGAAGTCGAAGCGCTGGATCGCGGGTTGATCGTCAGCCGGAAGTACAGCCTGTTGAATGATCCGAAGCGCGCGGCAGTGACATCGGCGGAAGTCGGGCAGTCGCTGCAAGTGACGGTGACGATTATCGCGCCGAACAACCTGCACTATGTGGTGATCGAAGACCCGATTCCGGCGGGGGCGGATGCGGTGAACCCGAATCTGCTCACGTCGTCGAGCGTGGGCACACAGCCAGGGCTGGATCGGACCGATCCGCTGAGTCATGGCTGGGGCTGGTGGTGGTTCTCGAATATCGAGATGCGCGATGAAAAGGTGGTCATGTATGCGACCTATCTGCCGCGCGGCACCTACGAGTTCACGTATGTGATCATCCCCAGTCTGGCGGGCGAATATAACGTGATCCCGACAACGGGGTATGAATTCTACTTCCCTGAAGTGTACGGGCGCAGCGACGGTATGCTGTTCACGATCACGGGCGGCACGCCGTCGGATGCGATGGCCCCGGCGACGGAAGAAGTAACGGAAGAGGGCGGCGAGTCCGCTGCCCTCAGCGAAACGTTCGAATCTGAGGGCGGAGTGGTCTTCCAGCATCCGGCGGGCTGGGTGGTGATGGAAGATACCGAGCAGGGCATGGTCCAGGCGGCGAACAGTGAAGAGGCCGCAGCGGGCAGTACCCTGGCATCCGGGCAGGCTGGCGTGGTGATCTTCCAGCCCGCCGTTGCGGAAGCTTTCGGGGCCGAAACGCCAGAGGATATGCTGAACAGTTATATCCAGGTGATCGGCTCGGAGAGCGAAAATACCACGTTTGGCGAGGTCGAAGCGGTCACAATTGGCGATAAAGCCGGTGTGCGGGCGACGGTCAACGAAGGTGATACGGAAGGCGCGGCGTATGCGATCACGCTGGACGATGGACAGATTGTGATGATCTTCGGGGTGGCGTATACGGGCGAGTTCGCTGCAATCGAGCCGTTGATCCTGGAGATTATTGGGACGATAGGCATCGGCGGATAGTTCCGCTGGGTGCTCAGGGCGGTGGAAATCTGCTGCCCTGAGCACCGCATCTCCTCGCCAAGCGCTGCTATGCATAGTTGGGGAGCCGTTGATCTGCGCCTTAAAAAGGCAGCCAACCGTCTGGAAGCGATTCGCGTATAAAACCCCCAAAACTCAGTAAAAATCTATATTTTCTACAAAAAGTTGGGAACTGTATAAAGTCTTGTATATATTTTTGAATACTGAAATTTTTCACGCACAAGGTAGGGATCAATATGAAACTTCGATTTGTGGCAGCAGGAGCGTTGTTCGCGCTCGCGTTCGTCCTGTTTTTCGCAATGGCCCCTTCGAGTGACGCCAGTTCGTTGATGCAGGCGACGGCAGAACCGACGGCAGAAGCTACTGCGGAAGTTCCCGAAGAAGCGGCTGAAGACCTGATCGGAATTGGCGTTCCGGTGGCGAACGAAGGTTGGGAACTGACGGTTGAGAGTCTAACTCTGGCGCGCGATGTCCAAAGTGTGTTTATGGAAACCGTGAGTCCGAGCGATCCCAGCCAGGCGTTTTTCCTGGTGGCGGTGAGTCTCAAGAATCTGGCGTATACGGAAGATTTTACGCTGCCCGAATTTGACTCGGAAGCGGGCGATCAACTGCTGAGCGGCGTGCCGTTTTATGTCGCTGACCCCGAAGTAGAGGCCGGGGCGTTCGCGCTGGCGGATGCGGTGCTGGTGGATGCTGAGGACAACGAATACCCGGTGGTAGGGGTGGCGGTTGGCGAGAGCGAAGAATTTTTGGTGGACGAGAACCTGGCTGTCTTTTTCGCCGGTCTGCCCGAAGAGAGCGGTCAATTTACATTTGCTTTTGCCGCGCCGGGCATGCTGACAGCGAACCCGGCGCAGTTGACCTTCCGCCTGGGTGATCTGGTCGTGCCACTGGTCGAAGTGGCGGCAGCCGAAGGCGCGGCGTTGGAAGTGCCCGAACTGACCGAGACATTCGATTCCGGTGATGGCCTCACGCTGAATTACCCGGCGGGATGGGTAACAACCGCTGATCCCGGTATGATGGGCATGACGCTGATCGGCCCCAGCATTGAAACACTGAGCAAGCAGACCATGAATCCGGGCGAAATGGCAGTCGCGATCATGGGTCCGGCAGTGATGAAGATGGCCCCGGCAGGCACGCCGCTGGAAACGCTGATTCCGTATGTGGCGGGCATGATGGGCACCAAAGTCGATGGGGTGGAATTCCAGGAATTGGAAGTCGGCGGCAATACGGCTATGTTGGTGTCGGTGGCGCAGCGCGGTGTGGCGGTGTCGATTCTGGCGCTTGATTTTGGCGACGAGAACAAGATCATTCTGGTGGCATTCGGCCACGAAAGCCAGGCGGCAGATGTCGAAGCGGCGCTGGTGGCGATGGGCGAAACAGCGGTATTTGCTGCGCCATAAGAAGCTCTGGCTTCTTGACCCCATCCCCCCTTACCCCTTCCCTCAGGGAAGGGGAGTCAAACCGGATGAATGGGATGGGGCGAGATAAGCGGGGCGTATCGCAAGATGTGGGCAGGGCTGTGGATATGCTCCCTAGCCCTGTTATTATCCCTGAACCCACACGGTAAAACTGACGAAGTAGGAAAGGCCGTTGCTGTCGGTGGCGGTGGCGGTGACACTGCCGAATCCCGGAATGTTACACGAGATATTGATCGTGAAACTGGTTGGACTGGTCTGGAAATAACTGTCCACCGGAGAAAGGGAATCGCCGGACGCGCTATAGCTGGCAAGCACCGCGCCAGGGCTTTCGAGCGGCGGGGTATAGGTTGCCGTCACCGCGATGTCGGCGGGCGCGATGCAGTCGAACTGGCTCGCGCCGACGGTGAGCGATCCGGGCGTGGCGGCGATACCAGACCGGCACGCGGCGGGATTCCAGACACAGGCCCCTTCAGGCGAGGTCATACATTCGATGGCGGGATATTCGCCGCAGTTGTCGCAGCTTCCACAGGCTCCCCATGTCCCGGTGGCCGGTGCGGCGGGTTGGGGGGTGGGGATCGGGGGCGGCGGCGGGGGTGCTGTACGGACGGGCACCATGTCGCAGGGGCCGCGGAGCGGGACGACACGACGGGCTACCCACGAATTCACGCCGTTGGGGGCGACGACCAGCCAGGTACCCGCCGTATTGCGGCCCATGACGGCCAGCGTTTCGCCCGATTGCATGACACTGACAACCGGGAAAACCGTGTCGGGGCCGCTGCGAATGTTAATATTGTCGCCCGTGATCGTACACATTGTCGATTGGGGAAGGCAGTCGCCGGGACAGCGCACGATGTCTTCGTCCGCGTCACAGAGCGCATTGCCGCAGGTGGTGGGCGGCGGATCGCAGTCGAGGGGGCAGTCTTCGTCATCCTCGCAGATGTTGTTGCCGCAGGTCGGATCGGCCAGCGGCGCGGGGTCGGGATCGGCGGGCGGAGCCAGATCGTCCGATGGTTCGGATGCTTCACCCGTTGAGTCAATGACCAGCCCTTGTCCGGCGGGAAGTTCGATTTCGGGCGCTTCTTCGCCGTCTTGATTAAAGCTAATCGAGACGGTGCCTTCCTCCACGATGAATGTGTTTTTTCCGTCGCGGTCTACGATGGTCCACCAGCGGGTGCCGCGCACGACAGCGGTAGCGCTCGGTGTGTGGATTTCAAAGCGATCTTCGGGGTCCAGGGCGGCTTCCACACTGGTGAGGGTAGCGCCGACTAACACATCCAGGGCGATGCTCAGATCGTCGTCCTCTTCTGCCGGGAGTTCAAGCGTGGTGACGATCACCCAGGTGTTGGCTTTGATCTCGCTTTCGATCCCTTCGAAAAAGATCAGGTAGGCTAATCCGGTGCGATCCGTGCGAATGGCATCGCCTTCGTCCACAAAAACCGGCTCGTTGATGGTTTGCCAGACATCCTCCCCGGCATATAACACCTGGACCAGCCCTTGCACCGGTTCCAGGGTGGCAATACCCTGGGCGGCAGCCAGCGGGGCCGACCGCATACCAGGGAGGGCGATGATCACCAGGGCAAAAAACAGGAATAGATACCGTCGCATGGCTCGCCGTTCCTTTTTTTAACTAATGATGACCTGAATGCTGGTGGATGCTGAATTGCCGTCGGTATCGGTGACTTCAAATGTCACGGTGTCGCTGCCGGATGTGCCCGCGCAGTAAATTTCATACGTGACCTGATAGCTACCACTGAGCCAGCTTGAGGTGACGATAGCTAAAAAGTTATCGATATAACTCCACGAGCTGACGGTGGCAAAACTGCCCTGCGGCGGCGTGTAGGTGGCTGTGACCTGGAATATGGTGGTGCTGGTGCAGGTGTAGGTGGCCTGGGGCACGGTCAGCAGCGGCACGGGGGAACCAGTGACAGGTTGAGGACGGCAAGCTGTGGGATCCCAGATGCAGGTACCATCGGGGGAACTCACACATTCGGATGTCGGATAACCACAGGTCGTGCAGCTTCCGCAGCCGCCCCAACTGCCGGTGGCGGTGGTGCTATCGCCGCTGGTACCTGATCCGGGAACGGGAGCGGTGTCGAACACGACCAGCCCGCCGCAGGTTCCGGTCAGGGTCACGACGCGGCGCGCGACCCAGCCGCCCTGACCGTAGTAGGAGACCAGCAGCCAGCGACCATCCCAACTCTGGCCGGTTACGGGCAGCGTTTCGCCGGGTTTGATGCTGCCGACGGGAAGATAGGTTGTACCGGGGCCGCTGCGAATGTTGATGTTGTTGCCCGACGCGCCACAAGCGGCGGCCTGCGGTTGGGTCTGAACCGGGGCGGTGGTTTCTTCTTCGGCATCGATTTCAGGCGCGGGCGGTTCGGTGGGGCGGCAGTCGGTGGGGCAGGTCAGCGCGCTTTCGGTGGTTTCGCAGATGGCGTTCCCGCACAGATTGGGGTCCAGCGGGCTGAAATACTGGCCTATTTGGCAGTCGGCGGGACAGGTGATGTTACTTTCCAGCCGGTCACAGGTGCCGTTGCCGCAGTCGGAACCCGCCGAGGGGCCGCAGTCGGCAGCACAGAGAATCAGGTCTTCGTCCGCGTCACAGGTGCCGTTGCCGCAGTTGGGAACCTCGATTTCCGCGAAGCAGTCTACCGAACAGGTGCTTGCTTCGCCCGCGGCGCAAACGCCATCGCCACAGTCGGCCCCGGCCAGGGGAGCGGCGGCGGGCGGTTCGGGCGGCTGGAACTCGATCAGTTCTTCTTCGACCAGCCCGCTCAGGTCGGTGCGCAGGGTCGAGCCTTCGGTCAGGTCTACAAAATTGGTGAGATAAAACGCGCGTTCTCCGGTGGCGGGTGGGGTGAGCGGGTTAGGGATGATTTCGACGAGGCCGCGCTCACTGGAAAAGGTAGACTGTCCATTGGGGGCGACAATGGTCCACCAACGGGTGCCGCGCACAACGGCGGTGGCACTCGGCGTGTGAATTTCGAAGCGATCTTCGGGATCGAGGGCGACTTCGACACTGCTCAGCGCGCTGCCAACCAGCACATCGAGCGACACGTTAAATTCGCCGGATGGCCCCAAGTCGAGTGTGCTGACTATGACCAGCGTGCTTGGCCCGATTTCGGTTTCGGCTCCCTCGAAAAAGGTCAAATAGGCTTGTCCGGCGCGATCGGTGCGGATGCGATCCCCTTCGCCCACAAATACCGGCTCAAAAGCGGTTTGCCAGCTTGCGGGATCGGCGGCGGCGGCGGCGGCGGTTTGGTACTGGATCAAACCCTGAACGGGTTCCAGAGTCGCAATCGAGTCGGCCTGAGGTGGGGTTGGGGCCGGATCTGCCGCAACCTTACCCTGTAAACTGAGGACTACCAACAGTCCGATGATCAGGTAGAAACTGCGGGTCAGAAACGTTTTCATGCGATTCTCGCCCTTTCGCTAAGCATTACCAGTCCTCATTCTAACATCGAAACCAAGAACGTGTTGGCGCTGATTTCCACATCGGCGCGGCTGCTGTACAATAAACAGGTAGAAAAGGCGAAGAAAGGGGAAAACTTTTATGGGTTTTTTAGACTCAAGTGCCATCGGCAAACAAACGCAGGTTACGGTGCTGACGCCCGGCTTCCAGGCGCGCGCGACCTTAAAATCAGTGGGTCTGATCCAAACCTTTATCAACGATGATTCGAAAGCGCTGTTCACGCTGGATGATGTGAGCCTGTTCGGACTGGAAGCGGGCAACCCGGCGCTGAGCGTGCGGCTGGCCGAACTGTATGTGCTCAAGACCGAAGTGCATGCGCTGTGTTTCCCGACGCTGCTATCGCGCGACGAGTCGGGACTGCTGCCGCGCGCTGAACCGCTGGCCGTGTATACGTCACATTACTGCATTCAGGGCAATTTCCATATGGGAACGGACTCGAGTGTTTCCGACTTTATGGAAATTTCCAAGCTGAGTTTTGTCGGCGCGAGCGATGCAGCGATCTTCCCCCTGTTTAAAGCGCAGTCCGCCGTGATTCAGCAGGTGCCGCTGGTGTATATTCACCGGAGTGTGGTGAAGATCCATCACCGGATATAGTGGGGGAAAATGCGGGCATCGTGCGGATCGGGGCGAGGCAGCCTGTTTTTATGATCCGCGTTTTGCCAGACGTTTCATGAAGCCCAGGATGTGGGGCATGATCCGCTCGTACAGGCTGTAGAGGGCACGGTTGGGCACGTAGTCCCACGCGCCGATGTGCCGCACGACGGTGCCGCCGAAACCATCCTTGAAGCGGTAGACGCCCCACATCGAATCGGATTCGGTGAATTCGTCCGGTGCGCCCCAAAAATCGTAGACGGGGTAGCCCTGCGCTTTGGCCCACAAAATCGCGTGCCATTGGAGCAGGTGGGGGGCGTTACGCTGGCGCTCGTCGTTGGAACTCATGCCGTAGAAATACCACGCTTTGGAGCCAAAATGGAACAGCACCAGTCCGGCGAGGGCCTGACCGGGTAATTCGGCCAGAAACGCCTGCGCGAGTCCGGCATCCATGAAGCGCGCCCACGCTTCGCGGTAGTAGTCCAGCGGGCGGATGAGAAAACCCTGGCGCGCGCCGGTGGTGGTGTAGAGATCGTAGAGGGTGCGCAGATCGTCGGCGGACGAGGCCAACCGCACCACCACACCTTCTTTGGTCGCGGTGCGAATCTTGCGCCGGGTGGATTGGTTCATGGCGGCGAGCAGCGCTTCTTCGGTCTGGGTGAGGTCGAGCGTTAACGTGTTGCGGAACTGGACCTGGGAGGCGCTGAACCGCCAGCCGCGCCGGGTCAGAATGTCGAGCACCTGCTGCCCGGCGGGGTGGTTGATGTCGCGCAGGGGCGTATTTTTGTAGGGTGGCGCGTCGGGCGCGGGGAGGCCGGTCCCGGCGATCACGTCGGGGTCGATTTTGAGCCAGATGGCACGGCGCTGGCGGGCGAGTTTTTCGAGGTGGGCCAGCGCGTCGTTCACAAGATCGGGATTGGTGTAGTCCAGGGCGGGGCCTTTGGGTACATACATCACGCGGAGCGGCCCGGCGCGGCGTGTCAGGATCGAGGCGGCCCCGGCGCTGCTGATGGGAGTCCGTTCGGGGAGCCAGCCCGTTTCGCGCTGCTTGAAGTCGCCCCACTCCCAGGTTTGCAGAATGTGGGCGTAGGGGAGGGATCGCAGGGGGGTGTTCCAGGAATCACGGGCGTTATTGACGGTCTGCATCACGTTATACCTTTTGGATGAAATAGACGCCGCAGGCTCAGGGCTGCGCTAATATTTTCTTGGATCGGCCCCAAAACGGGTCGCGCCCCTTCTAGCTTATCCATCCGCGCCGTTTGCGCCACTTTTACGCGAGTTGTCAGGGTTAGTGGGCGATGCTACAATTCGGCGCGATTTTCGACTGTTCTCAGAGAAAGATTGTATAATGTTCACTGGTTTTCGCGCCCGCGGGCATACACTCAGGCGTTACGTTTTGGCGCACCGTGACCGGATGACACTGGTTGCTATCCTGTTGGTGGCTGCTCTCGTGCGCTGGGGCGACTTAGGTCACACCGCCGATTTTCAGTATGACCAGGGTGAGCTTTCGCAGCTCGTGCTTGATATGCTGCATGGTGAACGTTTTCCCCTGCTGGGCGTTGAATCGTCGGCGGGTGTGCGCAACTCGCCGATGACCGTCTATCTGCTGGCCCCGTTGTTTGTCATATCGTCTCACCCGCTGTGGGTGACATTTGGCATCGCGATGTTCAATGTGATCGGGGTCGGGCTGCTGTGGTGGATCGTGCGCCGCACGATTGGGCCGCGTGCCGCCGACTGGTCCGCGCTCATTTATGCGCTTAATCCGCATGCGATCCGCTACAGTCGCGCCATCTGGGCGCAAAACTACCATACGCCCTTTATTTTGGCCGGGCTGGGATTAGCCATGCTCGGTTTTTGGGATCGGCGGCGCTGGGCGCAGGTGCTCAGTCTGCCGCTGCTGATCGTGGGCGTGCAGGTCCACTATGCCGCGTGGCCGCTGGTCGCTACCTATGGGGTTATTGTACTCCTCGGTTGGCGGCAGATCGACTGGCGGGCGCTCGTGGTGTCGGGTGTGTTGGCCGCGCTCACGCTGGCTCCTTTCGTCTACGGCTCACTCGATTCGGGTGACGGCCAGGCTTTTTCGGACAAGCTCAATTACACACGCGCCATTATCCAATACGATCTGCGACTGCGGCAGGAAACTATCGATCATGTTATCGACCTCGCGACGGGCGAGGAGGCGTCCCGCGGGACTGACACGGATAAGGCGCGCACGGTGGCGATTGTCCCCGAATGGACCTGGCCCTGGCGTGCCATTGGTGCGCTCGGCCTGATCGGTTATGCCGCGCTGTGGTGGCGGCGCGCCTGGCGGCGAATGGCGCTGGTTGCCACCGCCTGGATTGCTCCCTTGATGATCCTTTTTGTGCCCAATTGGACCGGGAGCGGCATCTATCCCCATTACCTGATCCCCCTGAT
The DNA here is from genome assembly GCA_964472565.1 of uncultured Anaerolineaceae bacterium. GTDB lineage: Bacteria > Chloroflexota > Anaerolineae > Aggregatilineales > Aggregatilineaceae > DATAMF01. The sequence goes on from CAYYNB010000066.1 coordinate 16,662, forward strand.
TCCGCTGCTGGCGCTGCTGAGTGGAACCGGCGCGGTGGTTGTGCTGGACGCGCTGCGCTCGATCCGATTGGGATCGCTTCGCCCAGCCGCCCCGGTCGCAGCCTGTGTGCTGGCGTTGACGCTGGTTTCGTGGGTGGGCTGGTATTATGCCCAGTTGTCGGCCAGCCAAACCTTCACCCCGGAACCGCACTCGATCCCGCTGGCGATCCACTACTTACTGGATGTGCGGGCTGATCTGTCGGACGAGCGCGATGTGCTGCTGATCGGCGCGGACAGCCATACCAGCGGCGTTGAGGTCTGGCGGTCGCTCCTGTACAACTCGGCGGACTGCGTGCGGGCTGTCATCGTGCTGCAAGGCGGCCTGACTGTGATTCCGGCGGGGGACTTCGTGGCCGTCGCGCCGCCCGGCGCGAATCCTGATGACGACCTGTACCGCCAGTATATTGGCGATGATCCCCAGCGCTATGCAACCCGACCCGGTGAGCGCCCCTATTCCGTTCAGCACTACCCGGACGGCATCACCTGGGAGGGCGGGGAACTCCACCCGCTGGGACCGGTGAAGTTTGCGAACGGCGTCCAGCTTACCGGCTACCGTGTTGAGGCCGGGCGTGTCACGCTGTCCTGGCTGCTGCCGGGCCGCTCACTGGATATTGGCTACCTGCGCCAGTTTATCCATCTGCTGGACGCTGAGGGTAATCAACTGGCCGCGATGGATCTGGATTACTGGCCGGGGCAGTCGTGGTGTGTGGGCGATCAGATTATCACATGGGCCGATTTGCCGCTGGCTGAGGTTGCTGCCGATAAGGTGGTCACACTGCGCGCGGGGTTGTATACGGTGCCGGACGAGGGGGGGTATCGCTATGTGGATGTCCTGGATGCGGTGGGCCATCCAGCAGCACCCTGGGTCGAAGTGCCGCTGGATCAGGGGGATGACCTAAAATAAGCTTCACACCTTTTGGATGAAATAGACGCCGCTGATTTTCTGCCCATTGTAAGCTTCCTGGATTTCAGGGTGGGCGGAAAAACCGAGGCTGATTTTCAGCGCGTAGTTGGCGGATTTGTCCAGGGAGGACCACGAGCGCATCTGGTAGCCGCCGAGGTCGCGCGTTAGATCGAGGGCGGCAAGCTGCAAGGCGCGGCCATGCCCCTGGCGGCGGTAGGCTTCTTCAACGGCGAAGGTGTTTACAAAGGTTTCGTGCAGCGGTTTGCCGTCCGGTCCCAACAGCGGGGCAGGATGTCCGCCGCTCCAATCGGTGGCGGGAATGGTGATTGGCTGCCATTTGAGCGAGATGTGGCCGATGATCCGGTCATGATCGCAGGTGGCGAGGTAGGACACGCCGGGTTTGGGAAGTCCGCCTTCGTCGGTGGCCCAGCGCGCCATATTGACCCGTTCGAGGTGGGCGAGATAGGCGGGCCAGCGGGGATCGGTGTAGGTGAGGGTAAGCACAGTCATCGATCAGTCGCCAGCACGCACGGCACGGGTATAGATCAGATAGATCAGGCGGTTGTAGACGCGATCCCATGCGCCGATGCTGCGGATCACGGTGCCGCCCCAACCTCGTTTGAAACGATACACACCCCACAGCCCGTCATCACGGGATTCAAACTGCGCTTCGAGGGCGTCGGGATCGGCGTCGGGGATGCCGACCATGTCGTAGGAGGTCGCACCCTGGGCGCGTGCCCATTGGATGCCAGCCCACTGCACACCGTAGGAGGCCATACGCTGGCGTTCGCGGTCCGAGGACGCGCCGTAGAGATACCACGCCTGGTCTTTGAGGGCGAAAATCATGACGCCCGCCAAATCCTGCCCGGCGTAACTGCCGAGGAGCAGCACGGCACGGCCCTGCATTTGCGTCACGAACAGATCATAGACACGCTCGTAGTAGGCGGGGGCGTGGACGCCAAACTCGTCGCGGGAGCCGGTTTCGGACAACAGCGCGTTAAAATTGGATACCTCAGCGCGCGTACCGGCGCGAACGTTGATCTCAAACTTGGCGCTCTTGCGGATGTTGCGGCGGGTGCCCTGGTTCATGCGGGCTAAAATGTCGTCTTCGGTGCCGGAAATGTCTAATACGACGGTGCGCGGCGGCTGGACGGTCTGCGGGCTGGGGCGGAAATCATAAGCGGCAGGGTTGACCTGATCGAGGTGAAAGCCGGGTTCGATTTTGAGCAGGGCGGCGCGGCGGGATTTCGCTACGCGGTCAATGGCGGCTAAGAGGGCGTTTGTCTGGTCGGAAGCGGACCAATCGACCAGCGGGCCATAGGGAATATAAGCCAGGGTGCCGAGATGATAGGGCAGGCGGCGGAACAGGATTTGCGCGCCCGCGACAAGCGCCCCGCTGGAATCGGTCAGCGCGACGCGGGCCGGAGTCCAGCCAAAGGCGGCTTTGAGATCGCCCCAGGCGCTCAACTGTAACAGGTGGGCGCGGGGGTGCGCTTCGACGAACGAGTCCCACTGGGAAGGGGTAGGCGTGATGACTGGCATCCGTAACTCCAAGCTAGGAGAGGAGCACCGATGGCTCCTCGACTGGTCTGAGCGGAATTATAGCACGCGCTACTGCGGCGGGTTGTATTGGATCGTCGCGGCGATGTCCAGCAGCAGCGGCTCAAAGGTGACGAGTTCGCCGGGCGCGGCCAGCGCGATCAGCAGGACGTTTTCGTTGGGCTGCACCTCGATAGTGAGCGCGAAGCCTTCGAGGGCGTCCTGTTGCAGCGCGGCGCGGGCGGCGGTTTTGTCGCCTACGGTTGCGGATCGAATCGACCCAAACGTCATGTGTGTTTCCTGCGCAGCGTAGAGGGTCAGGATTTCGGCGGGAGTCGCGCCGCCGTTGACCGCCGCGAGACTCGGTTCCATGAGCATGAAAGCGACCTGACCGGGTTGGGCCGTTTCGACATTAAAAGCTTCAACCTGATTGGCGGCTGTGATATAACCTGTCTGGTAGCGCGTGATCCAGCCAGCGGGATGCTGGAAACTGATTCCGGCGGGAGAGGTGTAGGTTGTGGTGAGGGCAAACGGATCGGCGGTGGCTGCCGGGGTAGGGGTTGGTCGGGGCGTGGGATCGGCAGATGGGTCGTCGTCGGACTGGCAGCTTACGAGGAGCGCCAACACCAGCAGCAGGAAGGTCAAGGTATAGAATAGTCTGAGTTTTGGCATAGGATTTCGGGTTGAACAGGCGGACCAAAGGTTGGGATTATAACACATGGATGGTTAGATGGTGGTTTTGTATTCGCCGCTGCGTGTGATAGAATGATTGACAACTCCCTTATCCCACAAAAGTGAGGGCCTGTATGAATTTAAACGAATGGATTTTTGTAGGATTATTTATTGCTCTGGCCTGGATCTTACCCGCCACGCCCATTATTCTGGGCAAAATCCTCGGTCCTAAGCGGCCCAATCCAGTGAAGCTCGAACCTTATGAGTGCGGGGTGGAAACCGTCGGGAACACCTGGGTGCAGTTTCGCGCCCAATATTATGTGTTCGCGCTGGTGTTCGTGCTGTTCGATGTCGAACTGGTCTTTTTGTTCCCCTGGGCGCTGGCATATAACAAGTTAGGACTGTTTGCCCTGTTTGAGATGGCGGTATTTGTGGTGCTGTTGATCGTGGCGCTGGTTTACACCTGGCGTAAGGGTGCGCTTGAGTGGGCTTAACTGAATAGACTGGGCGGAGAACATTCGCATGACCGACTTTTTGATGGACGATATTGGTTTGTCGCACGATCTCGCCGTGCTGATTGCCCAGACCATCGGGGTATTTGTGGTGGGCCTGTTTGGTCTGCTGTGGACGCTGCTGGGGATCTGGATTGAGCGGAAGATCGCCGGGCGCATGCAGGACCGGCTTGGCCCCAACCGTGTCGGGCCGTTTGGACTGGTCCAGTCGATTGCCGACATGGTGAAAATTATTGTCAAAGAAGACATCGTGCCGCGCGGGGCAGATCGGTGGGTGTTCAATCTCGCGCCGATTCTGGCGGTGATGGCGGTGATGCTGTTGTGGGTGGTGGTGCCCTTCAGCGCCGGATGGATCGGGACGGACCTGAGCATCGGCGCTTTATATTTAATTGCGGCGGGATCACTGGGGAATATCGCGGTGCTGATGGCCGGGTGGGCGAGCAATAATAAGTTTGCCCTGGTGGGGGCGTTCCGCGCGATTGCCCAATTGATCAGCTATGAGGTGCCGATGGTGCTGGCGCTGCTGATCCCGGTGCTGATGGCAGGATCGCTGAGCACGCAGGAGATTGTGCGCGAACAGCATATCATGTACGCGATTGCCGTGCCGCTGACGCTGATCATCTTTCTGGTGTCCAGCCAGGCGGAAATGGGACGCGGACCGTTTGACCTGCTGGAAGCGGAATCGGAACTGGTGGCGGGGTATCAGACGGAATATTCGGGCATGAAGTTCGGCATGTTCTATGTGGCTGAATTTCTGCACGCGTTCACGGCGGGCGTGCTGACGGCGATCTTTTTCCTGGGCGGGTGGAAAGGCCCCTGGGCGGAAGATGTCCATATTCTGGGCTTTGTGTACCTGATGATCAAGAGCATGGCGGCGTACTTCGTGCTGATCTGGCTGCGGATGACGGTGCCGCGCCTGCGGATTGACCAACTGCTGAACTTTAACTGGAAATTCCTGGTCCCGGTGAGCCTGGTCAACCTGCTGGTGGTGGCGTTTGTGTGGAAACTGGTCCCCGATACGGACACGATCAACAGCCTGGAAGACGCGCTGCTGCCGACGGCGGCGCTGCTGGTCGCGAACGGGATTATGATCGGGGTGATCGGGTGGGCGCTGCGGGAACGTGGGCGGCGCGAACGGGCGCGGATTGCCTCCATTTATGCGCAGCCAGCGGTGGGTGATTAGGAGCGTCAAATGGCAATTACATTTCAGTCGTTGACTTTTCTGATTTTCAGCGTGGTGACACTCGGCGCAGCGCTGATGGTTGTGACCACGCGCAACCTGTTTCATGCCGCGCTGTATCTGATGCTGAGCCTGTTTGGGGTGGCCGGGTTGTTCATTCTGCTCAGCGCGCCGCTGATCGCCGGGTTCCAGGTGGTGGTGTATATCGGCGCGATTGCGATCCTGATCATCTTCGCCATTATGCTTACGCCGCAGGTGATGCAGGTGGTTGGGGCGCGCAACAACCAGTGGATGCTGTCGCTGGGGCTGGCGGTGGTTTTCTTTCTGATGCTCGTCTCGGTGGTGTCGCCGTTTATGGATGAGGTGGGAGTCGAGGATTGGAGCACCGACTTTAAGGAAGATAATCCCGCTGTGGTGCCGGATGATACACTGGTTGATTTTGGGCAGTCGATTGTTGATTCGCAGCGGTATCTGCTGCCGTTCGAGATCGCGTCGATTCTGCTGATGGCGGCGCTGATCGGGGCGGTGCTGCTGGTCAGCCCACCGAATAAGTCAAAAGCCAAACGCCTGTATGATGCGCGGGACGAGATGGCGGTACAGCAAGGACCGTCGGAACAATCAGCGGCAGGAGATTAAGTATGGTGCCCTTATGGATGTACTTAGTGGTGGCGGCGGGGTTGTTCTGCATCGGCATGTACGGCGTACTGTCGCGGCGGAACGCGGTTGCCATTTTGATGAGTATTGAACTGATGTTAAACGCGGTGAATATTAACCTCGTCGCGTTCTGGCGGTATCTGACGCCGGAGCGGATCGGCGGACAGGTGTTTGCGGCGTTCGTGTTTGTGGTGGCCGCCGCCGAAACCGCTGTCGGGTTGGCGCTGATTCTGATGATTTATCGCCGCCGCCAGACGGTAGTCGTCGAGGACGTGGATTTGCTCAAGTGGTAGGGGCAACCGGGGCAATTCGTGAATTGCCCCTACAAATACAAACCAATTAAAGGATTTTGCTTATGGATATTAACTGGTTTAGCGCCGATTATCTCCCCTGGCTGATCCTGTTTTTCCCGCTGTTGAGCTTTTTGATGATCGTGCTGTTCACAGCGCGCAATCGAATTGTCAGCCAGACGATAGCGCTCAGCGCGATCAGCCTGTCGTGGGTGCTCAGTTTAGTCGAGTTCTACCGCGTGGTGTGGGAGAAGGATGTCGAGCTGGGTAAGGAAGTCTTCGGCAGCCAGGTAGATTGGTTCGAGGCGGGCACCCATACCTTCAAGATGGGTGTGATGGTTGATCCGCTGACGGCGTATATGCTGCTGATGGTGCCGCTGGCCTGCCTGCTGATCTTCATCTATTCGCTGGGCTACATGCGCGGCGATCCACATAACTCGCGCTTTTTCGCCTATATTTCGCTGTTCGCGGGCGCGATGCTGACGCTGGTGCTGGCCGATAATATGCTGATGCTGTTCATCGGCTGGGAAGTGATGGGGCTGTGCTCGTACCTGCTGATCGGGTTCTGGTTCCACAAAAAGAGCGCCTATCAGGCGGGCGTGAAAGCCTTCATGACCACGCGCGTGGGCGATGTGTTGATGCTGGTTGGCATCGGGTATCTGTTTGTGCAGGCCGGGACGCTGGGCTTCCGCGAGATTCTGTTCAACGAGAACATGCTGAGTGAACTGACCAGCGTGAAATCGGTGTTTCTGGGCGACGCGCTCGGCTGGAGCGCGGCCACGCTGATCGGTATTCTGCTGGTGATGGGCACGATTGGCAAAAGCTCGCAGTTCCCGCTGCACGGCTGGCTGCCGGACGCGATGGAAGGCCCGACTCCAGTCAGCGCGATGATCCACGCGGCGACGATGGTTTCCGCCGGTGTGTATATGGTTGTGCGGATGTTCCCGCTGCTGTCGGCAGGCGCGAATTTTCATAATGGCGATTACAGCGCGGCGATGTATATCATGGGCGCGATTGGCGCGATCACGGCGTTGGGCGCGGCGATTCTGGCGGTGGGGCAGAATGACATCAAGCGCATTCTGGCGTATTCCACGATCAGCCAACTGGGGTTTATGGTGGCGGCGCTGGGAATCGGCGCGTGGGTGGCGGCGGCATTCCACCTGATCAACCATGCGTTCTTCAAGGCGCTGTTGTTCATGGCGTCCGGGTCGGTGATCCATTCGATGGAACACGGCGAACAGCATGCGCATGAACACGGGCAGCATGAGGAACCGCACGAGGAGCCGGACGGGCTGGTGATGGATTATGTCGCGCCGCCGAACGACATTACGCGGATGGGCGGGCTGATCCACCGGATTCCCGTTACGGCGATCACGATGCTGATCGGGAGCCTGTCGCTGGCCGGACTGCCGTTTATCACGGCGGGGTTCTGGTCGAAGGATGAAATTATCGCGGATGCGTATCACGGCGCGGCGAGCGATCCGTTTCCGCTGTTTGTGTTCATGGCGCTGGTGGTTGCCGCGTTTTTGACCGCGTTTTACAGCATGCGGTTGTGGTGCATGACCTTTCTGGGCCAGCCGCGCACGCCTGCGGCTGAATATGCGGGCATTGGCACGGGGCGCAACCGCTGGGTGAAATGGTGGAACGGGACGCGGTGGGGCAAGCAAGACCCGCGAGAAGTCGAAGAGATGGATCGGGTCAGCCGTTTGAGCGCGTTCCAGATGGAACTGCCGCTGGTGATTCTGGCGTTCCTGGCGATTTTCGCCGGGTTTATCGGCCTGCCGGAAGCGTTCTTCGGGGCGAATCCGCTGCACGACTTTTTAGCGCCGACGCTGCTCGACGAACCGGAAGTGCTCGACTTTAACCTGATGCCGATGCTGATCAGCATTCTGATCGCGCTGGGCGGGTTGGGCGTGGGATGGTGGCTGTACGGGCGGCAACCGCTGGCGGTTGGGGAAACGGATCCGGCGGAACGGGCGCTAGGTGCTGGAATCTGGAAGACGCTGCAAAACCGCTTCTATATTGATCATGCGTACCGCAAATATATTATCCAGCCCGCGGAATGGTTCGCGGTGAATATCGTGATCCAGGCGATTGACAAAGAAACGATTGACGGTGTGCTGGAGACGATTGCCGAGGTGTTCACGACGCTGGGCGAGACGTTCAAACGGTTCAACCGCGTGGTGATCGACGGGGTAGGCGATGGCATTCCCGAAGCGATTTTCGGATTTGCGCGGTGGTTCCGGCAGGTGCAGTCGGGGCGGGTACAACAGTATCTGCTGATTGTGACGCTGGCGCTGCTCGCCATTGGCACGCTGTTCATTTTACAGTTACGGTAGTCCAGGAGAGCACAACTCCATGTTTAGCTTCTTCCCTGTAGACTTTTTGACCACCCTGACGCTGCTGCCGCTGGTCGGCGCGGTGATTGTCTTTGTGCTGCCGAAGGGCCAGGAAAAAACGGCGCGCTGGCTGGCTTTGGGCATCAGCCTGATCGTGCTGGTGATGGCGATTGGCGTCTTCTATACCGTGCAAGATAATCCGCCGGATGCGGGGCAGTGGGCGTATGAGGAGCAGGCGCAGTGGTTCCCGCTGCTCAACTCCACATGGCATCTCGGTGTGGACGGCCTCAGCGCGACGATGATTCTGCTGACGGGGCTGCTGATGCCGCTGGCGATTCTGATCTCGTTCGAGATTGAAGAGCGCGTGCAGGCGGTGATGGCGCTGTTTTTGTTCCTGGAAACGGGCATGCTCGGCGTGTTTGTGGCGCTGGATATGGTGGTGTTTTTCCTGTTCTGGGAAATCGGCCTGATCCCGATGTACTTTTTGATCTTTCTGTGGGGCGGCGAAAACCGGCGGTATGCAGCGAATAAGTTCTTCCTGTATACGATGGCCGGATCGCTGGGGCTGCTGCTGGCGATCCAGTTGGTGGGGTTGACGGTGGGCAGCTTTGATATTCCGACGGCGATTAAAGAATGGCCCGGACTGAGCAACAGCGTTGATGAACTGCTGGGCGTCGGGATCGGCAAGGTGAAATATTATGCGCTGCTCGGCTTTATGGTGGCGTTTTTGATCAAAATCCCGGCGTGGCCGTTCCACACCTGGCTGCCGGATGCGCATACCGAAGCGCCGACAGGCGGATCGATGATCCTGGCGGGTGTGCTGCTGAAACTGGGCGCGTATGGGTTCCTGCGGCTGGCGATCCCGCTGTTTCCGCAGGAATGGATTCTGAAACGCACCTTAGCCAGCCTGGAATATAACCTGGCGGATGTGCTGGGCCTGCTGGCGGTGCTGGGCATTGTGTTGGGGGCGCTGGCGGCGTGGGGTCAGAATGACTTCAAGCGGCTGGTGGCGTATTCGTCCGTGAATCATATGGGTTTTGTGGTGCTGGGGTTGGCGGTAGCGGCGCTGATGTACGGTACAAGCTGGGCGGAACAAGGCAATAATACCAGTTTGCTGGCCGGGGTTGCGGGGATTGAGTACGATGAAAATACGCCTTCTTCGGAACTGAGCGCCAAAGTGCAGGAGATGTATGGGCCGGAGCGGATCGAAGAGGACCGGGAGAACGCGCGGATCGCGCTGAACGGCGTGGTGCTGCAAATGTTCGCGCACGGCCTGTCGAGCGCAGGCATGTTCTTGCTGGTCGGGGCGCTGTATCACAAGGCGCATACGCGCGATCTGCGGCGGTTCGGCGGGTTGTGGGATATTGTGCCGGTGTACGGCGGGCTGCTGCTCTTTATGAGCATGGTATCGCTGGGACTGCCGGGGCTGATCGGGTTCGTGGGCGAGTTTATGGTGGTGTCGGGATCGTTTAAGGCGTACCCGGTGTATGTGCTGCTGGCGATGGCGGGCCTGCTGACAACGGGAATTTATATCCTGAAGGCGATTCAGAAGGTGCTGCACGGGCCGTATAACGAGGAATGGGCTGCGTATGACCGCACAGAGCATAAGCTGGAGATCACGCGGCGCGAAGTGTTTGCGATTGCGCCGCTGGTCGCGCTGGCGCTGATCACGGGGTTGTATCCGAAGTGGATTTTGGATGTGATCAATTCCGGCGTGGTGCGGTGGTTTGTGGGCGGATAGCGGTTATGGCTGGCGTACTGCCGATGGCGGAGATTCGAGCATTTTGCCAACGGTGGCGGATTACCGAGTTGGCGCTGTTTGGTTCGGTGCTGCGCGATGATTTTGGTCCTGAAAGTGATGTGGATGTGCTGGTGACGTTTGCGCCTGATTATCATCGTTCATTGGCGGACATGATGCAGATGCAAGATGAAATTGAGGCGATTTTTCAGCGGTCAGTGGATCTGATTAACCGCCGCACGATTGAGCAAAGTGAAAATTATCTGCGGCGGAAAGCGATTCTCAGCACGGCGAGAGCGGTATGGGCCAATTCATGAATTGCCCGGCGCAGCAAGCAGCGCCCCTACAAATACGCGTGTTGGATGAAGCGAAGAAAGTTTAAAAAATTCCATTGTGGATACTCCTAAATAACGGGAGGCTTATGAATGGTCATTACGTTTAGTGGTGTGTTAACCGGCATGCTCCTCGCGCCCATCGTGGGAGCGGTGATCATCCTGTTCCTGAACAAAGAGTCAAAGGAACAGGCGCGGATCGTCGCCGCGATGACGATGGGGATCGTGCTGCTGCTGGCGCTGGGGGTGTTCTTCGGCTATGACGTGGATGCCGCGAACAAAGCCGCTGACCAGGGACAAAGTTATTTCGCCTTCGAAGATCATGTCAAGTGGATCGAGGCGATGGGCATTAGCTGGCACCTGGGCGTGGATGGAATCAGCGCGCCGATGGTGCTGCTGACCTCGATTGCGGGCTTCTGCGGGGTGCTGATCTCGTGGGGAATCGAAGACCGGACGCGCGAATTCATGGCGTTTTTCCTGCTGCTGGTCGCGGGTGTGCTGGGCGTGTTTATCGCGGTGGACCTGTTCGTGCTGTTCTTCTTCTACGAACTGGCGATCTTCCCGATGTACTTCCTGATCGTGATCTGGGGATGGGTCGAAACACGCGAATATGCCGCTATGAAGCTCACCCTGTATATCCTGATCGGGTCGGTGTTCGCGCTGATCGGGCTGCTGGCGCTGTATTTCAAAGCGGCGGAAGCTACCGGGGTATACAGCTTCGATTTTGTGGATTTGCAGGCGGCAGCCCAAGCGGGCGCGTTTGATGGCAAATTCTTCTCGTGGGCGGGCGTCACTACTGCGAAACTATGGTTCCCGGCGATCTTCATCGGGTTCGGGGTGCTGGCGGGCTTGTGGCCGTTCCATAACTGGAGTCCCGATGGTCATGTGGCCGCGCCGACTGCCGTGTCGATGATTCACGCGGGCGTGCTGATGAAACTGGGCGCGTTCGCGGCGCTGCGCGTCGGCGTGCAGCTTCTGCCGGAAGGCGCAAAGGTGCATTTGCCCTGGATCGTGTTCCTGACGCTGATCAACGTGGTGTACGGGGCGCTGATCGCCATGCGGCAGCGGGATTTCAAATATGTGATCGGGTTCAGTTCCGTGTCGCACATGGGACTGGTGAGCATGGGTTTTGCCACGATGAACACCGTCGGAATGACCGGGGCGGGCCTGCAAATGTTCAGTCACGGGGTGATGACGGCGCTGTTCTTCGCATGCGTCGGGATGGTGTATGACCGGGCACACACGCGCGATATTCCGAGTTTGGGCGGGTTTGTGACCAAACTGCCCTGGGTGGCGGTGGCGTTTATCGTCGGCGGGTTTGTCAGCATGGGGATGCCGGGAGTGAGCGGCTTTGTGGCCGCGTTCCCGATCTTCGGGGGGCTGTGGGTCCGGGGCGGATCGGCGATGAGCACGCCGTTCGGAAATTCGGGTTACTACGGCATTATTGCGCTGATCGCGGCGCTGGGGATCATCGTCACGGCGGCGTATGTGCTGCGGGTCGTGGGACAGGTGTTCTTTGGTGAGTTCAACAAAGAACGGTTCCCGCATGTGAGCGAGATCACGGTGTATGACAAAATCGCGCTGGCGTTTTTGGTGTTCTGGCTGGTGCTGCTGGGCGTTTATCCCCGCTTGATGTCACCGATGATCGAGTCGGGCATCCGGCCTATTGTGTCCTTGCTGGGAGGTTAACGTGCCGTTTTCAAACGATACACAGGCGAGCATTATCGCGGTGCTGCCTGAAATTCTGATGACCACGCTGGCCTTGCTGATCCTGGCATTGGATCTGTGGTGGCCGGAAGAACGACGCGTGGGCGTGGGCGCAGTGGCGGGCGGCGGCCTGCTGCTGATCTCCGGCTTGCTGTGGACGATCAGCCTGACGCCGGATACGTTCAAAGAACAAATGCTGCTGGGCGGGATGATCCGGCATGATGAATTTACGCAGATTTTCCGCGCGATGGTGATCATGGCGGGCGGGTTAAGCTGCCTAGTGAGTATGGGCGTGGACCGGCTGCGGGATCGGGGCGATTATTACGCGATTTTGATCGTGTCGGTGATCGGGGCGAGCTTGATGAGCGCCGCCGCCGATTTGATCATGGTGTTCCTGGCGCTGGAAACGACCTCGATCACGCTGTATATGCTGGCGGGGTATCTGCGGGACGATGATCGCAGCACGGAAGCGGGCCTGAAATACTTCCTGTTCGGGGCGTTCACCTCGGCGTTTACGCTGTACGGGCTGAGCCTGTTGTATGGGTTCACGGGAGAAACCAATATTTACGCGCTGGGGCAGGTGCTGGCCCATTCAAACCGCGAGGTATCGCAGGTTGGAGTTGTCGTGGCGCTCGGACTGGTCGTGGTAGGGTTCGGGTTCAAGATCAGCGCGGTGCCGTTCCATTTCTGGACACCGGATGTGTACGAGGGCGCGCCAACGCCGATCACGGCGCTGTTGAGCACGGCAAGTAAAGCGGCGAGTTTCGGGCTGCTGCTGCGCTTTTTGCTGGCGGTTTTCCCACCGGCGTCACTGCTGGGCGGCGGAACCGCACATGACGCCAGCGAATTCTGGGTGCAGTTGATGGCGGTGCTGGCAACAGTGACGATGACGCTGGGCAACCTGCTGGCGCTGGCGCAGAGCAACATCAAACGGCTGCTGGCGTATTCATCGATTGCGCAGGCCGGGTATACGCTGATCGGTGTGGCGGCGATTGCGACCGATCGGAGCGGGGACGGCGCGGCAGCGGTGGCGTTTTATATGTTTATGTACGTGCTGACCAATATTCTCGCGTTCGGCGTGGTGATCGTGGTGAGCAATGCTATCGGCAGCGACGAGATTCGCGATCTGGCCGGACTGAGCCGCCGGAATGCGTGGCTGGCGCTGGGGATGGTGCTGGCGCTGATCAGCCTGGGCGGGATTCCTCCGGCGGCGGGCTTTGTGGGCAAGTTCCTGCTGTTCCGCGCGGCGGTGAACGCCGATCTGATCTGGCTGGCGCTGGTCGGCATTATCAACGTGATCATCTCGCTGTACTACTACCTGACGATTGTCAAGGTGATGTACGTGGATCGCAGCGAGAATGATGATGTGCCGATTCTGGTTACGGGGCCGTATCGCTGGGCGCTGGGCATCGCGGCGGCAGGCGTGATCCTGTTCGGGACAGTGATGGTGACTCCGCTGCTGGATTGGGCAACGGAAGCGGCTAAAGAATTATATGTGATGCTGTAAGTGGCTGGTTATTAGTTGATGGTGATTGGTGGGGCGGACTCGGAAGGGTTCGCCCTTTTTTTGTTGGATACCCCCGCCCCCCCTTTTGATACTGTCTGAGGGGAGAAAAGGTTAAATTGGTGACGCGAAACCCCATTTCGCGTCGGGA
>CAYYNB010000067.1:0-30136 GCA_964472565.1 uncultured Anaerolineaceae bacterium
GCTGTTGTGGATTACGGTGCTGGTGTGCGGGTATTACACGGTGGGGACTCTCGTGGCGCAAACATCCGGGATGGATGCCCGGATGCGCACCATGTTAGCCCCGCTGATGGCGGCGGCGCTGGTCTACGGCGTGATCACCTTCAGGACTCGGCGGCGGGGCGCGGCCTGAAGCGGAAAATACGCCCCTCCTGCACCGACAGATAAATCCAGCCGTCGGCGCTGATGGCAAGATCGGACGGACGGTAGGGGTAAAAGCCGCGTCCTGACAGCGAATAACCTGCGAGGTCGGGCACGGGTTCCGGCGGCGCGGAGGTGGGCGCGATAGGATCGGTTTGACCATTGGGCGCGCCGTCTGTAAAGCCGACGGTGGTTAACAGATAGCCGCTCGGCTCCACGCGATTCCAGGAGCCAGCCAGCGCTACGACCAGATCATCCTGCCACATGGGGAAGGCGTCGCTGGGATAAAAGGCGATGCTGGAAATGTTGCTCTGTGACGGAAACGTGAAGCGGGGCAGGGTGGTAGCTGCGCCGCCGGGATCGGAGGCCGGAAACCCGTAATCTGCCCCCGGCTCGAATCGATTCAACTCATCCGGCGGACCGTCTAAGCCCGTGCCGGATGGCATAATGCCCTGATCCGCGATCCACAATTCCCCAGTGGTGGGGTTCCAGTCAAAATCGGCGGGATACCGTAAGCCGGTGGCCTCGAAACGCTCGTCTGTGCCATCCAGCGCATAACTGAGCAGCGTGCCCCGCCGGGGATCGGTGGGTGTGCAGGCGTTGCAGCCCGCGCTGACGCCGACATACAGCCGGTTATCCGGCCCGATGCCGATGCCCGCAATGGGCAGATCGGAGATCAGAAGGGTGGGATCAGCGGCGGGATCGTCCAGCCGGAACACGCCGTTCATCGAGGCGATATAGAGCGCGTTCGCATGCAGCACCAGGCGGGTGGGCCGCGTCAGGCCGTCCGCGTACAGGGTGGGATCGTCCATGTAACCGTCGCCGTCCGCATCCTGCATCTGCCAGATTTCACCAAATGCCGGGCGCACAAAATAGAGCGTGCCGTCCGGCGCAAACGCGAGGCCATCCAGGGCGGGGATCGCTTCGGGCGGGGTCACATGGTCGTAGACCACCTCGACACAGACTTCAAAGATGTTGTGATACGGTCCCCAGTAGATGTGCTGGCAGGGCGGCCCGGCGGCTTGGAGCAAGGTCAACGGGCGGGTAGGGGATGCCTGGGGCGTCTCGTTGGCGCAGGCGGACAGCAGCAGGACGATCAATACAATCGAAACACGTCGCATGATAATTACCAGCGCAGCACCGCTTCGATCACCGGCACGACTTCACCGCCCACGCGCACCATTTCCAGCGCGCCCGGCGTACCATCGACTTCGATCTGGATGCGGCTGGGGCGTCCCATTTCGATGCCCTGCTCCGATAAAATATGGGTGGTGGGCGGGGTGGCAGGCACGACGCGATATTCGACCAGATACGCGCCCAGGCCGCCGCTGGCGCTGCCGGTGGCCGGGTCTTCGGGGACGCCAATCGTCGGGGCGAACAGGCGCGTGTGGACGTTCGCCTGCGGATCGACGGTTTCGGTACAGAGCACCATGATCGTATGCAGGAACTTGTCCACCGGATCGAGTTCGCAGCAGACCGCATCGATCAGCGCGGCGTCCTGGTGGGCGGGCAGCAGCGTTTCGACATCCTTAAGCGAGCGCACCGGGACAAAAAGCTGCTTCATGCCGGTTGATACCACCTGCACGGGCAGCCCGGTTTCCAAAACTGCTTCCAGGGGCAGGCCCAGGCCGCGCGCCAACCGCTCGACCTGATCGGGGGTGGCGATGTCGTAAAAGGCGGGTTTCTGGTGATCCATCACGACGAAACGCACCGCGCCGTGTTCGACGTGGAGATGCGCAGCGCGCACCCCGACCCCAAGCTGAAATTTGACAGTGGTGATCGGTTCATGCAGCGCGACGCGGCCCAGGTGCGCCAGCAGCCAGTGGGTGCCCACGACAGGATGCCCGGCAAAGGGCAGTTCGGCCTGCGGGGTGAAAATGCGGACCTTAAAATCGGCATCGGGCGTGTCGGGCGGGAAAACGAATGTCGTTTCGGATAGATTCATTTCGCGGGCAATCGCCTGCATCCGGGGTTTTTCCAGCCCCGTCGCATCAGGAAAGACGGCCAATGGATTGCCGCCAAAAGCCTGATCGGTGAAAACATCGACTTGATAAAATGGGTATTGTGGCATATGCTTGCCCTCCGTCGCTAAGTATAGCGGGCAAGCTTATTCGGTCAAATCCTTGAGGTGGTATGCGGAAATATCGACGGCAAGTGGTGGCCGGGCTGGTGTTCATCGCGCTGGCGCTGATCGGCGTGGTGGTGATCACCGGGGCGGACCAACTGGTTGAGACACTCAAAACGTTCCCGGCGTGGTTATTTCTGCCGGTGCTGCTGTTGAAATTTTTGAACTGGACGCTGCGTTATTTTGAATGGCGCTATTATCTGGGCGTGATCGGCGTGAAGACGAAACGCGGCCCGGTGGAATCGTCACCGGAAAACCCGGTCGTCCGCGAGCGGGACAGCGCGGTGTTGTGGCTGGCGGGGATGTCGCTGTCGATCAGCCCCGGTAAAGTCGCCGAAGTCTTAAAGCCGGTGGTGCTCAAAAACATGACCGGGGTGGAAATCTCGCGCACGCTGCCCGTGATTCTGATGGAGCGGCTGGTGGACGGGATGGCGGTGATTCTGCTGGCGGCGGGCGGCATGTTTTTCGCGGCGGATAACCTGAAAACGGGCGATCTGTCGGCGGGGCAGGTGCGCACGGTGTTAGCCATCACGACAGCGGCCATGCTGCTGCTGATTCTGATCGTGCAGTACCGCCCGCTGTCGCTGTGGCTGCTGGAACAGTCGAAGGGCTGGCCGTTGATCCGGCGCTTGTATGAGCCGCTGCACAAGCTGTATGATTCGACGTATGAACTGCTGCGGCTGCGCAACCTGATCATCCCGCTGCTGCTGGGGGGCGGTGCGTATTTTCTGGACAGCATCGGGTTTTATATCCTGCTGCGGGGGTTGGGCGCGGACGGCTCGTGGACGCTGCTGGCGCAGACGACGTTTATTCTGGGCTTTTCGGTGATCATCGCGGCGCTGTCGGCCATGCCGGGCGGGGCAGGCGGGCGCGAACTGACTATCGGCGCGCTGCTGTCGGGCGTGGCGGGATTGTCAAAGGCCGACGAGGGCACGGCCACGTTTTTGATCACCCTGTTCCAACTGTGGGTGGGCGTGCTGGTCGGCCTGATGATGATCGCCATCTTCCGCCGGATTTTGTTCCCGCCGTCGCTCGAAGCGGAGATCGCCGCATTGGAGCAGCAGCCGCCGGTACGCTCCAACGCGCTTTGATCGGTTGGTGACGTAGCAAAGGAGAGATCGGTCATGGGGGCTGCAAAAATGTCGATGGTGTTGGTGGTGCTGGGCTTGTTTTTGAGCGGGGGGGCTGGCGATCAGATTGAGGCGCAGAGCGACAGCACGCCCCACGAGATCGCGTTCATCTCCTGCCCCAGGGACTATAATCCGGTAGGCGATATTTACCTGTATGACCTGGATCACGACAGCACCCGCCGCCTGACCGATACCCCGGCGCATTATTCCGGTTTATCCTGGTCGCCGGACGGCACCCAGCTTTTGTTTGCGTCGGATGAGACGGGCGACTATATGATCTATGTGATGGATGTCGCGGACGAGAGCATCCGGTCCCTGATCGCCGGTGTTTCCCCGGCATGGTCCCCGGATGGCACCCGGATCGCCTATGGCGTGGCGATCTCAGGTGAGCACGAACAGGGAACCCGGTATGCTCTCTACGTCATGAATGCCGATACCACCGATCAGCGGCGCATCACGCCGGACGAATTTGTCGCGGCGGGCCGTCCGGTCTGGACCCCCGACGCGCAGCAGATTGTTTTTGCGGCGCGGCGCGGCAGCGATGGGTACGTCGATCTTTACAGCGTGGACCTGGACACGGACACGCTGACACAGTTGACGTTTACAACCACCCTCATCGAAGGCCGTCCCACTTTCGCCCCGGATGGGGAGTATCTCGCGTTTGGCACCGATGACGGCGTGAATATGGTGATCTATAAGATGCGCATGGATGGATCGGGCCTGACGCTGCTGACCGCAATCGAGAATGGGGTGCGCAAATATGCTCCCGCGTGGTCGCCGGATGGCAGCATCATCGTGTACCAGATGCAGTATGCCTTTCAGCCGCAGCCCGGTGAACATGACGGAATCTATATCATGCAGGCGGATGGCCGCAACCCCCGCCTGATCTTCGAAAACGGATGCGCTCCTGCCTGGCGTCCGGTGCCGGTTACTGGGGCGGACGCTGAAGCGTAGCAAAACCGAATACCGTATGGTATTCCGTCGAGTACAAGACCAGACTGCCGCCGTCATAGTTATCCACGTTGAAGGCGGGCACACCCTCCACCACGTAATTCTGGTTGCCGCGATTGCCGCGTAAGCCCCAGCGCGGCACCTCTTCCATATTCAGGGCGGTCTGGCCGAGTTCCTCCTCGGTGGTGGGGGCAGGTTCGCGCGAGAACAGCAGCTGAAGGCCGGGGCCGTTGACCGTATCAAATTCTTCGAGGCGCACCGCCGTGCCGCCATCGGCCAGGCGGTAGACAAACACGTTGCCATGCACCGCATAGATCGCGCCCAGCCCACTGAAGGTTCCGGTCAGCAAAAGTTCCGAATAATCCGGCGGGAGTTCGTCGATCATCACGGGTTCTTCGAGGCGCGCCTCGACAAAGGCTTGCGCTTGCTGCGGCTCGTCCGCGTACAATTCCAGGTAAATATCCTGTTCTTCGGCGGATAAGTCGGTGTAAAACGCATCAGGGAAGGGGCGGATTTCCTGTTCCTCTTCCAGATAGTCCGAGAGCGGATCGAGCCAAAACGGTGATACCAGCAGCGCAATGACGATCAGCGCTCCAATGGCGAGCAGGCCCCAGGCCGGGCGTGTATTCATGCTAAACCTTTCCAGTGCGATGTCACACGCCTGATGATAACGAAAGTGCGGCGTTTGGGGTAGGGGCGTTTGACGAGCTAGAACGGCTGTGCTAAAATAGTTATTTCTCGTCTGCCAACCCTTGAGAGCCGACCATGAGCCAATTTCCCCTGTCCGCTGTGCGCGCCACTGCACTCTACGCGCAAGGACTGCACACCACCCAAACCGACGATCCCACGCCGGAGCGCATCTACCAGCTTGTGCAGCAGCTTGGCTGCGTGCAGATCGACACACTGCATCTCGTGCGGCGCAGCCAGTATCTGGTGTTGTGGAGCCGCCTGGGGACGTATGATCCCGCCAATTTTGACCGGCTGATCTACCAGGATCGGCTGTTGTTTGAATACTGGATGCACGCGGCGTGTATCATCCCGCTGACCGAATACCGCTATCTGATGCATAAAATGAAGGCGAACGGCGACTGGTGGTGGGGCTGGGCGGACCAGCCCGATAACCGCCCGGTGGTTGAGCAGGTGCGCGTACGCGTCCAGCAGGAAGGGGCCTTACGCGCGGCGGATTTTGAATATAAACGCGAAACAAAAGGGACATGGTGGGACTGGAAACCGGCCAAACGCGCTTTGGAGCACCTGTATAACGCGGGCGAACTGATGATTGCCAACCGGATCAATTTTCAGCGCGTGTATGATCTGCGGGAGCGCGTGCTGCCCGATTGGGTGGATCGGAATGAGCCGGACATCGACACGGCGCGGCGGCATCTGGTCGAACTGGCGGCGCGGGCGTTGGGCATCTGTCACCCGGCGCAGTTGGCCGATTATACCCACATGAAACGCGGCGAAGCGGCCCCGGCGGTCAAAACGCTGATCGCGGATGGCACGCTGGTCGAGGTGGAAGGCGAACTCGCCAACGGGAACACCGCCGCGCTTGTCGTTCACCGCGACACGCTGCCGATCCTCGAACGAGCGGCGGATGGCGCGATCCGGGCGGAGCGGACCACGTTTCTCAGTCCGTTTGACAGCCTGTGGTGGGCGCAAAAACGCGACGAACAATTCTGGAACTTTATGCAGCGGCTGGAAGCCTATAAGCCGGAGCCACAGCGCATCTGGGGCTATTTCTGTCTGGCGATTCTGTGGCGCGATCAACTGGTGGGGCGGTTTGATCCTAAGCTGGAGCGCAAAACGAACACGCTGCGCCTCAAAGCGATCTACCTGGAACCGGGGATCGCGCCGAGTGATGAACTGGTGGCGGATGTGGCGGGCGCGCTGCGCGATTTTATGCGCTTCCACGACGCGCAGCACCTGATCATCGAGCGCAGTGATCCGGCGGAGTTGGGGGATCGGCTGCTGGCGGCGGTGTGATTATGCGTTATGTGCCGGATTTGCCGGGGTGTATCGCTACGGGACGCACCATCGCGGAAACGGAAAACGCGATTCGTGAGGCAATCCAACTGCATCTGGACGGGCTGCGCGAGGATGGCCTGCCGATCCCTGAGCCGCACACCCAAGTCAGTTTTGTGGAAGCATCATAAGGGGGCACTTTGCCCTCATTGGATTGCACTCACTCCGCTAACACCGCCAGATACGCCAATTCTTCCGTCTTTTTGTCCAGGGCGCTTGCCTGTGTAGCGATAGGGATCGCGCCTGCCGCACCGGTCAACGCGCGGATGCTGCCCAGCGCATCGGTGAGGTAATAACCCGTTGTGCCGCCGCGTGTTTACTCTATAGCAACTCCGGTAGGGCTTGCTTGGTCAGCGGAAGAAACGTATCTTGGTGTTCATCGTAGTACACCGGGTAAACCGCAAAGGGGAGATCACGGACGGGATCGGGAGCCACTCTTCGCCACACAAAAGCGCTCAGGGAATCAGCAGCCTTAAAAACGAAAGAGCGGGTGAGGACATAGATAGTTGGATCGTCTACGCGATCTTTGAGCCTGAAAAAATAGAATGCCGTCATAATCATATCTTGGCCAAATACAAATACGTCTTCTGGTATATGAATGCGTTCTCTTCCATAATGGCGGTCCAATTTCTGCTTTATATGTAGAAATTCTTCTTTGAGTTCCATAAGATGAAGATAATTGGCCTTTCGTAGCAAAATCTCGCTGCCCACTTTACCGAACCGTTTTAGGAAAAGGCGATAATCTTCCGGTAGCCAGTTTACTTGCTGAGCATGTATGATAGCGTCAATCTCGGCATCGGAACATCCTTGAGACTGGCCGTCATACTTGGTAAACAACTGTTGCACGATCTGAGCAAAGAGAGGAAAAGTAGCTGGTGAGGGGTGGTATTCAACCAATTCATCTTGTTTCGGGTCAAAATCACAAGGGGTAATATAAGGAAGGAGTAAATGCAGACGCCAAATTCTCTGACCATTCATAGTATGAAGGATATGTCGGCTCATCAAAAATTCCGAAAAGGAATCATAGGCCTTGAACCAATATCCACCCATTGAACGACTGAATAGGTAAACAGGAGGATCAGGATTACCTTTTCTAGTCCGAAACATAAGGTAGTGCCCCCAGTATTCTGCGGCGAAAAAAAAGACATCATCGGGGCACCCCTGCTCGTGTCCGAAATCATGAATCTCTTGCAGAGCGAGTTCTCTCAACTCCAAAACATCGTCATAATTCCCGCTGTAATCGTGATAAATCCACGATGCACCCTTTTTACCTACCCGAAGCATCAATTCCCGGTAGTGTTCAGGCAGATAGGTTACTTGTTGAACCTGTATCAGGTGCTCCATTTCCTCCCTGGAACAACCTTGGTACGGCACGCCTGCGTCGAGCAGCTTTTCTACGATTTCTATAGGATCGGAGCAGTCTTGGAAATCCATGTTTAAAATCTCATTTACGACGAACTAATCTCACACACTACTTTGGATAGTGGGCATCATAGCGAACATTGAAACCATCATCTAATAAATCTTCAACGAATCCCTCACTAACAGTTTGCGATTTTTGTCACTGACTAGCACGACTTGTTCGTAATGCATTGTCTTTTGCTTTCCCAACCCTACCATTTCTCAATCTAACACAGGTACTTAATTTTCAACCCAATTACATTGGAAGAATTACTACCTCAACCAGACCAGAAATAGTATTTTCTAAACCGCTCACAAATCCCATTACGAGAATGTCTGCCGCGTTTCCTTTTAGGCCAGATGTGCCATTCAGGTTCTCGCTGACACGCCGCGCACCCAGGTAGCATCATAAGGGGGCATTTCGCCCCCATTTGATTGCACTCACTCCATGTCATACGCCGCCAGCGCCGCCGGTAACACCTGGGTCACGCTGTGCCCCGCCGCCGGAAGCCCGACCAGCAGCGCGCTGATCACTTCGTCGCGGGATGCTCCGGCCTGCTGTGCCATTTTCACATGGAACGGGACGCCGCTTTCCATGCGCAGCGCGGCTAACACGGCCAGATATGCCAGTTCTTCGGTTTTTTTGTCCAGGGCGCTGGCCTGATCCAACGCCTGGACCATCTGCCCCCAGGCATTGGCATGCTGCGGTGCTTCGATCATAAAGGCTTGAAATGCGGTGCTGATACCCATGTTTATTCCTCCTCGTGGTGACGCAAATGTTCCAGACGATCTTTGATCGTCCGTTCATAACCAATATCTTTGGGCTGGTACCAACCGGGCGGTTCCATGCCCAGCGGGAGATACTGCTGCTCCACCCAGCCGCCGGGATAATTGTGGGGGTACTTGTAGGTGCCGGGGTCGCCTTCTGTCTCGCGCAGCGTCTGCTCATAGCGGCTTTTGGCTGCCCCGTACAGACTGTTCGACTTGTCGCGCAGATAGGGCGGCACGTCGCCCGGTCCCTGCTGCTCGATGTGGCCCTGCGCCTGCCAGAAGGCGCTCGTGCTGTTGCTCTTGGGCGCGGTGGCGAGATAGAGGCAGGCGTGGGAGAGGAAATAGTAGCCTTCCGGCATACCTACCCACTCGAACGCGTGCGCCGCCGCCGATACCACAACCAACCCGTTCGGATCGGCCATACCAATATCCTCACTCGCCAGGATGAACAGCCGCCGCAGCACAAAACGCGGGTCTTCTCCGGCGTGTAACATTTTCGCCATCCAGTACAGGGCCGCGTCAGGATCGGAGCCGCGTATACTTTTGATGAAGGCGCTGATCGTGTCGTAATGTTCGTCACCGCCGCGATCATAGCGCACGGCCCGCTGCTGGATGCTCTCCTGTGCGACGGCGAGATCAATCGTGATCACGCCTTTGTTATCCGGCGGGGTGGTGCGCGCGGCCAGCTCCAGCGCGTTGAGCGCGCTGCGCGCATCCCCGCCCGCCACGCGGATCAGGTGGGCCATCGCGTCCTCGGTGATTTCGATCGGCACGCGGCCCAGCCCGCGCTGCGGATCGTCTCTGGCGCGCTCCACGATGGTGCGGATATCGTCATCGGTGAGCGGCTGAAGCTGGAAGACGCGGCTGCGGCTGAGCAGCGGATTGACCAGGCTGAAGAAGGGGTTCTCGGTGGTGGAGCCGATCAAAACCACCGTGCCATCTTCGACATAGGGGAGTAAGCCGTCCTGCGGGGCTTTGTTCCAGCGGTGGATTTCATCCACAAATAACACGGTACGCTGGCCGTACATCCCCATACGATCCTGCGCTTCGGCGATCAGTTCGCGCAGTTCCTTGACACCGGATGTGACGGCATTCAGGCGGCTGAAATGGCGCTTGGTGCTGTGGGCGATGATATTCGCCAGCGTGGTTTTGCCTGTGCCGGGCGGACCCCACAGAATGAGCGAACTCAACTGGTCGGCTTCGATGGAGCGGCGGAGCAGGCGTCCCGGCCCGATGATGTGGCTCTGGCCGATAAATTCATCCAGGGTGCGCGGACGCATACGGACGGCCAGCGGTGCTTCCTGTTGCTGGCGTTGTTCGCGGGCGTAATCAAACAGATCGGACATAGGACATGGCCTCATGGTGGCTGAATAAACCAGGATAGATTATACTACGGATTGCACAGATGTTCGAATTTTCACATGCCAAAAAACACATGATCCGAGAAATCCAGGCCAAAGTGATGCTCGCGCATATCAAACAGCCGGACCCCTGGTTCGGGCTGAAATATAACATGAATCTTTACCGGGGCTGTTCGCACCAGTGCATTTACTGCGATTCGCGCAGCGAGTGTTACCAGATCGAAAATTTTGAGGATGTGCTGGTCAAGGTCAACGCGGTTGACCTGCTGCGGGCCGAACTGCCGCGCAAACGCGTGAAGGGCACCATCGGCACCGGATCGATGAGCGATCCGTATCTGCCCGTCGAACGGCAGTACCGCCTCACGGCGCGGGCGCTGGAAGTGATCGCGGAATACGGCTTTCCGGTGCATATTCTGACCAAAAGTGATCTGGTCGTGCGCGATCTGGATACGCTGAAAACGATCAACGAGGCGCTGGCGGTGGTGTCGTTTACCATCACCACGACGGATGACGATCTGGCGCGCAAATTGGAACCCGGCGCGCCGGGTCCATCACGGCGGCTGAAGGCGCTCGAAATGCTGGCGGGGCAGGGCATCCGCACGGGGGTGCTGCTGATGCCCGTTTTGCCGATGATCGAAGATCATGAAGACAATGTGCGGGCGGTGGTCGAACAGGCCCAAGCGCACGGCGCGGAATATATCCTGGCGTCGTTCGGCATGACGCTGCGGGATCGCCAGCGCGCCTATTATTACGATCAACTGGATCGTTGGTTCCCCGGTCTGCGCGAGAAGTATGAAAAGCGGTTCGGGGAGCGCTATTCGTGCCACGCGAATCCCGCGCTCCAACCGTTTTGGGATGAACTGTGCGATCAATATGGGATCGCGCAGGCGGTGCCGCGCTACCAGCCGCCCGCGCAGCAGTTATCCTTGTTCTAAATACGCAGCCCTTTGAGCCGCAGTTCGCGCTTGAACGCCGCTATGTTGGGATTATCGGGATCGGCTTCTTCCCACATCTGCATCCAACTGCGCGCGCTTTCCGGCTGCTTTTCAGCAACGGCCAGCTCAGCCTGGGCCATCGCCAGCGATGCGAACTCGGAAATATGGAAGCGCGGTTGTTCCAGCAGCGGTGTTAACCAGTTGCGGGCTTCTTCCAGATTGCCTGCTTTAATTTCCAGCCGGGCCATGCCCGTTCGCGCAAAGAGGTAATCGGGGTGTTTCTCCGCGATCTGCCGGAGCAGCGTTTCGCCTTCCTTATGCTTGTTTTGCATCATCAGAACTGCGGATAGATTATATTGCAGGGTGGGCACATTGGGCGCAATGGCAATTGCCTTGTGGATCAAGGCTTCGGCTTTTTCCATGTTGCCTGAATTCAGGATTGTGTGAAACTGCAAGAGCAGATTCTCGGCCTGACGCGGCATTTTGCCGGTTTCTGGCTCGCCCGAAATTTCGTAGCTCATCAGCATGAGTTCGCGCGGTTCGCCCTGATGATAAAGCTGGACCGGTTGGCCGCGCGGCAGCATTCCATATTCCGAGGCATAACGTCCGGCCTGCATGCGTTGCTGATCTGTCCCGTTACGGCTGAGGGCAAACTCTTTGAGAATCGGGAGTTCAGCATAGATGGCTATATCTAACGCGAGTTCGCGGCCTTCGGGTGAGCCTCGTTCAAGCAGCGTCGGGATAATATGTTCGATCTGCGGAATCTGGCGGAGGGCGCGCTGCATCTCGCGTTTGAGACGTGTTTCGCTGGCCTTGCCCGGCACGGATGCTTGCACCAGGGTTTTGATCCAGGACTTCGGGACCCACTGATCGAGTTCGAACGGCCACGCGCCCTGCTGCTGACCGGCGGGTTTCTTCAGATCGGCTAAATTCTCGCGGGCAATGGCGAGGTTGCGATCTATTTGGAGCGCTTTTTTCCACAGCGCTTCGGCGCGTTTCGGTTGATCCAGCCGGGCAAAGGAGACCGCCGCGAAGTGGTAAAACCGGGCGAGCAGCGGCGCATCGGGTGGTTTGGTTTGCTCAAACTCGGTAAACAGATCACAGAGGGCTTGATCGCTGCCGAGGGCGGCCAGGGTTTCAGCATATTTAATGAGCGCATCTTCGCGCGCGCCTTTTTGCGCACGCAGTTGTTCCGCGATTTGAAAGGCCTCATCGCGCTGCCCAGCGCGGAAATATGTTTGAGCCAGATTCGCCAGCGCGTGAAAATTGTTGGGTTCAAGCTGGAGCACCTGCTGTGCCATGTCGATAGCCTTTTCAAAGTCGCCGCGCAGCAGATAGGCCAGCGTGACATTATTACGCGGGGCCGCCGCCTGGGGCAGGCGCTGCATGGCTTCCAGGGCTAATTGTTCGCCTTTGGCGAAATCACCGACTTGAAAAGACATAAAGGCTTTTTCAAAAGATACCATGTCGTCGATTGAGGCCCCGGCGGTGGTGCTCTCCGCTGCCATGATTGTCTCGCACATCTGCCGGATGTGGGGGAGTTCCTGGCGCAAGTCCTCAGCGGCAGAATGATCGGGCCACCGCTCTAGAAAATACTGCGCGTGATACAGCGTTGAAAATGGCATCTGTGCATTCATCGAGGCGAAAACGGCGTTAAAATAATTTTGCGGATCATTCGGGTCCAGTTCGCGCAGCCGTTCGCATGTCTGCCAGAGTTTGGGCGCATTCTGCGCTCCCTGGTAAGCTTCCATCAATATGCCGAGCACATCTTGATTGGATGGATAACGGTACATCAGCGGCTCCAGCAGTTGGATGACTTGATCCCACTGCTTACGGTCGAGAAATGCTTCCGCTTTGATCAGATCGCTGCGAATACGGGCGGTGTTCGTCAGGGCTTTCTTTTTACCTTTGCTCATCATGCTTACTCCTGGTTGGCTGAATTCACCAGCCACTGTTTGACATCCGAAATGGTGTAGGGCAGGGCGTAATGTTCGATCAGCGAGGCCCACATCTGGTGGGCGGGCCAGGCTTTGGCATGTTTCTGCCGGAGCAGCATCCACGCTTCGCGCAGATCGTAACCAAGTTCCTGTACGAGATAAGCCAGCACAAACGTCGAGGACCGGCTGACGCCTTCCCAGCACAACACCAGCACCTTTTCGTTCTGGTCGCGGTGTTTTTTGATGAACTGGACGCCGCGCCGCAACG
Source organism: uncultured Anaerolineaceae bacterium (assembly GCA_964472565.1). Taxonomy (GTDB): domain Bacteria; phylum Chloroflexota; class Anaerolineae; order Aggregatilineales; family Aggregatilineaceae; genus DATAMF01. Next base: position 13,079 of record CAYYNB010000067.1, read on the forward strand.
CATCGAGCGGTATCAGCGCGCCGTCTTCCAGCGCGTTATCCAACACATCGAATTCATCCGGCCAGGGTACGGGCATATGATACAGTTTCAGCACATGCGTGATGCCTTCGTCGCGCAGCCGTTGCAGCGTCGGGCGGCGGCGTACCCCGCTGATATACAACCCCTCCACGACCTGATCCAGGCTGAAGGTGTGCTGATCCATGGCTGTCTGCGCGATCCATTTGAGCGCGCCATCGTTCAGAATCTGGCCGGGCTTCCAGTTTTTGCGAATTTGATCGGGCACCCAAACCCCCTCCCGCTGGAGCACTTTGTCCGACATCAGAAGCGGCAGGCGGGCGACGGTGGCAAAGGTGAGCGCGTCGTTGGCGCGCGCGGGGACATCCTGCGCGGTGCCATTGGCCCGCAGCGTAATATGCGCGTGGATAATATCGCCATCTGAGTCTGAGATGCAGACTTCGCGCGGTTCGCCGCCCGTAACGGCGATCAGGTTGTTCATCAGCGTGAAACACGACGGCTGGATAAAGCGCCAGTCGCGCAGACAGTCATCCAGCGGCCACCAGTTATGCCACTCGATCCAGACCGGCAGGGCCTGCTGGCCGCTTTCGTCCAGCAGCACCGCAATGAGATAGTGTTCGAGTTGGGTCAGACCTGCCAGCACGGCTTTTAACATCCAATTTCCTCCCTAAGCATGGGCCAGTATCGAGGGTACATTAGACACAGACAAAAAACAAGCGGTAGAATAGGAGGAAGGAGGGAGAAATGCCTTTTTTAGTTCCAAGTTATGCGGCGCTGGCCCCCATCTATAATGAGGCGGGGCTGGCTCAATATGCGGCGGATCATTTACCGTTCTATGTATCGTATGCTCAATCGATGGATTGGGCCGGGCGGCGTGTCCTCGATCTGGGCTGTGGAACCGGCGTCACGTCGTGGTGGTTGGCGCAGCAAGGGTATTATACAGTGGGGATCGACAACAGCCCGTATATGTTAGAGCAGGCGCGCGCCTCGATCCAGACGCGGGGGGAGGTGCCGTTCGAACCGCCTGATTTTGTCGAGATGGACATCCGGCAGTTGGAATCCCCGATTGGGGCGGTGGATATGGTGGTCACGGCGGGCTGTGTCCTGAACGCGATCCAGAGTCTGCGCGAGTTGGAAGCGACCTTTACCCGTGTCAAACAGGCGTTGGACCCAGGCCGCTTGTTTATCTTCGATATGCGCACGATTCGCGGCCTGGCGGATGAGATCGGCAACTGCGACAGTGTGTTGTACGACAACAACGAAAACCTGATGGTCATTGCGCGCAACAGTTTTAGTTATGAAACCCTGAGCAGCACCCGGCAGTTTCTTGTCTGGCGGCGGCAGAACGGCCTGTGGCAGCGCCAGGACGAACAGCATATTGAGCGCGGTTATCCCACGCAGGGCGTGATCGCCATTCTGGAGCGGGCCGGATTCCGCGTGATGGCGGTGCTGAACCCGGATATGTCGCCCTTTGATGTGCAGCACGACTATTCCGGCCATGTCGTTTTTGTCGCGCAGAAGCCGGAATAAGGCCCGCTGATCCGGCGCGCTTGCCTGAACGATTACGGGAAAGCGCTAAGCCCGAATTTGCGCTGCTTGCCGGTTTTGCGGGGGCAATGCATGCATTGCCCCGGTTCAGTTTACAGCCACAGCCCCTCGCCGGGCTTGTCCCACAGTTCGATCTGGACCGCATCCTGATCGGCCAGATTGACTTCGGTTGTGGTGGCGTCCATCCATTCTGGTGTGCGCCCCAGCAGCAGCCCGGCCTCGACCAGCGCTTCTTGCAGCAGAATGCCGGCCTGTTTACCGTCGGGGCGCTCGCTGATATATTGCAGCCGGATCGACACCCCGCGTTTGCCTTTGGCCGGGGGGACATTTTCCGCTTTGGCGTCCCACGCGAGCAGTTTGGCCCAGCGCGCCACCGGACTGCCGTCTTTGGTGTCGTCGGGCGACAGCGGCGGGTAGGGCGCTTTGAGATTCAGGCGATACTGCGAGCGGCGGCGGCCCTCTTCGCGCAGGATGGCATCGCGCAGGTTTTCCAGCTCTTCATCGGTGACGTTTCCTAACAGGCTCTCTAAAGTTTCGCGCGTTTCACGGCTCATGATCTCTGCTCCATATCCTGGCGGGCCACTTCGCGCAGACCATCCAGCAGCGGGCGCTCGGTGTAACCCAGTTCTCGGCGTGCTTTGGCATCATTGCCAATATACGTGACACCGCCGAATGTGTGCAAGCTCTCTGATCGATAATATACCGGAATTGGGAGAAATTTCTCTAGGACACTCGTCACGGCGGCCACCAATTTGAACATGCCCGGCCCAAAATGAATCGGCACCGGGCGAATGCCGCTGACATCGCCGCGCAGTTTGAGCGCCTCAAGCGCTGTGTAAATCTGCCCGCCGAGGATGTAACTTTCGCCGGGGGTGCCTTTGTCCATGGCCAGGATATGCCCGCGCGCGATGTCTTCGACGTGGGACCACGAATATGCTGTGCCTTTCGGGGCGGCGGGCAGGCGGCGGAACATATATTGAACGAGCGTGCGGTGCAGCAGGCTGGGATCGCCGGGGCCGTACACCACGCCGGGCAGCACCACGACCAGCGGCAGGCCCGTGTGGATCATCGGCAGCGCGATCTGGTGATAGGCGATCCACTTGGTGCGCTCATATTCGTTGGTGAACCTGCCGCCCGCGAAGGTGTAATTTTCGTCGGGCACGACGCCGCGTGTATTGCCATACACGGCTACGGTGCTGGTATACACGGCTTTGGGAATCTGCAAGTCGCGCACCAGTTCGAACACGTTGCGCGTCCCGTGAAGGTTGATCGCTTCGGCTTCCTGCCGGGTGCCCTCGCTGATTTTGTACCAGCCCGCGATATGAAACACGCCATCCACGCCCGCCATCGGGCCGCGCATGCTGTCCTTATCGGTGATGTCGCCCTGGCACAGCGTCACGCCGAGATCGCGCAGGGTTTGAGCTTTGTGAGGCGAACGGATCAGTGCAATTACATCATGTCCGGCGGCGCGCAGTTGGCGGGCCACCTCACCGCCGATGAATCCGGTCCCGCCAGTGAGGAAATAACGCATAAACCATAAACTCCTTTAGACGGGACGATTATTCCTGAAGAGGCGAGCGCGGGCAAGGGGGAAATGCGTCACAGCGGAGGTGCTTGATTCTCGGTGTTTTTCCATTGATTAATGCCGGATTACCCATCGAGCGGTTTTGTACCGTATAAATGATTAACATCGACCTCAAAAATCCTGTAATTGGGGTAGGAGAGGACCATGCTGAAACGATTATTTGGCGCATTATTGATCGTCCTGCTCATCAGTGGGTTGTTTCCGCGTCCAGTGGGCGGGCAAGCGAGCAATTGGCTGCCTGTCCCCACTGGTCCGTATCAGGTCGGCACGACGACTTATCATTGGGTTGATGCATCGCGTCCTGAAATATTCACCGAAGATCCGGATGATCGGCGGGAACTCCTCGTGCGCGTGTGGTACCCCGCTGAAGTGGATGTAAACGCTGCACCGGAGCCGTATGGACCCGATCCGGATGTTATCCTGTCTTTCCCTACGACATCCATAGCCCTGTCAGCAGATCTGGCATTCACCCTGTCTGCCGAGGAACTTGTCCTCACTCCTACCCACAGCTATCGTGATGCGCCGGTTTCAGAGGCGGCGGCCAGTTACCCGGTGCTCGTCTTCTCGCACGGCTGGGTTGCCAGACCGGAGTTTTATACTGCTCAAATCGAAGAATTGGCGAGTCAGGGGTATGTTGTCATCGGTATCGTTCACACCCATATTGCTATGTTGACTGTATTCCCTGATGGACGCATGGTGCCCTTCTCGAATCCCGATAGTGACTTGGCTTTGGTGGTGGGCGCCCAAGACCAGCGTTTTGTGCTCGATCAGTTGACGCTGCTAAACGACGCGCGGTTTGGTGGTCGTCTTGCGCTGGATCGTGTTGGGAGTTTTGGTCACTCCTGGGGAGCCGCCGTAGCCCTCTTGGCATGTAACCGCTTCGCGGCAACGGTTTCTGAAGACGGCCCTGTTCCTGATGCAGTTGTCCGCGAGGGGCCTGACCTGCCAGTCATGTTTATGAAACGCGAAGGTCTAACGGCCTCGCCTGTTCTCCCCAGCCTGAAGGGACCAGCCTACAATCTTATCTTCGACGGCTTCGGCCACATGAATTTCACCGACTTCACACTCTATCCTGGCATCTCATCGTCGGACCCGTCCTTGCTCGGCACCGTTGAGGGACACCGCGCCGTACAAGTGGTGAATATCTACTTGCTGGCGTTTTTCGATCGGTACCTCAAAGGCGACATCTCGCCTTTGCTCGATGGACCTGCCTCAGAATACCCTGAAGTGGAAATTGAGGCGCGCAACTTTTAGTGCCCGTTCGGCTGTTTACCCTGACCGGGGTGCCGCCGTCCCCTCCGGCGGGACGATTATTCCTGAAGAGGGGAGCGCGGGCAAGGGGAAATAGATGGCAATTCTATCCCCCCGATTCGCCCTACTTTTTTTGGATGCCCAGCCGCTCCATTTCCGCGAGCAGCGTTGGGCGCAGCCCCTCATCCAGCGGGCGCGGATCGAAGCCCAGGTCGCGCCGCGCTTTGGCATTCGACGCGGTATACGTCGCGCCTGCCGTGACGCGCAGCGTTTCTGCTGTATAAGTCGGCGGCAGCGGCACCACTTTTCCGATCACGCCCATCAGCGCGGCCATGCTTTTGATCGCGGCGGGCGGGATGCGCAGGCGCGGCGCGGGGATGTCGGTGATCGTCGCGGCGATCTCGAACGTCGCCTCGAAGGTGTGGCACGGTCCAGCGATGATGTAGCTTTCGCCGGGGGTGCCTTTCTCCATCGCCAGCAGGTGCCCGCGCGCGGTATCTTCCACGTGCGACCAGCAAAAAGTAGTCTGCTTGGGCAGCATTGGAAGCTTGCCCTTGAGGTACTGGGTGAAGGTTTCACCGATCAGGCTGGTATCACCGGGACCATAGACCGCGCCCGGCAGCACGATCACCAGCGGCAGCCCTGCTTTGATCATCGGCAGCGCGACTTCATAATGCGCGGCCCATTTCGTGCGGTCATATTCGCTGATGTGTTTGCCGCTGAATTGGTAGGTTTCGTCCACGACTTTCCCGCGTGTATCGGAGAAGACCGCGACGGTGCTGGTATAGACGCCTTTGGGAATGTTGAGTTCCTGCATCAGTTCCAGCACATTACGCGTGCCCTGGACGTTGATTTTTTCCGCGACACTTGTATCTCTGGCCCCAAGCTTGTACCACGCCGCGATGTGGAATACACCGTCCGCGCCGGTCATGGGGGCGCGCAGGCTGGCCTTGTCGGTGATGTCGCCCTGGTGAATTTCTACGCCCAGGTTTGTGAGCGCCTGCGCTTTTTCCGGTGAGCGCACCACCGCCACGACGGTATGCCCCGCTGCGATCAATTGGCGGACGACTTCCCCGCCGATGAATCCCGTTGCGCCCGTGACAAAATATTTCATGTGATTCTCCTTGTGCTGATCTTCATTCGCGCTTTAATTGTAGAGACTATGGGGCGGATCGGGGTTAGAATGGTGGTGCGTAGGGGCAATTTGCCCCTACGCAAACGGCTTACTTCGAGGCGCACACCGCGATGCCATCCGTTTCGGGGAGGATGGGCTTGGGCGAGGGCGTTTTGATTTTACTTTGGGCGCGGGCGGACGTGACCAGCACCACCGACGCGATGATGATCGCCGCCGCGATGATCGTGCGCGGCCCCAGGTCTTCACCGGCAAAGGCCCAGCCGAGAATCACCGCAACCACCGGGTTGACATAGGCGTAACTCGTGGCGCGCTGCGGCGTGGTGTGGCCCAACAGCCAGACATAGGCGCTGAAGGCCAGCATCGAACCAAAGATGGTCAGATAGACCAGCGAGAACGCCGATTTCAGCGATACCCCGCTCAGATTCAGATTGCCCGCATCGCCCGCCAGCAGTCCGACGATCCACAGCAGCGCACCACCGGCCAGCATTTCAATCGCGGTACCCATCAGCGGCGCGTGGGGCATCGGGGCGCGGCGCGAATAGAGTGATCCGGTTGCCCAGGCCATCGAGGCGAAAATGAGAGCCAGCGTGCCCATCGGATCGAGTTCGTCACCACCGAGCAGGTTTGCCGGGCCGATCAGCAGCGCCACACCAGCCAGCCCAATCCCCAATCCGAGCGCCATAAAGCGATTGGGGCGGGTCCCGCCGAATGCGATCCACCCCAGCAGCGTGATCCAGATGGGCGTTGCGCCGATAACCAGCGCTGTCAGCCCGGACGGGACTTTTTGTTCGGCCCAGGTCACACCGCCGTTGCCACCCACCAGCAGCAGACCGCCGATGATCGCGGCGGAACGCCAATGCAGCCGAGGCGGGTTGGGTTCTCCGCGCAGCCGCTGCCAGCCGTACAGTAAGCCCCCTGCGACGATGAAGCGCGTCCCCGCCATGAGAAAGGGGGGCAGCGTTTCGATGGCGAAACTGATGAACAGATAGGTTGATCCCCAGATGATATAAACCGCGCCAAAGGCGGCTATCATCTTCCAGCGCATCGAACTGTCGCTAGACATCAATGTTTTCCTCATGTACGAAACGAAACACTTGTGCTAGGTTACGATCTTTTTGGCCCTATGTATAGTACCAATAGGGCCACGCGGTCTTAAATGTCGAATGTCAACTGCACCGCTTGCCCGGTTGTGATCCGGTGTTCCAGGGCCAGCAGCGCTTCTTTAATCGACAAACCGCCTGCATAGCCGGTCAGGGTACCGTTGCTGCCGATCACCCGGTGACACGGCACGATAATCGGGATCGGATTTTTGCCGTTCGCCGCGCCCACAGCCCGCACGGCGTCCGGTTTGCCGATCTGCCGCGCGATCTCACCATACGAAACCGTCTCCCCGTAGGGAATCGCGCGCAGCGCCTGCCAGACTTCCTGCTGAAACGGTGTTCCGGCTGGCGCGAGCGGCAGATCGAAGGTTTGGCGCTGGCCGTCGAAATACTCCGCGAGCTGGCGGATCACCTCGCTGAGCGCCGCCGGATTATGAATCCAGCCGGGTTCGGGCACATCGTCGCGGCCCTCAAAGCGAATCGACAGTAAGCCCGCTTCACTTTGCACCAGCAGCAGGGTACCGATGGGTGTTGGGGTGAACGCATAGCTGATTGTACTCATGATGGCATTTCCTCCATTGTGTTTTCTGCCCAAAGGGTGACGGCGGCATAGGCGCGCCAGGGCCGCCAGTATTCGGGCTGGTCGCTGTCGGAGATCGCGCGCTGCAAAATGAGATCGCTGGCGGGGTAGGCGTCCGGTTCGGCCAGGCAGCGCATGGCGATCATGTGCGCCGTCCAGGGGCCGATGCCGGGAATCTGGCACAGCCGCGTGATCGCCTCGTCCAGTCCAGCCGCTGTTGAAAAAGTCAGTTCGCCGCTGTTCACCTGCCGCGCCAGTTCGCGGATCGTCGCCGCGCGGTTGTGCGGCAGGCCGAGTTGTTCCAGCGGCGCATCGATCAGCCGGGCGGTGTAGGGGTAGAGCGCGCACAGCCCATCGTACCCGGTGTCCAGCCGGTCGCCATACGCTGCCACGATCCGCCCCGATAGGGTGGTCGCGCCGCGCACGCTGATCTGCTGGCCGAGGACCACACGTACCGCCGTTTCGAAGCCATCCCAGGCACCGGGCACACGTACCCCCGGCCCGACGCGATCCAGCGCGGTTGTCAATCGTGCATCGTGGCCCAGGTGATTCGCGATCTGCACCGGGTCGGCTTTGAGATCGAACAGCCGCCGCACCCGCTCCACGATGGCCAGAAGATCGGGCGAAAAAGCGGACGGCACGGTGAGCAAAAAATGGTTCGCATTTGGTTCGACCTGTAACACACCCGCGCGATCTCCGATCCGGATCGTGCGGCGGTAGCCGTGCTCGTCCAGCACTTCGACGCCCGGAATGACTCGTGCCGCCAGAAAACGCGCGATCTGCGGCCAGTTGTACGGCGGGCGATAACTGAGCTTGAGCTGCAAGACGGCCTGATCGGTGGGCGGTTTGCTCCTGCCGCGCAGTTCGGACGGCGTGCGCTGGTAGGTGGTCTGCATGGCGGCATTAAAGCGGCGGATGCTCGCAAAACCCGCGCTAAACGCAATATCCGAAATGGGGAGTGCGGTTTCGTTCAGCAGTTTTTTGGCAAACTGCACGCGCCGCGTTTGGGCGACGGCGACGGGCGGCACCCCAAGCTGATCCATGAACAGGCGGCGCAGTTGGCGCGCGCCGAGGTGCAGCCGCGCAGCCAGATCGTCCACGCTGCCGTGATCCAGCACACCTTCTTCGATCAGTTGCAGCGCGCGGGCCGCGATTGCCGATGCGCCCATCCAGGCGGGCGTACCGGGTGAGGCTTCCGGGCGGCAGCGCAGACAGGGTCGGAACCCCGCTTCTTCTGCCGCCGCCGCGCAGCTAAAAAAGCGCACATTTTCGGAACGGGGGGTGCGGGCCGGGCAGATCGGGCGGCAGTAGACGCCGGTGGTCAGCACGGCGGTGAAAAAACGGCCATCATACCGCTCGTCGCGGCTTTGGATGATGGAGTAACAGAGATCGTGATCGAGTTCCATAGGTGATACTCCACTCGTCGAATAGGTATAGAATAACTAAAATGTTTCGCTGCTGCTGGCCGTTTTCGGACATTGATATGGGTTCCTGCTTGACTCTCCCCTTGCTGGAGGGTGCATAGTAGAGATGAAGATTTCCGCGCGGAGAGAATCAACATGTTGAAGATCGGTGATTTTTCGAAAGTCAGCCGGGTGTCGGTTAAGACACTGCGCTACTACGACGAGATCGGGCTGCTCAAGCCGTCACAAACGGACCGGTTTACCAGCTACCGCTACTACACGCTGGACCAGCTTCCACGCCTGAACCGGATTCTGGCGCTCAAAGACCTGGGCCTGTCGCTGGAACAGATCGCGCTGCTGCTGGAAGAACAGGTCACGCCGGAACAGGTGCGCGGGATGCTGCGCCTCAAACAGGCGGAATTGCAGCAGATTGTTGACGAAGAGCAGGCCCGGCTCGAACGGGTAGCCGCCCGGCTGCGGCAAATGGAGAGTGAGGGAACGATGCCTGCGTATGAAGTCGTGATCAAACCCGTCGATCCCATGCGGATCGTATCTGTCAAATCGTCCGCGATTTCGATTGAGGAGATCGGCACCGTGTTTAGTGGGTTGTTCGGGGAACTGTGGGGTTTTGTGTACGCGAACCAGATCACCCCCGCTGGCGCGCCGCTGAGTCTGTATTACACCGACGATCCGTACCAGAGCGAGATGGTGGTTGAAGTGGGCGTGCCCATCGCGCAGGCTATCACCGAAACGGACCGGATCAAAATGTCCGATCTGCCTGCGGTGACAACCGCCAGCACCATCTATCACGGTTCGTATACGAATGTCGGGGAAGCTTACAGCGCCATCGTCGCCTGGATTGAGGCCAACGGGTATCACATTGCGGGGCCGTCGCGTGAAGTGTATCTGCACTTCGATCCGCAGGGCGATCCCGCCCAGAACATTACGGAAATTCAGTTCCCCGTGACGAAGGAGTAATTCAGAATGGTACTGCCCGGATTTCAATCGGTGGCAACGCATCACTGCGTCACAGGCTCTATGCGGCATGTGTATCTGTTCAACCAGCACGACATCAGCGAAGATATGCTGCTGGGACTGGGCAACGGCGTTGGGTTCATCTATTGGCATCAAAAAGGCGCGCCGCCGTTTTTTGGGGGACGCCATGCGGATCGCACACGTCCCGCCGAAACGCTGGCCGGAGAACGCACCGGAGTCGTGATCAAGGATCATACCTCCAGCAGTGGGCCAAAAGCCGAAGCGCTGCTCCTGAAGATGTTGGACGCGGGCCAGCCGGTGATGCTTCAGGTCGATATGGGTTTTTTGCCGTACTTCGATTTCGGCGGCAGCGAGTATCACTTCGGCGGGCATCTGATCGTGGCCTGCGGCTATGATCCCAACGCGCGCACGGTGCTGATCGCGGATCGGGATCTGGAACTTCATCCCGTGCCGCTGGATGTTCTGGAACAGGCGCGCGCCTCAACTTTCGAACCGTTCCCGCCGAAGCGCCGCTGGTACAGCTTCGATTTTAGCGCCAAACGCCAGCCTACCACTGATGAAATCCGGCAGGCGATCCGCGAGCAGGCCGAGGCGATGCTCCAGCCGCCGATTCGCAATCTGGGCGTGGCCGGAATCGGCAAGGCGGGGCAGATGGTCCCCCAGTGGCCGGGGCTGATGAGCGAATCCGATCTGCGGATGGCCCTGTTCAATATGTATATCTTCATCTCCCCGATAGGCGGTACGGGCGGCGGACTCTTCCGCTATATGTTCAGCCGCTTTCTGCGCGAGGCGGCGCAGCGTTTAGACAGCCGCGCCCTGGAAACCTGCGCCGACGCGTTCTGGCAGATCGGGGATCGCTGGGAAGAGCGCGGCCTGTGGTTCAAAGCCGCGTCCGAAGCGCCCGATCCGGCAGCGTGTCTGGACGTGGATCTGACGCGCTGGTTCGAAGATCAGGCGGCGTGCGAAAAGGCAGCCTGGGAGCAGTTGGTGGCGCAGCCTTAAACACTTGTCGCTAATCCCCCGGCCTTGCTACAACCTTCTCCAAAGATAAGAACTGAGGAGAAGGTTGGTTCGCATGGATTGGATAACGAGTCCCGACGCCTGGATTGGATTTCTGACGCTGGTGCTGCTCGAAATTGTGCTGGGCGTCGATAACATTGTGTTTATTGCGCTTTGCGCAGTTCCCACAGCATGAATGGGCTGGTTGAGGCGTCGAACGGCGCATAGCTGTAATCACCATACAGGTTGACGACCTCAAAACCCGCCGCCGCGATCAGCCGCTCGAATACCGCTTTTTCGAGCAGATGGAACTGAATCTCTGAAAAGCGCTTGGAAGTCATGAGACCCTGGGTATCGTACAACTCGAAAAATTCCATCACATTCACGAGTTTGGTCGTGGGATCGTGCTGCTGCAAGAGCCACACAAAAAGCTGCCCCTGTTCTATCGGGAAACGCCCCGCCAGATGGAGTTGGTTGTCTACCGATTTGATGCGCACGGGCGCATTATGCAGCGCACAGATGAACGTCCCGCCGTCGGCCAGATGCGCGTGGATGCGCTCCAACGCCTGCTCCTGATCGGCAGGGGAGGGGAGTTCGGAAAACGCGCCAAACGGGATGATGATCTGCTGGAACTGCTGATCCAGTTCAAAACTGCGCACATCCATTTCATACACAGGGGCGGTCAGGTTGTTTTGGTCCAGGCGTTCGCGCAGCCGCGCCAGCATATAGGGCGAGTAATCGACACAGGTGAGCGGAATCCCGGCTTGCAGCAGGGGGATCGACAACCGCCCGGTTCCACACATCAGTTCCAGCACCGGGCCATTGGCTTTTTGCGCCTCATTCACGAAAAACGGGACATCGGTCTGCATCGTCACAAAACTATCGTACAGGTCCGCAATGTTGGCGTAGTGTTGTTTGGACATAGGATGGCCGCTCCTGAAGACACCGACATTTACCCTCATTTTATCGCAGGTCTTAGGCTGCGCCATTATTTTCTGGAGACGGTTTTGCAGAAGGGAAAAAGCGTGAGGATGTGATCTGAATTTGTGAAGGTTTTCTAAATAATTAGTTCCCTATTTCGAATATTGTTATAATATAGAATTGATGTCGTATGAAGGAAAATTGAGGACGCAATGGAATACGGTCATATGGTCTATCAGTTGGGGAAGTTTTATCGGATGCTGCGTGAACTGGAAGCGTCGGGTATGTACCAGGGTGAACATACCATCGTCTATACGGCTGACGATGGTTCTCAAAGTACGATTCATGTGTATATCGATGGCACCGAAGTTCAGATGTGCGCCACGCAAGGCTCCGCGGGTATGGGGTTCTCGGTTGGTCTTTCATCCTCTGGCGATTAGGCATGCACCGTCTGAATCGCAGGCACATCGATATAACTTCGGATCGGTAACTGGCCCTGTTGGGCGATCACCTGGATGCGGTAGACGCCCGGCGTCAGCCGAATTTGTGGCAGATCGACGGAAAGCGCTCGTTCTGCCTGGGTGATGCTGGTATTCCCCAGGTAGGTATGGGTTCCGGTTGCCAGGTTATGGGCATAAAACTCGATATTCAGCGGGTCTGATTTTTCGTGCGGGCCAACAATCGACAGATCGGCTTGAAGGGTTAAGAGGTTGGCTCCTTGCTTCGATGGAATGCGCTCTACATGGGTCACATGAACTTCTAGCGGGCTGATGACTGGCGGTACCAGTGGGGGAGCCGGGCTTTCTGTCTTATGCTCCAAGACATGCTGGGTTTTATTTAAGATCGCCTGCATTTTGTCGCTGTAGCCGTGTGTCTTCACCGGTTCGGGCGTTTCCCCGATCTCGTGCAACATCCAATCCCAGGTAGCAGATCCGCCGTATCCCGGCCAAACCATCGTGTGATCTGCCTCGACATGATGCACCTGGACCTGATGTTCAATATCATCCCGCTTTTGAAATTCGACCACAAACGAAGCGAACGGTTTCCAGTCTTTGGACAGATGCGGCTTGGGCGAACCGGCCAAATGGTGAGCCTGCTCCAACCAGGTCTGGATTTCACTGAACGAGGCGCTTTTGCCGCTGGTTTTCAATTCAGCTTCGATCTGTTCAATGCTCAATGCTGCCAGATCGTGATAGGTGCGGATGTGCAGTTTCTCACGCAGCCATTCCTGCCGGGCCGGACCGATGCCTTTAATGGCAGTGAGATCGTCCAGATGATCGAGGTCATTCATGGTCAATGCTCCTTAATAAATAGACCCCGGTAGAACGCCGGGGTCATCAGACGCTGAAAATGCGGCTTATGGGAACTGATAGAAGTGCAGATAGGGGCCTTCGGAGAAGGCGGCAATCATGCCCGGTACGCCCGCATTTTCGATGGTTGCCACCACCACCAGCTTATACAGGCCTGGTGTCAGGTCTTTGATATTGCCCGGAATTTTGATGTTTTCGTTATATTGACGTGAACCCCCTGCGCCGAGCGCTACCGACCCAACCGTTACGTTGGCGTTTCCCACTTCGCTTTCGAGGCCGGGGCCAATCGACTCCAGAAAAACGCGGATATGCCAGGTGGCATTCCGATCAAGGAGGGATACGATACCGCCCGAAATTTCCCATTTGACATCGACAGCCCAGGAATCGGGGATTTGGATGATATTGGTTTCGGGCAGCAGCCCATGAGGGTCCAGAACCTTGAGGCTAATATCACCTGTTAAAAAACCGGGAAGTTGAGGTTCAAACGACATTTTAGTGCCTCCCTAAGCGTATTGAACAATTACATTCCATTTAAATGAGGCGCACTTAATTTGCAGTTATTTATTGATGTATTTTTACACCTGCTAAAGTTTAGCTAAAATAGGGCATGAAATCTCGGTATGTAAGTGGTTAGCTTTATTCTATAAAACTGGTATAATAATGATTATCGATATATGATTTATTCAGTTGGGGCCGTCCACAACTCTCTGAAGTAGTATTATGAGAGGTATTTTTATGGCTATTTACCGCGACGTGCCTACTCTGACTTCGGTTGCTGTCTGGCAAACGATTAGCGCTCTTTTGAAGCATAAACAATACGAAGCCGTCGATAATCTCCTCGCCCAGATGACTGATGACGATGTGATCTTGACCCAGATGATCCGGGCCGTGCGCCAGGTTTCACAGGCGTGCGGTATGAGCCAGAACGAAGCCTTGTGGTATCAGCAGAACGCCAATCAAGCCCATTTTCGCGAGCGGGAATTAGCGCAATTGCTGGGCGAAATGTGCGATGCGGCACGGGAGTACAGCCTCAGCCGGTTTGAAAAGGTGCCGGTTGCGGTGCTGAATCCGGCTAACGGGCATGAGTCGCGGTTCTGGCGTCTTTTACGGGGAAAAAACCGCAGCAAGGCCCCGCCGAATGGTAATGGTGTGGTGCGGGTCATGCCTGCGCCTGACTCGCTGCGCTCAACCCTCATCGTGTACTGCCTCGGTGTCTTCCGCATGTACTATAATGACTGGTCGATCACCAATTTCCCCGGACGCAAAGCCAAATCAGTTCTAAAATATCTTGTTTTGAATCACGCGCGGCCTGTCGGCAAAGAAGTGCTGATGGAGTTGTTTTGGCCGGAAGCTGATCCCGACGCGGCCCGTAACAACCTCAATGTGGCGATTTACAGCCTGCGCCAGATGTTCCGCGAGGCTGACCCCGATTTTTCCTATATCCTGTTCAAAGACGACAGCTACCAGTTGAACCCTGATCTTCAACTGTGGGTTGATATGGAGGCGTTTATCGAACATGAGCGGGCCGGGCGCAAACTGGCGCAAAGCGGCGAACGCCCGTTGGCTATTCGCGAATACTGTATTGCCGATGCGCTGTATCAGGGCGAGCTGTTTGAAGATGATCGCTATGAGGATTGGATCAGCGAGCAGCGCCACGCGCTTGAAATCAGCCATATCAACCTGCTCGATCAGTTGAGCGAATATTATCTGCAAGCGAAAAATTACACGGCAGTCGAGGCCCCCTGCCGTAAAATTCTCAGCATTGATAGCTGTCACGAAGGGGCACACTGCCGCCTGATGCAGTGTTACAGTCAACAGGGGCAGTATCACCTGGCGCTGCGCCAATATCATGAATGCGTGGAGACATTGCAGCGCGAGTTGGGGTCACCCCCCAGCCCGGACACGTTGGCGCTGTACGATCAGATTGTGGCCCGCGTTTGAACGTAGCAAAGATGCGGCTTGTATTACGCGCATCCCCGTGTCAGCCTTTGGCGCGGGGATTTTTTTTGTCATTCGTCGGCATGATGCGATTTTCTGAAAAGGGGCTTGACATTCACGTAACGGTAACGCCTACGATAGGGCTGGTCAAGATTATGGAGAACGTAACGATGTTTACAGTCGGTGAATTTTCAAGACTCGCGCAGGTTTCCAAACGCCTGCTGCGCTACTACGATGAAATCGGCCTGCTCAAACCGAGTCGTATCGATCCGATGACCGGCTACCGCTACTACAGCGCGCCGCAGATGCCGCAGTTAAACCGCATTCTGGCGCTGAAGGAACTCGGCCTGTCACTCGATCAGATTCAGCATATTCTGCGTGATAACGTCTCAACCGATGAAATCCAGGGCATGCTGCTGCTGAAAAAAGCAGAGATCGAACGCCTGTTGCAGGACGAACTGCACCGCATCCGCCAAATCGAATCGCGCTTGCAGTCCATTCGGAATGCCGAAGCCGATGCGCCTGTGAATGTGGTGCTCAAGCGGCTTCCGGTTCAACCTGTTTTAAGCGTGCGTACCATCGTGGAATCGTTTGAGGTCGGCCTTCGCTATTTCCGGCAGATTCGATCTGCGCTGCCCAGTTACGGCTTGTGTTTCTGCATCTGTCACAACGATGGGCTGGCCGAGCGCGATATGGATCTGGAATTTGGCTGTCTGATCGAAGCTAAAGCGCACCTTCCGGTTCCGCTTGAGAACGGTTTGCAGCTCCGTTTTGGCGAGCTGCCTCCGGTCGAAACGATGGCGACGACGGTGGTGCAGGGCGCGCTCGAAACCATCCACACGGGGTATGCGGACATCGGACGCTGGGTGGCGGCTAACGGGTATGCGTTGGCTGGCACACCCCGCGAGATCACCTTACAGCTTCCCCTGGAGGATGGCAGCGCACTCATTACCGAAATCCAGTTTCCGGTTCGGAGGAATGACGAATGACCGTAGACAATATCACTCTCGTGCTGGGCGGAACGTTGACCGGGCTTCTGGCGGGGTTGTTGTATGGCTTCAGCGTTATGGTAATGCCCGCGCTGCGCAGTCTGAAAGCAATTCAACATCTGGCCGTGATGCAGGTGCTCAATATCAAAATCCTCAATGCGGCGTTTTTTCTGCTGTTTTTCGGCCCCGCGCTGCTGCTTCCATTCGCCGCTTTTTTACACTGGGGCAGCACGGCCTTTGTGCCTTTGGTCGCCGCGTCACTGCTGCACCTTGTCGGCGTGAACGGTATCACCATTGTGGGCAATGTTCCGCTGAATGATCGCCTGGCTGCTCTGGACCTGGATCAGCTTTCCGATGCAGAAGCCGAGCGGGTCAGACAGGACTATCATGGCCCGAACGCCGCCTGGGTACGCTTCCATGCACTCCGTACGATGGCGGCGATTCTGGCTGTCGGACTCGTCTTTATCGCCTGTCTCTTGAAGGGTTCTGAATAAGAAGGAGTAAACGGTATGAAAATCGCAGTCATTGGTGCAACGGGCAATACAGGAGCTAATTTTGTCGAACACGCACTGGAGCGGGGACATCTGATCACCGCGCTGGTACGTTCTCCGCACAAACTCACTATCCACCATCCGAACCTGAGTGTGATCCAGGGGGATGTGCTTAACGCGGACGATGTCGCACGCACCGTGCGCGGACAGGATGCGATTTTTATCGCCCTGGGCACGGGCAAAGTGCCGAAAAAATCGAGCATTCGCACTGATGGGACGCGCCAGATTGTGGAGGTGTTGCAGGCGTCTGGCGAAAGGCCGCAGATCGTCGTGCTGAGTTCGCTCGGTGTGGGGGACAGCCAGCAGCAAATGCCGTTTTACTGGCGCTGGATGCTCAATCTGATGTTAGGTCGCGCTTTTTCTGATCACGGTCAGCAGGAGCTAATCCTGCGTGCCAGCCCGCTTCCCTATACGATTCTGCGTCCCACTTTCATGAACGATAAGGCGGGAATGGGCCAGCCCAAAATGACCACTGCGCCCGAAATGGTCAACGTCACGCCCTCGCTTTCCCGGACTGATGTGGCCGCGTTTGCCCTTCGCGCCATCGAACAGCCAGAAAATCACCCGCGAACGGTTGCGCTGACTGCCTGAGCGGAATCAAAAACCCCCTCGCGTAACCAATTGTGTAGGCGAGGGGGTGGTGGAATCTTATTCGCTTAGCGAGGGCCGGCAGCACAACACTAACTGCTTCGCGGCGCGCACATCATCCACACGCCCCACCGGAGTCGTGTGGGGAG
>CAYYNB010000068.1:0-29790 GCA_964472565.1 uncultured Anaerolineaceae bacterium
TCAGGGTGGGGGTGGGCATGGGCGTAAAGGTCGGCAGCACCGACTGCGGAAGCTGATCCCCTTCACGATCCAGCGGCGGTTCGTTGGCGGTTGGCTCGAATTCGATCCAGCCGTAACCGGGGAAATAAGCTTCGACCCAGGTGTGGGCATCCCGTTCGCGCACGAGAAAGTTATCTCCGGTCCATTCGCCCTGCGCAAAACCCGCCGCCAAACGTGCCGGAATCCCCTGAGAACGCAGCATCAGAACCATTGCTGTCGCATAGTAGTTGCAGTAGCCCTGTTTTTCTTCAAACAGGAACCAGACCACCGGATCGCGGTCCGTGGGCGGGTCGGGAATCGTTTCGTTGTATTGAATATTGGCGCGGAGCCAGCGTTCGATGGCTTTGCCTTTGTCGTAGGCGCTTTGCGCCCCGGCCTGAGATACAATCTGCGCGGCGAGATCACGCACCTGGGGATCAACGCTGTTCGCCCCCTGCAAGTACAAACGAAGGACCCAATCGGGGTAATCCTGCGCGGTCTGGCGCAGATCGTTCGCAGTCCCGGCGAAAACCGAGGACGTTACGGTGTACTGATCCCCTTTGCGCAGCGTTTGGCGGGCGCGAATAATGGATACATCGGACGGGCGGTTATCGTTGACACAGGTACGGCCCATATCCTCGACGCAATCCAGTTCAGCCTCAACGGGCAGCCCCATCAGAACGGGCTGGGGCGCGGCATGGACCAGCCGGGTTGAACGCAGCAGCATGGTGAAGGTCTGCTCGACTTCGCGGCGCGCACCGGGAACGGTGGGGCCAATATTCAATTTGAGGCCCGTTTCATCGGTAAAGGCGCGCACGGAGCGGAAATGCTGCCATTTATGTGAGCCGAAATCGTAGGTATCGTAGGTGGTGGAGCGCCAGTAGTAACGGGGACCGGGCGACACCTCAACTGACATCACTTCTTCGTCACCGAGTTGAATCGCGCCGCTTAACTCCAGCTCGTCACCGCCATAATAATCCGCGGTGGCGATGCCCTGGCCTTCCAACGAGGAAAACAGCCGGTTCCAGAGTTCGGCAAAGTCGAGAAACGCTTCACCCGACAACAGCTTATTCAGGCGATCCAGTTCTTTATCATCGCGGCCTGCCGGGGCTAACCAGGCGACCAACACGATGAGGATTGACAATATTCCGCCCGCCCAGAAAAAGGCGCGGCGGACATGGCGCGGGAAATTGACCCGGTGGAGATACCAATCGAATTCGCGCCCCTCGATATGGGAGCGGATGAGCAGCAGCAGCGCCAGCACCACAAACGCGACCAGATAACCATCCAGCGAGGTATCGCCCTGATAAAACATCTGGCTGGTGATAAGCACCATCCCGGTCAGGATGATGACGCGCCAGACACGATCCACGCGGAAAATATGCCACGCGGCATTGTGCCCCAAAAACCAGAACAGCACAGAGAGAAAGATCACAAAAGCCACACGGTCATTCGCGGGTTGATCGCCGGATGCCGCCTCTTGCAGCCAGATATTCAACTGGCGGGCGAGATCATGTACACGAGAGCGGAATGAGCCGCTTTCGATTAAGGTGTACGCGTTGACTGTGATGACAACCGCAAGGCTGTAGATCGTGCTGAGAATAAGCGCGATCAGTTCAGAATAGTGGCTGCGGGCCAGTAAAAAACCAAATCCTACCGCAAAAAAACTGATAATCGGCAGCGATCCCAGCCCGGTTGTCCATTCGGCGGCATCGATGGCCAGCGCTGTGACGATCATCAGTGCCCAGGCGATCAATAAACTGCTGAGATCGCCGCGCGCGAAAATAGTCCGTACATAGTTCCGCAGCCGCCGACGCCAACGACTGGGAGCGGAGGACGATGAACGCGAAGCTGCTCGACGTACCGGGCGCATAGATTGGGTTGTTGTCATAGTCGTATACCAATAAGCCGTCGAAACTACTGCCCCTGATCCACCTGCCAAAGCTTGTCGTCAGGCGATTCAGCGCATATAATCCGCACCATGATAATCGGAAAACGCTTATTTTACCTCATCTTTTGCCTGACGTTTGTTCTGCTGTCAGCCTGCGAACCACTGGCCCCAGAATTAACACCTCCGGCAACCGAATATACACCGGCTGTCACCGCGATGGCGGGGAGTACCAGCCCGGCAACCTTTGTTGTGATCACCAATACCCCGTCCGACGATCCTGTAACACCGGATGAAAGCATCACCGTTGCTTCGGGCGGGAATGTGAGCGGGGCGGTTAATACGCCGCAGCCGACTATAACACCCGCCCCGCAAGCAACCGCGCAGCCGACAATCGCGCCCGCTGCATGTGACGAGACTGAAGGGCAGGTGGTCGAGGCGTCTTTTACCAGCGCGACGGCAGGCGAAGAAGTTGCCTACCGGATGTATTTGCCGCCCTGCTTTTATGATACCATCCAGCGGTATCCTTATGTGATGTTGTTTCACGGGACTGGTTTTAACAATTCCATGTGGCAGGACGCGGGTGTGATTGAAGCAATGGACCAGGGGATTCAAAACGGCACGCTGCCGCCGATGGTGTTGGTGATGCCGGATGGCGGCATGATCGCAGAATATAACGATCTACCGGAAGACCAGACCTTTGAAAATGTGATCCTGGATGAGTTGATCCCCGCGCTTGAAACACAGTTCTGTTTGTGGGGCAGCCGGGAAGGACGCGGGATCGGCGGGATTTCACGCGGGGGGTTCTGGGCGTTCAGTATTGCGCTGCGCAACCCGGAAATGTTCAGTGTACTGGGGGGACACAGCCCTCATTTTGAGGCGGACAATGCGCTGCCGGAACTGAACCCGCTGAACCTGGTCGTAAACGCGCCGCTGGATCAATTTCCGCTGCGGATTTATATGGATAATGCGGCGGAAGATTATGTGGGAGCTAACGCGCTGCGCATGTCGGAACTGCTGCGCGACAAGGGTGTTACCCATACGTATCTTATTAACCCAACCGGCGAACACGACATCACCTATTGGCAGGCGCATGTGGGGGAATATCTGGCCTTTTATGGGCAGGCGTGGCCGAAAGATGTGAATGATTTTCCCTCCTGCCTGGAACCCAGCCCTAAATAACCATGTTGAGGCGCGGGTGGGCGATTGGAATCGGCCTGGTGTTGGCCGCTTGCACATCACAACCTGCGCCATCAGCATCGCCTGTTCCGACGGCACAACCCAGCCCGACATTTACCCCGGTGACAGCGGCGACCCCCATGCCGCAGCCCACTTTCAACCGTATCGAAGAACAGCCCGTCGAACTGGATACGCCGTTTGAAGCTGTTTTTGTTCCCGCGCAAAACGCAACAGTTTATGTATTTGAAGTTGAACAGACCCAACGGATCGCAGTTGATCTGGTCGCGCAAGACAGCGGTCCAGATGTGGCGCTGGTTGCCCGGTTATTTGATGAACAGGATGAGATCGTGCCGCGCGCGGAGGCCAGCATCGGCCAGCCGCTGGGCATTGATGAGTGGGAAGTGGCACCCGGCCACTACAAGCTTCAGCTTTTTGGGCCAGAGACAACCACGCGTTTGCTGCTGATCACCATCAGCAGCCGGCCCGCGCCGCCAATTGGAGGCGGGACGATTAGCTATGGTGAAGCGATATTAAGCGAGATCGCAGCGCAGGGGCAGCGTGATCGCTGGCTGTTTGATGGTTATGCGGGTGAGCAGGTGCGGATCACGATGATCACGATGGATACCGATCCATATCTTGAACTCTACAATTCGGCAGGGACTCTGCTCGCCAGCAATGATGATCAGATTGAACGGAATGCGGCTATCGAATTGATGCTGCCGGCGGACGGAACCTACACGATTGTAGCGCGGATGGTAAACGATGATCAGACCGGAACCTACCGGATCGCGCTCGAAAAAATCCGGTAGGCTAGAGGATGGCGTTAAACAGTTTGAGCAGAATCCAAAAAACGGCGAACGCGCCGATAGCCGTTAACACCAGGAAGATCAAACAACCCCAGCGCCCGGCACGGGTGCGCAGCACATACCGCATGATGGTCAGAAAGGTGATCGACCCCCCGCCCGCCACGACTGCCGCGAGATCGTCCAGTTGCCCGGCAAAGGGCAAAAAGTCGGGGATCGCATCGACAGGGAAAAACAAATAGATCAGGGTCAGCACCAGAATGCCGAGCGTGCTGCCGTTGATACCCCATAAAAAGGCGCGCTCCGAGATCGGGCGCTGGGCTGGTTCGGTTACAGGATCAGATCGTTTGCGATTAACCACCCTGCAAATAAGCCTCCGCTATTTTTTCGGCGTTTTTGTATTCGTCACTGTTGGGATCGGCGGTATCCAGAATTTTGTTCGCCTCCAGGAATTGTTCCAGGGTTACTTTTTGCTGGGATGCGCGGTTGCGTTCGTGCAGTTCAGCCGCCAACCAGGTACTCTCATCGGCGGTTAGTTCGCCATGTTCGGCAATGATCTTGGCAACCTCGTCATCGGTCAGCGTCTTTTTTTCCGCCAGGGCCGCCTTGAGTTTGTCAAATGCTGCCGTCATACCTAACTCTCCTTTTGACTGGGCACACATATTGTGGATCGTAAAAGGAAACCATCTTTTTTGGCAAGCCAGAATCTTGTTAGATTGCCTATAAACCGGCATCCGGTATAATCTCCGAGATTTTGCTCACAGGAAGAGGTCGTATGGAACTGATAGCGATCTGGAACCTCGTCCGGCGGCGCTGGTGGTTGATTCTGCTGCCCGCCGTCGTGGCGTTGATTCTGACTCTGCCTTCGATCAAAAATATCGTCGCGCCGCCGGTCAGTTATACGGTAGCGCTGCGACTCACAGCAGCAGCTCCGCCCGACACGGCAATCGAGGGAGTCACGACGCCGTATGAAGATACGAGCTATGTGCCGCTGTTGGCGTCGGAATATGTTGTCGTCAATTTGCCCGCCTGGATCACCAGCGATTCGTTTGCACGCGAAGTCAGCATGCTGCTGGCTGAGGAAAATGTGACCATTGCGGTGGATGATCTGGAAGGGGCGTTTGCCGCTGACAGTTTCCGCAGCATTTTGACACTGTATGTCGCGTGGGACGATGAGGCGGAAATCCGCTCGATGGCGGATGCAGCGGTTCAGGTGCTGCAAACGAAAAACCAGCGCTATTTCCCCCAGTTCGCGGCGACTCCGGTGGAAGTGCGCGCCCTGGATGATGTGGAAGTCGCCGAGTCTGCGCCGCCGATCATGAGTCGCCTGGAGCCGCTGATCCGGCTGGCGGTAGGGCTGGCGGCGGGGGTGGCATTGGCTGTCCTGGCGGAATACCTGGATCGGGGTGTGCATACGGCGGATGATGTCGAGGCGCTGGGATTGGCGGTATGGGGAGAGATTCCGTCCGAGAAATAACAACCTGACTTTTTCCGCGCGCTTACCTAACAATCGCCCCATACGGGGGAGAAGCGCTGGTATAATAGCGTTGCGCTTTGACGGAGAGGTTTTCCATGAATTTAATGTATTATGTGCGAGTATTGATCCGGCGCGGCTGGATTATCGCGTTGGCGGTGCTGATTACAGCGGGGGCCGCGTTTGGCTTCAGCGAAATCCAGACCCCCACGTACCGCGCGACTCAAAAAGTTCTGCTGCAACCCGCGCGCAGTGATTACGGGCTGACCGAAACGCTGCGAATTCTGCTCCAAAGTTATGTCGTCTTTCTCAACAGCGATGAGCAGGCCGCGAAAGTGATTGAACGGCTCAAGCTGGATCTGACGCCCGGTGAACTGCGCAGCCATATGACGATCAGTTCGGATCCGACACTGCTTACCGTGCAGATTGATGTCGATCTGGAAGATGGGCCGCTGGCGGCCAGCATCGCCACCGAAATGGGGCGGCTGCTCGAAGAGTGGCGCACCGAAGAAAACGCCCCACTGACCCGCCAGGATCGCATTGAGGCTGATATGATTGATACCGCGACGTATGGCCTGCACAGCCCTAAAAAAGGCGTGAATACCGCCGCCGGTGCGGTTATGGGGCTGCTGTTGGGCGGCGCGATTGTGTTTGTGCTGGAATATCTGCAATCGAACATCGTGCGCGACAAAAACGATGTCGAGCGGTTTCTTGAACTTCCTGTGCTGGCGGCAGTTCCCGCCGACGATTCTCATGCGTGAGGTGAAGTAAAACGATGACCAATCTGATTACCCTTACTGATCCACGTTCGCCTGCCGCCGAAGCCTATCGATCCCTGCGCACGAATCTGATGTTTTACAGCCTGGATAACCCGGTGAAGGCGCTGGTGGTCACGTCACCCGCCTCAGGCGAAGGCAAAAGCACGGTATTGGCTAATCTGGCGGTGACACTGGCGCAGGGCGGGCACGAAACCGTGATTGTGGACTGCGATCTGCGCAAACCCGGACAGCATGCAATCTGGGGGCTGAAAAACGAACGCGGTCTGACAACGATGATGATCGAAGAGGGCGCAGCGCCGCTGCAAGCGGTGGGGGTGGATCATCTCCAGGTGCTGACCAGTGGGCCACTGCCGCCGAATCCTGCCGATGTGGTCGGGTCGAAACGCATGGATCAGGTGATCGAGACGCTGAAGGCCAAAGCCGATTATGTGCTGATCGATGCACCGCCCGTGCTGGCTGTGACCGATGCGGTGCTGTTAAGTTCCAAAGTTGATGGCGCGCTGCTGGTGCTGCGGGCGGGATCGTCGCGGCGGGATCATGCGGCACGGACCAAAGCCGAACTGGAACGGGTAAAAGTTCACATTATTGGTACGGTGCTGGTCAACGCGCCGCGCGATACAGCCGTTGGGGAATATTACACCCGTTAAAATTTTGAGGAGATAGAGTCGTGAAAGGTCTGATTCTCAGCGGCGGCAAGGGCACACGCCTCTATCCGCTCACCTATACGCGCGCCAAACAGTTGATTCCAGTTGCCAATAAGCCGGTGTTGTTCCGCGTGATTGAAGCCATTCGGGACGCGGGTATTGTGGATATTGGTATCGTGACCGGAGACACTGCGCCGGAAATCCGCGAAGCAGTTGGCGACGGATCACAGTTTGGAACAAATGTAACCTATATTCCGCAGGACGCGCCGCTTGGATTGGCGCACGCCGTCAAAATTTCGCGGGACTTTTTGGGCGATGATCGGTTTGTGATGTTCCTGGGCGATAACGTGATCCAGGGCGGGATCAGCCCACTGATTGCGGATTTTGCGCATCACCCCGAATGGAACAGCCAGATTGTGCTGACTGAAGTTGAACATCCCGAACAATACGGTGTGGCCCAGTTGAACGGCGACGGGCGGATTTCGCGCCTGATTGAAAAACCGAAAGTCCCGCCCTCGAATCTGGCCCTGGTCGGCATTTATATGTTTGATCAGCATGTCTTTGAAGCAACCGCCCAGATCAAACCCTCGTTTCGCGGCGAACTCGAAATCACCGACGCCATTCAATGGCTGGTGGATCACGATTACAGCGTGTTTCCACACGTGCATCGCGGCTGGTGGATTGACACCGGGCGGCCCGATGATATGCTGACCGCCAACAGCCTGGTGCTGGAAGAATTGAAGCCCGACATTAAAGGCTCGGTAGATACAAGCTCGGAAGTCGATACGCGGGTCACAGTCGAACCCGGTGCGGAAATTATCAACAGCGTGGTGCGCGGCCCGGCGATCATCGGGCGGAATACGCGCATTGTCAACAGCTATGTAGGGCCGTTCACCAGCATCTATCACGATGTCGTCATTCAAAACAGTGAAATTGAGCGCAGTATTGTGCTGGAGCACAGTTCAATCTGCAACATTCCCACCCGCATCCAGGACAGCCTGATCGGGCGGCATGCCAACGTGGACATCAATTCGTTACGTCCGAAAGCGATTAAGTTGCAGCTTGGCGATCACAGCCGCCTGGAACTGCCGTAAGAGGATCAACCTGTGTCACTCGAAGCCAGTGAAATGCTCTTAAACCTGATCTTTTTTGCGATGGATCATGGGATACAGTCGGTCAGCGGCGGCGGGCCGCTGACACCGTTTGTCATGAGCCTGACCGAGCAGCAGCCGGACTTACATCGTTTTGCGGCGGAAACGCTGGAAGAAGGTGTGAGCCAGGCGCTCGAATTTGTTGCTACCTTACCCGCCACAGTCAAAGCCTATGCGGTAGCATTTGACGGGTACATTACGATTGATCATGAACAATTTGACGCGGTGATTGTTGAGGCAGGCGAACGCGGCAAGGAATTCTCGTTCACTTTTGCCCAGCGTTATGTGCCTACCGACTTCCAAACGATAGGCAACCCGGTCTACCTGGGACAAACCGCGCAGCGATTGCAGGAATAACCAGGAATAACTCAGCGATGTCAATACGTTTGATTGCCACTGATCTGGATGGCACACTGCTCAATTCCGATCATCTTGTTTCCCCAGTGACCGAACAAGCACTGTATGACGCCTTAGCACAGGGTATCCTGTTCACGGTGGCGACGGGGAAAACATTTCCTTCCACGATAGAGTGGATTCGCAAGTTCAACATTCAAATTCCGGTAATCTGCGGCAATGGAACCATCATCCATGCGCCGGATGGCACGGTTTTGTATGAAAACCCGCTCCCTCGCGATGTAGCGATTGAGGTGGTCCAAATGGCGCGCGCTGCCGATATGACTCCGGTTGTGTATTCGGGGCCGGGGTTGCTGACCAGCGGGCCGGATCATGGCATTGATGTATTGGTCGCGCACCACGAACCCCAGCCCGAAATCATTGAAGATCTCGAAAAGGCATTAGGCAATGGCCGGACACCGCACAAGCTGATCCTCATCAATGAAGATGATCTGGCGGGGGTGGCGGATTTCCAACTGGAACTGGAACGGACCTTTGCTGGACGCGCTCGGATACTGCGCTCAGGATTGGCTTCGGTGGTGGAAGTGCTGCCGCTTAATGTGAGCAAAGGATCGGCGCTGGCGGTCATTTTGGAATATCTGAATATTCCCGCCGGGCAGGTGATCGCGTTTGGCGACAACTGCAACGATCTCGAAATGATCAAGGTGGCAGGGATCGGCGTGGCGATGGGGCATTCCCCCGACGATGTGCGCCGCCGCGCGGATTATGTGACGGGAACGAATAACGAAGATGGCGTAGGTCTTGCACTGCGCGAACTCGTATTGGATAAGGAGCTGCATTCATGAAAAACATTCTGGTAACGGGCGGCGCTGGGTTTATCGGCAGTGCGTTTGTACGGATGATGGTCGAAAAATACCCCGATTACAACATCATCGTGCTCGATAAACTGACCTATGCAGGCAATCTGGACAATCTGCTCGAAGTTCATGATTCGCCCAACTACCGTTTTGAGCGCGGTGATATTGCGCACCGCCAAACGGTTGAACGCGTGCTGGAAACGTTCGGGATTGACGCTATTGTGAACTTTGCCGCCGAATCGCATGTGGACCGCTCGATTCTCGATCCCGATGCGTTTATCCAGACGGATGTGGTCGGTACTTACGTGCTGCTGGAAGCGGCCCGCAAACTGGGGATTCAGCGGATCCATCATGTGAGCACCGATGAAGTTTACGGATCGATTCCTGAAGGGTTCTTCAAAGAGGGCGATCCGCTGGAACCGAACAGCCCCTATTCCGCGAGTAAGGCGGGCGGCGAACTGATGCTGCGGGCGTATCATGTGACCTATGGGTTGCACACGACGGTGACACGCGGCAGCAATACGTTTGGCCCGTACCAGTACCCCGAAAAAGTCGCACCGTTTTTCATCACAGAGGCGATTGATAACCGCCCCCTGCCGCTCTACGGCGACGGTATGCAGGTCCGTGACTGGCTGTATGTGGACGATCACTGCTCCGCGATTGATACCGTGCTGCACAAAGGCGTGGCGGGCGAAATTTATAACGTGGGCGGTGAACATGAAATGCACAATATCGATGTGACGAAATTTATCCTGCACGCGCTGGGTAAACCGGAACGCCTGATCCGCTATGTGACAGATCGCCCCGGTCATGACCGCCGCTATGCGCTCACCAACGACAAAATCCGGGCCGAACTCGGCTGGACACAGCAGTACAGCTTTGAGGATGCGATGCAGGCCACTGTCGAATGGTATCAGAAAAATGAGTGGTGGTGGCGTAAGATCAAAACCGGGGAATACCTCGAATACTACAAACTGCAATATGCGGATCGTCTTGCCAACGCCGAAAAATAGTTCTCTCGTTCAAGCCTAAAAACTCCGCCGGAACAGATTGATTGCTCCGGCGGAGTTATTTTTAGTAGTTTGTAGAGGTATCGCGGATTACCAGATCGTCGAAGTTAACTGTCGAGTGCGCCTCGACCCCAATCGCCAGGGTGCCGCCAAGTTGTTCCATCCCGCGCAGCGCGACCAGGAAACGGCCATCCGCAAAAAAGGCGATCCGGTCATCCAGCGTCACAATGATGAACTCGTGCCACCCGGTCAGCGTGCGATCCAGCGGGGCTTCGTACAGCACGGTTTTGTTGTTGGCAGTATTGATGCGCACGCGAACCAACACCACATCGCCATCGCCTTTAACCAACTCCATCTGGTATTGGTTCAGACTGGTGCCGCTGACCGTATGCACGGAACGCACACCCACCCAGCCCGTGCTGCCCGTCAGCGCATCGACAGGCTGGCGCATATAGACTTTGACATAGATGTCGGTGGAATCGCCAAAATTGGACTGATCGGTTCCCAGGCCAAAGACATTCCCGGTCTGGTCAGTTTCGCGCTTGAACACACGATAAACCGGGAAATCGGTGGAACTAATCGTATAGTACTGGCGGCGTTCACTGGCGGCTTCGTCGTTTACGTACTCGCCGGGATCGCCCTCCATACCGCCTTCCCACCACAGCCCGGTATAGGGATTCTCAAAAAACTCATACCAGTCCCATACCCCGTCGCGAATGATCCGGGATTCGAGCCTGGACATCACCTCAAAGGCAAACTGGGCATCGACGGTGGAAGACAGCTTCGTTTCGGTGAACAGGCAGTCATCAATGCGCAGATAATCGCCTTCGGTCGTCATAAACTGGATGCCGCCGGGCGGCGGGGCGGCGTCGATCACTTCCTCAAACGCCATTTCGCCGAGTCGGTAAATCACCAGACGGTTGCCCGCCATCAGTACGATGAAGTCAAACCAACTGTTGCGCCCATAATAATTGGTGCGTGTCCAGGTTTGCAGCACATCACCCTGGCCGTTAAGCTGCTGCACTTCCATATTGCCGCCCACCATATTCAGCCGGTAAGCGCCCTGGCTGCTCTCGCGCAGCAAAACGGTAAAACCGCCCTGTTCGCTGTAAAGACGGCAGGCCATCAGCGCATTATCGACGGGGGGCACATTGGGGACCACCTGGGCCTCGTTTTGCAGCCGGATGTACTGGTTGCCATCCGGTTCGGTTCCAAGTTGGACATTGGTAAAGCTGCTGGCCGACCAGGTGCCGGGGAAACTCGCGCCCTGGAAATGTTCGGTGGCGGCTTCGGGGCGCTGGATGATGATGTCATCAAACGCGACCTGCCCACTGATCGCGCTGAGCGTTTGCAGCAGAATCGCGCCCGCAGCGGGCAGCGCAAACCCGGTATCGTTGGCCTTTAAAATCAGAAGATCGTCCACATAGACAAAGGTCCGTGCGCCTTCGGTCCAGATGCGCACCTCATACCACTGTCCATTGGTGATCGTTGCGCCGGGCCACTGGGTGATGAGGCGCTCGGTGTTACGATTGGGCATACCGGGTTCGCCGCGCTTCAGGACGCCATATCCCGGCATAATTTCCAGCACATAGTAACCCTGTTCCGTATAGCGGAAAATGATCCGGCCAATGCTATCGCCGTAGAGCATGTTGACACGCATATCAATCAGCATGTCTTCAGTCTGGGGCTGCTTCCATTCCGGCGCTTCACGTCCCAGAATTTCCAGCGAATTATCCAACCCCGTTTGTCCCACCAGGATCACATTGCCGCTTTCAGGGATCAACTGCCAGCGCATCGGATCATAATCCCAGCCAGTCAGCGGCGCGTCGCCTTCCATGTCCTGAACAAAGGGCATGTGACCTGGCGGCTGGGGTGTCGGGCTGGGGATCAGCGTATTGGTCGGGGCAGTGGTGGGCGTTTCCGAAGGCAGGGCGGTGAAGGTCGGAGTCACGCTGGGGGTGTCGGTTAAGGTGGCGGTGGCCGTTGCGGTTGCGGTAAACGTCGGCGTGAAGGTGGGCGTATCGGTAGCGGTGGCTGTTGCAGTCGCCGTATCGGTCGGAGTCACGCTGGGGGTATCGGTGAACGTCGGCGTAAACGTTGGCGTATCCGTTGCGGTAGCCGTTGGCGTGCCGGTGAACGTCGGTGTAAACGTCGGCTCTGGCGTATCGGTTGCCGTCGGAATAGCTGTATCCGTTGGCGTGAACGATGGTTCCGGGGAGGCCGTGTCGGTTGGCGTTTGTGTCGCGGTGCTGGTCGGAGCAGGCGTATCGGTTGGACCATCCGGCGTATCGGTCAGGGTCGGGGCCAGTGCCACCGCAGTCGCGACAGCCAGCGAGTCAAGCGGTTCTGTGAGCAGAGTCAGCGGGGAAAGCCCAACCAGATTGATCACTTCATCCATATCGGGGATGGGTTCGGGTAGGCTGGGGGATGCCGACGCAACCAGCGAACGGCTCATTGTTACGCGGGTAGCGTACCCTGCCGAAATGTCCTGTTCGCCGGACCTCGCCGCGACTTTTGCCATGCCATCCAACACATTAACCGTCATCTCGCGGGAGGGTTCGGCCTGCAAGACCAATGTGCCGCTGGCGCTGATCTGAACGCCATTGGCTGAGAACTGCGCCGTTTGTCCCACAGGAACCTGAACGATAAGCGCTGATGCGGGCTGTTCCGAACAGGTCGCCGAACGTCCGCCGGTCTGGAAGGTGAAGGCCTGCATCTGGTCGTCTTGGGGCTGAAGTTCCGCGCCGCCGTACAGCACCAATGTCACCTGTTGATCGCCGGACAGCGAGGTTTGGGCGTGGATGAGCGCAACACCCCACTGTTCATCCTGGGTACTTAATACGCCCGTTTTCAGAGAGGATAAATTCGCCAGTGATACCTGATCGCCCGGCTGACCAAACGCGCCCGGTTCCTTCAATTCAGCGGTGAGCGCGGCGCTGCCATAACAGACGCTGTTCGGCCCAAGTTCGGTACAGCGCGCCTGGGCGTTGGTGATCGCTTGCTGGACAATTTGCGGGCATGTCAGCGGCGGGCTGCCTTTGGGCGGTTTTTCTTCGCCGCCGGAGGACAGCAGCAGCACGATGATCACGCCAATAACAGCCAATACAGCAAGCACACCCAACCCAGCGAACAGAGAGGTGCGTTTTTTCGCGGCAGGATGCGTACCCGACGGCAAAATGTTGGTCGGCCCCGTCATTTCAACCGGCGGTATCCGGGTGGAGGGCGGCGGGATTTCGCCCGGCGTGCCCGTAGCGGCTTCGGAACGCACCTGTTCCAATTCAGCAATCGTTTGGGCGGCGAGCATTTGCAGGTGCTTGGGCGTTTTGGTCGCTCCCGCACCGATCACCGCTACGAAGTCCTCGGCCATTTCGGTAGCCGTCGAATAGCGGTTGTTGGGGTCTTTCGCCATCGAGCGGAAGATGATCTGGTCAATATCGGGCGATATATCAGGGTTCAGGCTGGATGCTGCCGGAACGGGATCGTTGATATGGCGAAGAATCACACCCATTGGCGTTTCGGCGTGGTAAGGGGTGGCGCGGGTGAGCATTTCAAACAGCATCACGCCCAGTGCATACACATCCACACGGCCATCCACTGCCAGCCCCATTCCCTGTTCAGGAGCCATATACCCCGGCGTGCCGACAGTCAGGCCGGTGGCGGTTAGCCCGGTTGTCCCTTCAACCATCCGCGCGATGCCGAAGTCGGTCAAAAAGGCATTACCGTCCACATCGACCATAATGTTGGATGGTTTTACATCACGATGGATGACGCCCTGCCGGTGAGCATAATCAAGCGCCGATGCGATCTGCCGGATGAGATACGCCACTTCGTTAAACCGCAACTGGTCGCGCAGCAGAATTTCCTTAAGTGTGCCTGTTGGCATATAACGCATCACGATATAAGGCGGATCGTGATGGCCGTTGTAATCATACACCGGCAGAATATGAGGATGTTCGAGCCGGGCAATCAGTTTCGCTTCACGCTGAAACCGATCAAGCAGCATGGAATCGGAAGCAACAGCCTTATGAATGACCTTGATTGCTACAAAACGGTCCATATTGGGCTGGTAGGCGCGATAGACCGTCGCCATTCCACCGCGTCCAATTTCATCCAGGACTTCATAGGGGCCAAGCTTGGAGCCAATCATGTTTATGTGACCTATGCACGGGGAAATAAATTCCATCTGATTCGGCATTGTAGCATAGGTTTTCGCGCTAAACCAAATCGGTAAATCTAAGGGAGTGGAATCAGGAGATCACTGTCATCGCGTATCGCCAGACCAATGATCGGTTCATTGGGGTAAAAAGCCATGCCGGGGAACAATCCCAGCACATAGCCATCTAATTCAGTGCAGAGCAGACCGCCATCACTACCCAATGGCCGCCCGAAGACATCCACCATCTTCGCCACTGGATCACCGGCGCGAACAAAATCGCCGGGTTCAACCAGATAATGGATCAGGCAGGCCTGTGGGACGCGAGGATGCGTGGTACGGCGCACCGGATAATCCAGCTTCAGAACAGGCACGCCGGTAATGGGTTCCGCCGCGCCGGGCAGCATCCCGGCCCAGCGCATCACATTCCGAATGCCGCTCAGCGTTGCCTGAACCGCCGCGCGGTTGACAACTTTTTGCCCGCCGAGTTCAATCGTAAATGCCGGAATACGGGCGCTATTCAGCGCGGCTCCGCTGACCGTCCGGTGCAGGTTGATCTTCAAATATTCCTGTGAGAGAAATTCATTAACGATGGTCAGACCCAATGCATCAAGCATTTGTCCAACCGCTTCCTGGAGCTTGCGCGCCACCGGCTTATCCCGCGATTCGCGGTAAAACACCGGGTCACGAAAGGCAAAGGGGATCGACTGGATGCCAAAATCATGCAAATCAATCAGATAATCGGCGGTGGCGTCCATATGCTCGAACAGCCGCGTATAGGCGCGTTCTAAAGCCGACGGGTGGCGCGGGGGTGGATCATCGATGGAGGGTATGCCGGGAAACAGGCGGTTGGGGTCTTTACCGCGCAAATAATGGGGACTGCGCTCGCCAATGCGCAGCCCTGCCGGATTTAAGGTTGGAATGGCGACCACTGTCCCGTGCAGATTGGCAACCAGTTCAGGCGTGATGAGGTGATGGATCGCCGCCACCCCATCATATTCACTGCCGTGAATGTTGGCGGTCAGCCACAACACCGGCCCTTTGCCGGTTCGCCCCTGGGCAATAATCACCGGGAAAAAGTCGGAATTCCCCGTTGGCAGCGGCACCGCTTCGAATGTCCCGTAGGCAATCTCACCGGGCTGGCTGCGTGCGGTTCCGATCTGAAGCGTGGTCGTCATGATCGTGTTTGTTTTGCCAGCGCGCTCGCCAACTGCGCACTCACCAGTTCCAGCATCAGGATATTCTGTTGGGTGATGGCGTTGGGCATTTCGCGGCAGGCCAGAATCACGCCGAAGCGCAGCGTGGTTCCAACCGGGACACAAGCGCCAGCCCCAAACCGCTGTTGTTTGATAAAGGGGTGATTTGGCTCATCATCAACCCCGACAATCCGGCTTTGCCCGTTCTGGCACACCCATCCTACCAGCGACTTTTCATAGTCCTGTTTCTGGGGGGCCATCGCGGTGACGGCATTCGGCCCGACCTGCGCGCTGAGCGTGAGTTCGGGTGGGGTGGTGGGCAGCACGTTATAGAAGGCGACATAATCGTAACCCAGTTCTTTGATCGCTTCGACAGCCGCCTGTGGTTTTGACTGGCCGGGGCCAGTTTTGCGCAGCGATTTAGCAAAGTTGCGCACCGGGGGCAGTGCATCCGCGCGCAGCGTTTCCAGGCGGCGTTCTTCGGTAAGCCGCTTGATCCGCTTAAGGAGATCATCATGGTGAAACGGATCGACTGATACCTCGTCCGCCTGGCCGGGCATACCAAAATCGGCTTCTTCATCAACGAGCAGAATCAGCAGACGGGGATAACTTTGGCGCAGGTCTTTGATCAACTCAAAGACATCTCCCAGCCCGTTATCCACCACAAACACATCCGTTCGCTGCTGCGAATCCGCCAGTTTCTCTCTGGCTTCCGCTTCGCTGGTCACGACATTGAGTACAATTTGAGGGTCTTTCGTCAAATTTTCACGATAAGTGAGCAAATTAGGCAGTCGAACTGCCGCCAGAACCTGAATAAACGAACCTTCAACCATACAATTCCCACCTGCGTCAGAAAACTTAAGTTAGAATACTCACATTATAAAGAGGTGTGAGAGAAGGGACAAGCAACAGGGCGCACATGGCACCCTGTTCTCGCTCATAATGATGATGCGGTACGATCCCGGTATTTGGTTTCCCCTTCCGGGGGAGCGGTAGACTGCACGACCGATGATCCTCGCCCGGCGCGCAGCGCCAGCGCAATGAGAAACGCGATGCCGCTTACACCCGCACCGATAAACAACATTTCATTGATCGCTTCAACCGCCGCGCCAAAGTTGACATCACTGATTTCTTCGCTGGTAAACGACAACGAGTCGGCCTGGCGCTGCGCCAGATAAACCTGGTAGTTTCGAATCAGAAGCGCCCAGGGTGAGAACGGCAGACTGGCCTCATAATCCGCTTCGGCTTGCTGAAGCGCCTGTTCCAGCCGGGTATCGCGCAGATCGGCAATCCGGTCATCAACTTTTGCATCAAAGCGGTTGAGCGAAAAGATCGTCAGCGACGAAATCGCAATAGTCATGCCGATCAAGCGCAAAACCAGAATTAATGCGGATACGGTGCCGCGTTCATCTTCGGCGGCTTCATTGAGTGCTGCGGTTCCAATCGGCGAGATGGTTAATCCCAATCCGACTCCAATCATTGCCATTTGGGCCGCCATCGTGATGTAGGACGTGTCTTCGGTCCAACTGATTCCGGCTAATATAAAGCCGATAGCCGCCAGCGCCAAACCGAGCATGGTAGGCAAGCGATACCCACGCCGGTCTGTCAGCTTTCCACCAGGGACCGCCGCTAACATCATTGGCACCGTCAGGCCAGAGAGAATCCACCCCGCAATATAGGCGGCTTCCTGAATATCTTCATTGCTCGGTGTATCCGCCCGAAAATTGACCAGCAGCGGCCCGCTGACCAGCCCAATCGCCAAACAAAAGCCAACCAATAAGTTGGTGAGCGCCGCTGAGGTAAAATTGAGGCTGCGGAAGTGCTTCAGCGGAATCAGAGGATGTGTAACCCACAGCTCGACCAGGATAAACAGCACCAGCGCGACGGCTCCTACCGCTACGTAGGTACCCCGGTAGTCATTCGGCAGTTCTTCAAAACTCGACGCTGTGACCGCTGTTTCGGGGCTGCCGGTTCCCAAACCAAGATTCAATCCCAGCAGTGCCAGCGCGATCAGAAATGCGCCCAGAAAATCGAAGCGCAAATTACGCAGCCCGGACAGAACCCCGTGCTTGGGCTTGACAGGCATAACAACCCGCTGTCGGCGCAGTTGTTCCACCCCGCGCAGCGCCCACCACGCGCCGATCATCGCCAGAATACTGATAGGAATATTCAAGATGAACAGGGTTTCCCATGATGGCGGCGCAATCGTCAGCCCCAGTTTAGCCGCCGCATCGACAAACGCCTCTTCATTCTGACCGAAAAAGCGGACCATGATGCCGCCGTACAGATGCCCTAAAACCCACCCCAGCGTATCAATCGCGCCCACCACACCCAGCGGATTCGCGCGCTTGCCTTCGGGAAACATATCACCGACCAGAGCCAGGGTGATGGGGACCATTGCCCCCGCGCCAAAGGCCTGAACCACGCGCCCGGTGATAACCAGATACAGATGCCGTTCTTCGAGCGCGGGCGGTTTTTCGTCCAGCACCACGCGGTAAAACCGGGCAATCCAACTGGTGAGCAGTTCACTATCGTAGATAGTGACCAGGTAGGACCCGAAAGTAAAAATCAGCAGGCACACCAGATACACTTTGCGCCTGCCCAAAATATCGGATAACCGGCCCATGAACGTCATGCTGATCGCATAGGCCAGCAGATAACCGCTGACTGCCCAGGATGCCTGATCGAGACTGTCTTTAACCTTCAGATTCAGGCTCGTGATCACTTCGGGCAGCACTGCGGAGATGATGGTCAGGTCCAGAGCGCCGATGAAAACCGGCAAACAAATAATTGCCAGCACCCACCAGGGCCGAACCGGATTTTGAATTTGACCCATAGTCGCCTAACTCACGACTGGCGCTTGAATATCCACAGGCTCATTGTAGTCGAAGATCGAGATGGTCCAGGTTGTGGGTTCCTGATCTTCCACCCCATCGGGCAGGGGTTCATGCAAGGTGAACATCTCAATTTCGTGATCTTCCACCGAGATGTAAACATCAATATCGAGCAGCCCGTTTTGCGTCGGGATGAGTCCAAACGTCAGCGAATTAACATTGCTGGCCTGAATTTTGCCCGTTAGATGATACACATCCAACCCATCCAGGTCTTCCTTGCCAATCATTTTCACATTCGTGATCGACTTTAATGCCGCCGCAATTCCACTTTCCGGGGCCATCAGTTGGGCCGGAGAAAAACCGGGAATGATCGCTTGTTTGAACCAGTTGCTGCCCAACAGATCGATCTGGATATACTGCTCTTCGCCTACCGCCACGATATTCGCGCCGAGTCCGGCATCATTCACATTAAACTGAGCCGAGGCGCTCAACTTATCGGGGGCAGCGTAGGCACCCTGCGCATTTTGAAACGTCATCATTTCTGCCGGTAGCTGCAATCCACCGGCGCTAATGGGGACAGGATAGCCACTGACGCGAATTTCCAACTTAAAGTATTGTGCATTCTGTACTTTCCCCGCTGCTTCACTCAACAAAGAGCGCGCTTCGGGCATTTTGTCCGGCGATTCGTCTTCGTCACCACACGCAGTGAGGATTAGAGTGAGCAGAACGCACCAAACGACTATCCATTTCATGTATCGCATAGACACGCTGACTCCAGTGCTGATTCATAGCCTGTTAGTTGTACGCAAAGCGTATTCTTCGCGTTGCAGCGCCAACTTTTTCGCTAGATTAATATGATAACACATCCAGAGCAGCAGTGTTATTTGTCGTGCGGGCGTCAGTGAGCCTGTCGCGTGGGCACACGCTCTAATACATCGACCACATTGGCCGCCAGATCATAGCGCCCAAACGCGGGCATGATATAAACGCCCTGGGCAAGGTCTTTGATCTGGAGCAGCAGTTCCTGCGCAATTTTTACCCCCTCCTGGGACGCATCTTCACCCGCATCCGCGATACGCTGGCGGATGCCTTCAGGAATGTCGATACCCGGCACCTCATTGTGCAAAAACGAAGCATGGCGGCTGCCATACAACGGCAGAACACCGATCAACACGGGAATCGGGAGCGGGCCGTGCTGCGCGGCATAGGCATCCATAAAACGCGCAACCACCGACGCATCAAAAACCGGCTGGGTGAGCGCGAAATCGGCTCCGGCATCAAGCTTTTTGCGCATCAACTTGATTTCATGATCCACGTCATGCGCATTCACGTTTAATGCACAGCCGACAAAAAATGAGGTCGGCTGGCCGATAGAATTGCCTGCCTGATCGATCCCCTGGTTCAGATTTTGCTTGACCAGCTTGATCAATCCGGTGGGAGCTATATCGTGAGTGTCGAATGAGTCAGGATAATCACCAATGTTCGTTGGGTCGCCCATCACGACGAAAATATTACGCACATTGAGTGCGTGCGCCGCCAGCAGATCGCCCTGCACGCGCAGTAAATTACGCCCGCGTGTGGGAAAGTGCAGCACGGTTTCCAACTCGACGTGGTGCTGGATCAGGTGGCACACCGCCCAGGGACTCATGCGCATCCGGGCCATGGGGCTGTCCGACACGTTCACAAAATCCACGCCCGACTCGCGCAGCAGTTCAGCCGATGCGATCACTTTTTGGGCGGTGAAACTGCGCGGCGGCGGCATTTCGACTGTCACCACGAAACGTTTCGCCGCCAGTTTGCGGGCGAGTTCCGTCGGCTGTTCGGGCACGTCGCTGACCGCCGTTTCGATGGGATCGACAACGGTAACAATATGGGGATGGGGTCGCGCGGGATCATCCAGCGCCGCGCGCATGGCGTGAATATGTTGGGGCGTGGTGCCACAGCAGCCCCCGACAATCGTCGCGCCGACATCCTTAAACGCCAGTGCATACTCACCAAAATATTCCGGCGTAGCGGGATACATAACCCGGTTTCCGACGGCTTCCGGCCAGCCTGCGTTTGGCATGACCGAGAGCTTCATATCGGGTGCCGCCGCGCGCAAAAACTGGAGCAGCCGCAGCAGTTGGGTGGGGCCGCTGCTGCAATTGACACCCAGCACATCCACGCCCAGCGCTTTGAGATGGCGCGCTACCTGCGAGGGCGTATCGCCCAACACCGTTCGTTCGTCACGCGTGAAGGTGATCTGGGTGATGATCGGAATATCTTCCTGAACCGCGCGGGCGGCCTTGACTGCCTCGGTAATCTCGAACAGATCGGTGAACGTCTCGAAGATCAACACATCGACGCCCGCTTCGATCAAGGCTGCTGTCTGAATTTTGAAGGCCGCGAATGCTTCTTCGGGCGTCGTGCGGCCAAACGGCGCTAATCGGACGCCCAACGGCCCCACCGATCCCGCAATATACACCTCGCGGCCTGCTTCCTGCATGGCACGCCGCACCAGTTCGACCCCGGCACGGTTGATGTTGGCGCACTCGCTTTCGAGGCCGCATGACGCCAGTTTATAAATGTTGGCGCTGAACGTGTTGGTTTCGATCAGTTCCGCCCCGGCTTTGATATACTGGCTGTGAATGTTGGCAACAGCGCCCGGATCGGTCACATTCAGCAGATCAAAACAGGTATCAATGGGCAGATTCTCCTGAGCATGGAGCATGGTGCCCATTGCGCCATCCGCCAGCATGGTGCCCTGTTCAAGCCGCGCCCGGAAAGGAATTTTGGTCCCCATCGTTTTCCCCTCAACTTATGCTAACTGTTCAGCCCGCGACACGCCCACACTGTAATATTTGGCGTCAGGATGATGAATGACGATTGCCGCCGTAGACTGCTCCGGCACCAACTGGCAAGCCGGAGTGAGCGTCAGCCCTAATTTTTCCTCCGCCGGCAGCAGCCGGAACAGGATCGCGTGATCGTCCAGGTCCGGGCAGGCCGGATAGCCCCAGCTATAGCGTTTTCCGCGCTCGACATCGATTCCCAGTTCCCGGTTGATATGGCGGTTCATATAGGTGGCGGTGGCTTCTGCGGTCTGGACTGCCAGCCCGTGGAAGAAATAGGCTTCGGTGTATTCATTTCCCGCTTGCATGGTATCAAATTTTTCCGTCGCACGTTGTCCAACGGTCACTACTTGCAGCGGGCAAACATCGACTTTTTCGCCGCTGGCGGGCGCGAAGTAGTCCGCCAGACAGAGATATTCACCAAACGGCTGGCGCGGGAAATTAAAGCGTGCGATCTCGTGCCGTTGGCGATCCTGCTGGTAGCGTTCGGGATCATAAATAATCACGCTGTCCCCGTCCGACTGCGCCGGGAAGTAACCATAAACTGCCTGCGGGATAAGTGTCCCCTCCGCAGTGGCTTGTTTTTTCATGTCGTCCAGCCGCTGGTCAAACTCCGCTTCCAACCGTTCCCATTCTGCGCCGTGTGTATTTCGCGCGCCCCAACTGAGGCGGTAGAGTTCCGGCTTGTGGATGTAGGGATAGACCGCATCCAATGGAATATCCAACACGGCTCGCGTTCCCCAAAAGGGCGGGGTGGGAAGGTCAGGTGCAGGGCCAATCGCCGAGCGCTGTTCCCGTGCGCGGCGCGATTTCACCGCCGGGGCCGGCTTGTGCGCTTCCTGGTGTGCCTCATCGCTGATCCGCTGAAGCAGCGTATCATATTTATCCGAAACGACGATTTGTTCCATAACGTCGAGGCCCTCGAAGGCGTCTTTGCAGTAGAACACGCCCGATTTATAGGGTTCACCGGAATCTTCGAGGAACAGAATCCGCCGCCCAAAGGCGCGGTTGATCGCCGCACCGCCGATCAACACCGGATAATCCAACCCGCGCCGCGCCAGTTCGTTCACGATCAGCGGCATCTGCTTGGAGGTGCTGACCAGCAGTGCGCTCAAGCCAATCGCGTCGGCCTTATGATCAATCGCCGCCTGAATGATCGTGTTCGCCGGAACCTGTTTACCCAGGTCATACACGGTATAACCATTGTTGCTCAAAATCGTGCGTACCAGATTCTTGCCAATATCATGCACATCCCCATACACGGTAGCCAGCACGACGACACCCTTACTGGTGCCTTCCTTCCGTTCCAGGAAGTTTTCGAGATACGCCACCGCCTTTTTCATTACTTCGGCGCTTTGCAGCACAAACGGCAGAATCAGTTCCCCCGCGCCGAACTTATCGCCCACTTCTTTCATGGCGGGCAGCAGGACGGTGTTAAGCACGCTCACCGCATCCTGACGCGTCAGGCAGTTGTCGATCAGGTCTTCAACGCCTTCTTTTTTGCGGTGGACGATCTGCCAGTGCAGCGCCTCTTCTGCCGTCATGCCTTCCGTAGGATCGGCCTGTTGGTGATCACTCGTGCTGACGGCGTGCGCCTCAAAATACTGGATATACTCGGCCAGCGCGTTAGGGTGTTCGTTGAAGATCAACGCATTCGCCAGATTACGCTGTTCTTCGGGAATTTCGGCATACGGCTTGATGTGCGCCGGGTTGACAATCGCCATATCCAGCCCGACTTCGACGCAGTGATACAGAAAAACGCTGTTCAAAACGGCGCGCGCGGCGGGTGACAGCCCAAAGCTGAGATTACTCACCCCCAGCGACGTGAGCACGCCCGGCAGACTGCGTTTGATCAGCTTGATACCGTTGAGTGTTTCAACGGCGCTGTTTGCCATTTCGGGATCACCCGTTGCCAGCGTGAAGGTGAGGCAGTCAAAAATGAGATCGCCTGCTGCCAGCCCGTATTCTTTGACGGCAATATCGTAGATTTTTCGCGCAATTTCGAGCTTGCGCGCGGCGTTTTTCGCCATGCCGATTTCATCAATAGTCAGCGCCACGACTGCCGCACCATGTTTAAGCGCAATCGGCAGCACGCGCTCGATCCGTTCGCGCCCATTCTCCAGGTTGATGCTGTTGATAATGCCGCGCCCCGGATAGGTGCTGAGCGCTGCCTCGGCAACATCGGCCTCGGTGGTGTCAAACATCAGCGGAACATCCACGCCCAGCGCCAGCTTTTTGACGACCTTTTTCATCTGCTCGACTTCATCGGGCCGCTCGGTTAGCGCCACCTGCACATCGAGAATATGTGCGCCCGAATCGACCTGCCCCTGTGCGATTTGCAGGATGCCGTCGTAATCATCGGCCAGCAAAAGCTGTTTCACTTTTTTGCTGCCCTGGCTGTTGACCCGCTCCCCGATCAGTGTGGGCGGCGGGGATTGGCGCATCGAGATGCCGCGCATGCCGCTGGAAGCCGACGGTTCGCTGTCGGGTTCGCGGTGCAGCGGGGTACGTGTGGCGGCGTCTCCTTTGACGTGCGCGATCAGCCTGGAAAGGTGTTCGGGCGTTGTGCCGCAGCAGCCCCCAACGACGCTCACGCCCCAATCCACAAATTCGGCCAGCAGTTCCGCGAATGGATCGGGCAGCATCGGATAGACGGCTTCCCCTTCCACGTTGATCGGCAGTCCAGCGTTCGGCAGCACACTGATCGGCTTGGTGCTGTGTTCGGTCAGATACTTCACCGGCTGTGACATATGCTCTGGGCCGGTGGAGCAGTTGATCCCGATCACATCAATCGGCAGCGCTTCGAGCGTGACCAGCGCGCTGGAAATATCCGTGCCAAACAGCATCCGCCCGCTGGTATCCAGCGTAATCTGGGCTTGCAGCGGAAGGCGCACCTCGGCTTCTTCAAAATACTGGTGAATCCCGACGATGGCCGCGCGCACTTCCAGAATATCCTGGCTGGTTTCGATCAGCAGCAGATCAACACCGCCCTCAACCAGGCCCTTCGCCTGCTCATAAAAAACGCCCGCGAGTTCATCGAAGGTGATGTTGCCCAGTTCGGGATCATCCGAACTCGGCAGTTTGCCCGATGGACCGATGCTGCCCGCCACAAAACGCGGAATACCTGTTTCTCGCGCAAACCGATCCGCCACCTGCCGCGCCACCTGTGCCGCTGCCCGGTTGATTTCTACCACACGATTCCCAAGTCCATATTCGCCCAGGGTAAGCCGGTTAGAGCGAAACGTATCGGTTTCAATGACTTCGCTGCCCACTTCCAGAAAAGATGCATGAATCGCTTCGATCACGTCGGGCCGCGTGATCACCAGATAATCATTGCAGCCGTTATATTGTTCACCGCCAAAGTCCTGCGCGGTCAGCTTGTAGCGTTGAATGCTGGTGCCCATCGCACCATCGAAGATAAGGACATGGTCCTGCATCGCATCTAAATAGCGCCGGTTGGTAAAGGGTCTGTTTTTCTGCATTGTCTTCGCCTTCGTATGCTGGGGCCATCATAAAAAACGCCCCTCGATACAATTCAAGGAGCGTGGAAGATCACAGATCATCGAAACGCCCCTCATCTTCCAGAACTCTGCCGGAATTGGCACCGTCCCAGCTTTCGCCAGGGGTTGCCGCGGTTTCATCGGGCCGTTCCCTCCACCGCTCTTGATGAGAGCTTACGCTAAGGGGGATAGTAACATATCTGCGAAGAAAATGTCAACGTTTTTAAGAGAATTGATAGGGTGCCCGCTTCTCGCCCCAACACGCAATCGAGTATAATTAACACATGCTTCTTTCTCGAAAGGATGCCAGTTATGCACATGGACATCGCGCTGCTCGGATATGGTAATGTGGCGCGCGCCCTTGCCAAACTCCTCATTCGGAAGACTGAAGTGCTAAAAAGCGATTATGATTTCACCTTCCGCGTGACCGGGATCGCTACGCAGTCGCGCGGTTATGCGATTAATCTCGACGGCATAAATCTCGAAGACGCCCTGCGCGAAGTCGATGCCGGCAACCCCTTAAGTTCGCTGCATCGCGCTGACCCCGTGAACGATACATTCCGTTTTTTGGAAGTCTGCCCCTGTGATTTAGTCATGGAAGCTACGTGGCTGAATCCGCTGACCGGCCAGCCTGCGACCGACTATGTCCGAGCCGCGTTAAAAGCCGGGCGGCATGTAGTTACAGCGAACAAAGGCCCCGTTGCCTTTGCCTACCGGGAATTGTCGCAGTTGGCCCGTGAAAAAAAGCTGGGTTTTTTCTTCGAGAGTACCGTCATGGATGGCGCACCGGTGCTGGGGATGGGGCGTGAGGGTTTACTGGCGACAACGGTTAACCGGATCAGCGGCATTCTCAACAGCACCACCAATTACATTCTGACCGCGCTGGCAGCCGGGAAATCGTTTGATGATGCGGTGAGCAATGCGCAGCGGATGGGTATTGCTGAAGCCGATCCCACCACCGATATAGATGGCTGGGACGCGGCGGTGAAAATCGTTGTGCTGGCGAATGTCCTGATGGGCGCCGATTTGCGCCCCGCTGATGTAGACCGCACCGGAATTGCAGAAATCACCCCCTCCGAGGCCCAGGCCGCGCTGGCCTCCGGCGAGGTTATTAAACTGTTATGCGAAGCCGTGCGCGACGGATCAACCGTGCGCGCCAGCGTCCGGCCTGCCCGGATTCCGAACACTGATCCGTTGAGTCGCGTCATGGGCACCAGCAGCGTTGTATCGATTGAGACGGATACACTGCCGCATCTGACCATTATCGAAGGTGATACCGATCCGGTGACTACCGCGTATGGGATGCTGGTCGATATGCTCAATATCGCGCGCGGGCGTCATCTTTAAGGGGGAACTGCTATGAATTCAACCGATCAGGATCGAATTGCCCAGCTCACTTCGCCCTACAGCCCCTTTAACCCGCCGCAGCTTCCGCTCGATTTTGGCGATTTTTTGTCGCTGCTGTGGCGCACGGATCGTTATGCCGCCCAGCCCAATCTGGCGCATTACTACTATGACTGCGCCTGGGCTTTGGCCCGTGCGTACCAGTTTGAGGGTAAGAGTCTGGGCCGCATGGTGCGCACGACCCATCCGGGCGACTTGTGCAATTCGTTGAGCAACGTGCCCTTTCGTGAAACAGGGCGGCTGACGGATGCCACTGCCCGCAAAGCAGCCATTCACCAGCTTGTGCAGTTGCGTTCCGATGTGTTATCGATTGGCTCCTACCAGCATGATTGGGTGGTCGGGTGGCCGGGCAGCGGTGTGCTGGACGAAGAACTGCGCGAACGTATTTTTGCGACGCTTTTCACTGCGCTGCGCAGCCAATACAGTCACTTTGGCCGTTTGATCCTGGTGATCGACATTGTGCTGCAAGAACTGTTGATGGGCACCCGCCATTTAGTGGAGTTCTCACTCGGCACCCTGATTGATCATTATGGTTATCCAGACCCGGAAGACCCCAATATACGCGAACTCCACCGGCTGGAAGTGGGTGAATGACAGGGTTAATCCAGGTTTTTGTACAAATACAGAACCGGTTCAGGGCCATCACCCAGGTTAAGTTCAATGGTGCGGCCATCCATAAAGTTCAGCCGCCGGTAAAGCATTTCCGCGCGCGGGTTGGACAGCGCCACACCGATTTCGAGCGTTTTAACCTTGAGTTCGCGGGCGGCCTGGGTGAGGTAGGCGATAATCTGGCTGCCTACACCCTGGCTGCGATAATTCGCATTCACAAACAGATCGCTGATCTCGGCGGCACGCGGCCACAGGGTGAGCAGGCCGAAGCCGCACAGGACGCCACCGCTTTCGGCCACAACACCCAGCCCGCGCCGCGTTTGAGCTAACTTTTGGGCGCGGCGCAGCATTTCGGTGATGTCTTCATACAAACGTTCCGGCCAGCACATTCGCTGTAACATGACCGTATCGGATAACTCAACGGGACGGACCAACACAGGTTGAAAAGACAGTTTTGAAGTCATAGTGGTTTCGTGTGCAGCAGACTCATAGAACTTGAAAGTTATAACACAAGGAGGAAACATGCCCCAAAATATTTATACCGTTTATGTTCGTACAGGCGCTGATACGCTGGCTGGAACCGACAGCGAGGTATTTATCCAGCTTTTTGGAACCGCCGGACAAACCGACGAAATTCATCTCCCCGCGCGGGACATTTTTTCATTTGAAGCGGGCAGTGTCGATAAATTCATCCTCGAAGTGCCCGATCTAGGCGACTTGAC
Source organism: uncultured Anaerolineaceae bacterium (assembly GCA_964472565.1). GTDB lineage: Bacteria > Chloroflexota > Anaerolineae > Aggregatilineales > Aggregatilineaceae > DATAMF01. The sequence continues at coordinate 27,404 of CAYYNB010000068.1, forward strand.
GCGCTGCTGTTTGCGCCAGAACAACAGCGAAACCGGCCCTTCGTCGGGCTGGCTGGTCCAGGATGTCCGCGTGGAGGATGATAACACGGCGCGCACCTGGACTTTTGTCTTTAACTGCTGGCTAGGACTCGAAGAATCCGGCACGTTGAGCGCCTGTGTGAATCTGTAACGGCTTGTGAAATTATCATGAAATGAGCAGTAAGCGCTTGTGTTCACGGCAGAGTCGTTTTACACTAGATTATATTGAGACTTTATTATTCCCTCATTCTAACGTTAATTAAATGTAGGATAGTGGTATGGGTTCACGACTTTCTCGCTTGAATCGTCCCAGTGGTTCTGAGCCTGGGCCTTCCGCACCGGCTCCGACGCCTGTTGCGCCGCCGCCTCCTGCCGCCGAAGCGGAGCCTCAATTCGCGAATCGCAGCGAGTACCAGATTCCGCCCAAAAAACGAACGACACCGCGTATTGCCGCGCTTCGCAAACAACTTCGCGGCAAACTACTCGCCTCTGTAGATGAATTTGACCTGATGAGCAGCACCAATCCCGAACATCAACAGATGGTGCGTGATCGGTTGAAGGTGGTTCTGGAACGCGCCCGTGTTCAACTATCCACCCCGGAACTGGCGGAGCTGGAAGCGGCACTGATTGCCGATTTGCTCGGTTTTGGTCCGTTGGAGCCGCTGGTGGCCGATATAAAGTGCTCCGAAATCATGGTCAATGGCCCTGAGGTTATCTTTGCCGAGCACAAAGGTAAAATTCAAGAGACAGAATATGTGTTTGACGATGAGGATCACATTCAGTGGGTGGCCCAGCGTATCGTCCGCCCGCTTCAGCGTGATTTCAGCCGCCAGAACCCGATGGTCGATGCCCGCCTCCCTGATGGCTCCCGCGTTCACCTGATCATGCCGCCGTCAGCGCTGCAAGGCACGACGATCACCATCCGAAAATTCCCGTCCAAGCCCTTGACGATCAACGACCTGATCCGCTTTGGCTCTTTCACCGACGAAGTGGCCGAATTTTTGCAAGCCTGTGTGGTGGGGCGCTTAAATATTGTGGTGTCGGGCGGTACCGGCTCCGGTAAAACAACCCTGTTAAATGTGCTTTCCGACTTCATCCCCGAAGATGAGCGTATTGTAACGATTGAAGACTCCGCTGAACTTCAACTGAAGCAGCGGCACGTGGTACGCCTCGAAACCTGTCCGCCTATTCCCGGCGGCGATGGGATCGAAGGGCGGCTGGTGATCCGCGATCTGGTCAAAGGCAGCCTGCGTATGCGCCCGGACCGGATTGTTGTGGGTGAATGCCGTTCGGGTGAAGCGCTCGATATGCTGCAAGCCATGAACACCGGACATGACGGATCGCTAACCACCATCCACTCCAACAGCCCGCGTGACTGTCTGGCCCGCCTCGAAACCCTGGTCCTCATGTCTGGCATGGATCTGCCACTGCCCGTCATCCGGCGGCAAATCGCCAGCGCGGTCCATTTAGTGATCCAGCAAAGCCGCCTCAAAGATGGCAGCCGCAAAGTGATCCAGATCACCGAAATCCAGGGCATGGAAGGCGACCAGATTACGCTGCAAGACATTTTCGTCTACCAGACGCCCGATCATCGTGGCGCGGGTCCCAGCCATGTGGGCGGCGGCACGCTCAATCCTACCGGATTCCGTCCCAGTTTTAGTGATCGCTTGGAGCAGTCGGGTTTCAAACTCAGCGGGCGACTCTTTGGGGCAGGCGGAAATCGTTTTACCAAAGAGAAAGAACAACAGTAACTCATACCGAAAACGAGATAAACGCTCCAGCAGACCTGGGGCGTTTTTTGTGTTATGCTCTTTCCATAATCAATTGGGGAGCAGCCAACATGATGACCCTTACGCCACCCGAACAGGGACGTTATGCCCGCCATATTTCCTTACCGCAGGTCGGTGCAGCAGGCCAGCAAAAGCTCAAAGAGTCCAGTGTTCTGGTGGTGGGCACCGGCGGATTAGGCAGCCCGATTTTGATGTATTTGGCGGCGGCGGGGATTGGGCGGCTGGGGATAGTCGATTTTGATGTGGTCGATACCAGCAATCTCCAGCGCCAGATTGTGCATGGTGAAAATACCGTCGGACAGCCGAAAGTCGAATCGGCCCACCGCCGCTTGCAGGACATCAACCCCCATGTGCAGGTGGACCCGTATCACACGGCGCTCACCAGCCAGAACGCTTTAGACATCCTGAAATCCTATGATGTGCTTGTGGATGGCACCGATAACTTCCCGGCCCGTTATCTGCTCAACGATGCGGCGGTGCTGCTCGGCAAGCCGCTTGTCTACGGCAGCATTTTTCGCTTTGAGGGGCAGGTGAGTGTGCTCGCCCTCCAGGATGGCCCCTGTTATCGCTGTTTACTGC
>CAYYNB010000069.1:0-5441 GCA_964472565.1 uncultured Anaerolineaceae bacterium
TAAATCTATCCCACATTTATCCCAAAGTAGGTTACTTTTATCCCCATTAAGGTTAAATAAGTAACCTACTTTTACCGTTTCCTAACCTACCGCGCGTTAGAAAAAGGTTGTTTTGCTGAGTCGTACCTTCGTCTCGTCATCTCCGCTTAATAGATCGTGTAGATGAATGCGTCCATCTTCGGGAAGAGCACATCCATCAGCGCCTGTGCCATCCCCTCCACTCTCACGTCCGGGTAATTCGCCCGCAGCCCTCGCCACGTCCGCCACCCCAGGACCAGCGGCGCGAACAGCAGCGGCGGAATCCGGATTTCGCCCTCGTCCGAGAAGCCCATCGCATCCACTGCCCGCAGCTTCCCTCCCTCGAATTGGAGCCTGAAAGTCGTCTTGTACAGGTTCAGGATCACAGTCTGTGTCAGTTCGGCGAAGGCACTGTTCGCCAGCCGCCGTTCCAGCACGGGCGCGATCCGCAGCAGCAGGCGCGGCACGTCGGGAATATGGATTTGCCACGCGTAGCGCCCCTCGCTGTGCGCGCCGCGTGTCTGCGCCAGCTTGATCAGGTTGCTCTGATCATGCATGATCAGCCGGATATAGGGCTTGGCCCGTTCTTCCGCCTGCGTTTTCAGGTAGCCCAGTACGGCGGCAGCGGCGGCATGGTCCATTTCCGAGCATTCATTGATGTTCAGCCCCGTCCCGAAGCCGTACTTCTGCACGCGCCAGTACCCGGCGATTCTCCCCTCCGCATCGACCACCACCCAGTTTTCCATTTCCATTTCGGAATTGTCTGTGTGTTCAAAAAGATAGCGCCATTCGGCCTCATCACGGCACGCGCTGATAGCCAGATCGCGCATAGTCTCGTCGTACAGCCGCATCAGCACCGGCAGATCGTCGATGTTTGCTAGCCGGAAAGTGTATCCGTCTGCGGGCAGGTTAGTCAGTTCGTGCAGTTCGACATGCCACCCGCCTTCCAGCGGCATCGCGTATTCGTAGCTGAACTGCCGGTAAAAGTAGGGGATTCCCTGAATCTGGCTCAGGTGATATTCTCCCTCGCGCAGCAGTTCTTTATGGCGCTTCATCAGCGCTCGCACCAGTCCCCGGTTGCGATAGTCTTCGGCGGTGGCGCAGATTCCCATCTCGCCCACGCGCAGTTCCACATCTTCATAGCGCCAGCGCCAGGGGATCAGGCACAGCCCGGAAACGACTCGTTTGTTCGCCTCTTCCTCGACGAAAAGCCAGTGTTCCGGGCGTGTATAGGGGTGGTGCAGGATCAGGTTATAGGCTACCGGCCCCACCGCCGGCCCGTGAACGCTCGACTGAAAATCGGCCACACGCTGCGCGTCATCCAGCGTGCTGACAGACTTGAGCATCAAGCCATCACCCAACGGCAGGACATAGGGCTTGGAATCAGAAAACATGGTGCTACCTTCCTTTTGCTGATTGAGATATGCAGTTAGCGAAATGGAAAACAAAACAAGGCGTCACTGACTTGCTTCAGGACGCGAAGAACTTAAGGGGTGCCGGTTGTTGGGTTCCGGCTTAGAGGACTTGAGCTTTATTCAACATGCATCTGCATTGTAAAAGATGCCCCAAGCGGTGTCAATCAGGAACTTGGGGCATACTGCTTCGTTACGGTGGGCACTGGATGCTGCTGGTCCGTGCCACCGAAATCAGCGCCGAGCGGTGATCCGATGTGTCGGCGGCGAGGCTGCTCTGATCGACCATCGCGCCGATCAGCGGCAGGTTGCCCGTCCACAGGTAATCGAATCGGGCCGTTGTACCGTTCACCAGAAAGACCGTCATGGCTTCTTCCGTCCGCAGTCCTGCCAGCGGATCCACAAAGCCCATATCTTGCGGGCGCTGGTACAGCGGCGAATCCGGTCCGAAATTGAACGTCCCGCCCAGAACCACACGGTCAGTCGGGCGGGCGTTCGGACGCGCCAGCACCCAGCCCAGCAGCGCATTCAACTGCCGTGTTTGATCCTGCTGATCTTCGGGTACAGGCTGTCCGTCACGTGCTGCCATTCGGAATCCCAGCCATGTATTGTAAATATGCAGATAGCCGAGGTCTGCCGCTTGTGGATCGCCCTCGTCTGGATTAAGCATAATATGTTGGGCGGCGGCCTGGTTGCCCTCGCTGACCAGCAGTGCGCTGTCCACTTCGGCAATCGGCACACGGCTGAGAACGGCGAGTCCTTGCATCGCCTCGTTCTGCGGGAAAAACTCCCATTCCATATTCAGCCGGCGCGCCAGCCACAGCGCTTGATCGACGCCCGCACTTGCCATGCGCCCGGTGTCCACTTCTTGCAGCAGCACCACATCCGCCCCGTTGAGTTCGATCAGCTCCGCGACTTGCTCCAGATTGGGATCGAAAAATTGCGAATACCCGCCGTGAATATTGAACGTGACAATACGCAGACAGTCCGGGTTAATCGGGCGGCGTACGGCGTCACTGCTGCCCACCATTGCCCCGCCGTAACTCGCCCCCAGCACCAGCACCAGGGTCATCAGGGTTGCGCCCGTCGAACCGCCGCGCCAGGGGATTCGCCGCCGCGCCAGGATCATCGGGATCGACAGCAGCAGCGCCGCGATCAGCGCGAGGCCAAGCCCCATATTACGGAACGAGCGCAGCACTTCGCTCACATTCTCATACGGATCGGACAGATCGCGCACATAGGCATAGTCGTAGGTGAAATAATCACCCACCGCCAGCACTAAAAACGCCGCCGTCCCGAAGATCACGCCCAGCCCGGTCAGGTTATGCCCGCGGAAGGGGCGCGTCAGCGGGTGGCGCAGCTCTGCGATCCGGCGCAGCAGCCGGAAACGGCGGCGGTCATCTTCTTCCTGTGAACGGCGGCGGCGGGGTGGGGTGGCCCCTTCCACCTGATAAATCCACCACAGCGTCAGCCCGACCATAAACTGCGCGAACACCAGCGCTAATCCGGCCAGGATGCCGTTGTACCGCCGCCCCACCACGAGCAGCAATCCCAGCAGCAGCACCCACAGCCAGCCGCGCCATGCTCCGTCGAACATCCCCGCGAATCGCCGCGCGATGTCGCGCACTTCGGGCACCAGGGGCAGGGCTGTCGCCGCGATGATCAACGGCACTATCCCGTTATAATCCGCTTCCGCCCAGTGGGCGACGGTATTCGGCAGCGCCAGCAGGATAAATTCCAGGTACAGAATCCCGCCGAGTGCCAGCCCGCCCCACAGATTCAGGAATCCGCGCGGGGCTGGCCCCTGGCGCTTGCGCTCATCATTTTCGATAAACCATACCAGCAGACTCAGCGCGATCAGCCCAATCGATACCAGGGAGAGCAGCATGCCGACTTCGGTATCAATGCGGTTGAACAGGCTTACCGGGTAGCTGCTGTCCCACGAATGATCCATCGTATCGCCATACGCGCGGATCAGTTGTTCCAGTGTGAATCCCACCAGCAGACTCGCCGGGAAAATCGAAGGTCGCCGTTGGATCATCAGTGCCAGGTAGAGCAGTCCCGCTCCCACCACGAGCGAAGTAGCGGTTACGCGCAAATCCGGCGTTTGCACCGCTGCCGCCCGCCCAAATGTGACCATCAGCACCGTGAGCGGAAAGCTGATGCGCCACCGTCCGATAATCACCGCCAGCAGCGGTAGAAGCAGCAGCACGCCCAGCACCATAATTTCGCGCTGGATCGTTTCGATCTCCACAATGCCGGGCTGTCCGGTCAGGGCTTGTGAACTGGCCCGCTGCACCAGATCCGCGCTGGAGGCGCGAGCGTACAGCGTGGCATACAAATAGCGCACGGCTTGCACCAGAAACAAGCCGACGATGCCGGCTTCCATCGAACGCAAAAAGTCGCGCCCCTGGTACAGCGTCCGGTACAGGTTAAGAAAAAACTGGTGTAAGAATCGGCCCAAAAATCGGACCTCTTGCACACCGGGGAGTTCTCGTTGCATGGGCTGTCTCGCTTGATTGAGTCACAGTACTTGTACCATTTTACGCGATCCGCTCAGTCCTGCCAGCAGTTCGATGTATACTGAGGGTACGAGAGAAGGAGATAGGGCTATGTTACACCGACTTTGGATCGTTTTACTGTTGGTACTGCTGCTTCTGCCGGTCCTGCTACCTCCCACCGCGCTCGCCCAGGATGAACCCGTCCGTATCATCTTTATGCATCATTCCACCGGGTTGGGTCTGATCGAGCAGGGCGAAGTGCGTGCCGCGTTCACCGATCTCGGTTACGAATTTTGGGATCACGGCTATAATGACGAAGGTCTGGTGGATGCCGAAGGGAACTGGCTTGGCGTCAATTGGGAAGTTCCCGATGATAATACGGACCCCGATGGCTGGGAACGTATTTTTAACCAGCCCGTGACCGATCCGCCGGCGAACACCTTCAGCCACATGCTGGAATACGATGTTATCATCTTCAAAAGCTGTTTCCCCAATGCCGACATTCAGACCGAGGAGCAGTTTGAAACCTACCAGTCCTATTTTTCCAGCATCCGCGATGTGATCGCCCAGCATCCCGATAAGCTGTTTATTGCGCTGACCATTCCCCCGCTGACGCCGAACAGCACCTCACCCGAAGCGGTTGCCCGCGCGCGTCGTTGGGCCGAATACCTGATCTCACCCGAATTTTTGGAAGGGTATCCGAATCTTGTCGTGTTCGATTTTTACACCCTGTTAGCCGACGAGGATGGTTATCTGCGCGCCGATTATCGCCCCGATGACGAGTATGACAGCCATCCTAACGAACGCGCCAACCAGACCGTCGGCCCGCTGTTTGTAGACTTTGTCGATCAGGCGATTCAGGCTTTTATCCCCGGCTCTGTTCCCCGTATCGACGAAGCCGAAGCCGCTGTCGAGATGTCCCGCATTGAGGATTTTGAGACAGTCGATTTCCCCAATGTCTGGTGGACCTATGTCAATGAAGAGAGCAGCCTTTTTGATTGCCAACTGTCCGACTCTGGTTTTGAAAGTGACCACGCCCTGCAAATGACCTTTGATATTCAGGCCGGGGGCGGGGCCGGGTGCGGCGGCGAAGTTGTGCCCACCTCAGCCTGGGCTGATGCGAGCGGCATCACCTTCCAATTGCGCGCCGATACCCCAGACGTAGTGGTACGGGTGGCGCTCGGTTTAGCCGACGACTCCAACCCGGATGCGGTTCCCTTTGAAGTCGAATTGCGCACCGAGGGCGAAGACTGGTCTACTGTCACACTTTGGTGGAACCAGTTCTACAAGCCCGATTGGGTGGGTGCTGAGGGCGTAGATGAATTCGACCCTTCCAAAGCCGTCTGGATCAGTGTCAACGTGGGCTACTGGGAAGCGGCTCAAAAAGGCGCCGTTTGGATCGATAACTTCAATCTGGTTGAGTAGCTTTCAAACAATAGCGCCTTTTCACGTCGGGGCAATTCACAAATTGCCCCATTTTTGTTTTTTGTTTTTTGTTTGGTGTTTGGTG
>CAYYNB010000069.1:5541-28896 GCA_964472565.1 uncultured Anaerolineaceae bacterium
GGCAATTCACAAATTGCCCCATTTTTGTTTTTTGTTTTTTGTTTGGTGTTTGGTGCTTGGTGCGCTTTTGAGGGCTTTTTGTGTACGCGGGTAGCAAATTTCAGAATAGGCTATAATGGGCGGAATTTTACCTGGAGAAAGGAAACTTAATGTTATGGCTCAAGTAGATAGCTTGTTGGTTCACGGTGTGGTGCTGACCATGAATGCCGCCTTTGACCGTTATCTCGATGGTGCAGTGGCGATCAGAGCGGATAGTATTGTTGCGGTTGGCCCAACAGATGAGATTTTAGCTCAGTATCAGGCTTCCGAAGTCGTCGATTGCAGCGGACAGTATATTATGCCAGGGCTGGTCAACGCCCATACCCACATGCCGATGACTCTGCTTCGCGCGTTGGCCGACGACCTGCGCCTGGATGTGTGGCTGATGGGCTACATGATCCCCACCGAGCGCGAATTCGTGAATCCCGACTTTTGCCGCCTGGGGACGCTGCTCTCCTGCGCCGAAATGATCCGGGGCGGGACCACAGCCTTTGCTGATATGTATTATTACGAGGCGGACGTGGCGCAAGCGACAGCGGAGGCCGGGCTGCGCGGTGTCTGCGGCGAATCCGTGATGAAATTCCCCTCGCCCGACGCCGACAGTTACGAAGACAGTCTTGCCTACACGCGCCGTTTTATCGAACAATGGAAAGGCCACCCGCTGATCGTGCCTTCCGTCGCGCCGCATGCGCCCTATACTTGCACCGACGAAATTCTGAAGGCCTGTACCGATCTCGCGCTTGAATACGATGTCCCCATTCAGATTCACATTCTCGAAACGCGCCAGGAAGCCGAAGACAGCCAGAACGAGTTTGAAAAGAAAGTGGTCAACCGCGTAGCCGATCTCGGTGTCTTCCGCGCCAAAACTATCGCCGCTCATTGTGTCCATGTCGATTCAGACCAGATTCGCCTGCTGCACAAGCATGCGGTCGGCGTGGCGCACAACCCCACCAGCAATCTGAAGCTTGCCAGCGGGATCGCCCCCATCCGTGAGATGTTGGAGCGCGGCGTGAAGTTAGGCATTGGGACCGACGGCGCAGCCAGCAACAACGACCTGGATATGTTTGAGGAAACCCGCTTGGCGGCGATTCTGGCGAAGGGCGCGACTTATGATCCCACCACGCTCCCCGCGCGTGATGCGCTGTTGATGGCAACCCGTTGGGGAGCCGAGGCGATTGGCTTGGGCGACATCACCGGGAGCCTGGAAGTGGGCAAACGCGCCGATATGATCACCATCAACCGCAGTTCGCTGCACAACTATCCCCATTTCAGCCGGGATCCCAACAGCGTCTATTCGCAGGTGGTCTACGCCTGCCATGCCGCCGATGTTCAGCATGTGATGGTCAATGGCCGCTGGCTGATGCGAGATCGCTGCCTGCTGACTCTGGATGAACAACAGATTCGAGCGGAAGCCGAGGATTACGCCCGCCGGATTGATCAGTTTGTCATGGCCCGTGAAGGTAACATTCTCAACAAGCTGATCGCCATTGGCGGCCTCGAACAGGAGGAGAGTTTTGAGATTCAGGTTAAGGCCCGTCTCGACGACGAAAATATCCTCGAACGCCTGCTCAAGCATTCCCATGTTCAGATCGTGCGCCAGTCGCACTATCGCCAGTACGATACCTATCTGCTGTTTGACGACGAAAAACAGGGCCGCGTCCGCTATCGTGAAGATGACTTTATCGACGAACACGGCCAGCCTTCCAGTGTCCGCACTCGCCTGACCTACACCGTTCACGATAAAGAGCGTGAATTCGATGATGCGGTGCTGCTCTCCCATTCGCGTTTTATCGCCCCGGCGGATCGTCCGCTCCGGTTCTACCGTGAATACTTCCAGGCGAACCACGAATGCGAAATCCACAAAGAGCGCCGCCGCTGGCACATTCTCTATAAGGGTGTGTTGTTTTATGTGAATCTCGATGAGATCATGGTTCCCAAAGCGCCCAACCGTTATATTGAGATCAAATCGCGCACCTGGTCTCAGCGCGATGCCGAATACAAAGCCTCCCTGACTACCGAAATCCTCGTCGATGTGTTGGGTATTCAGCCCGACGCGCGCCTGCGTATGGAATACGTCGAGCTGTGCAAGGGTTAATTCACCGGAGAGGCGTCTCAAACTGACGCCTCTCCTTATCAAGCGCAAAAAAACATCCTGGTCTACAATGGGGGCTTGATACCGTTTGAAGAGGCTGTTGGATGGATTCTGCCGTTATTTCGACGCGACTGATGCCCGCTCGCACTGTAGAAGTGATTGATCGCGCGTTCCGCGTCTACCGTGAAAACTTTATCACCTTTGCCGGGACATCCGCACTGGTCAGCGTGCCACTTACCATGATCCGAATCGGGATTCAGCGGTCATTCAAGATCAGCAGCGAGGCCCCAACCTGGTATGCTTTTTCCGAGACTCTCAACCGCGTCATGTTGGTTTTTATGGTACTGGTCCTGGGTTATGTGATCCAGATTATTGTGGTGAACGGCCTGATCACGTATATCTCGTCCGAAAACTATCTGGGGCGCAACCCGACCATTCTTCGCGCCTTTCTCGACTCACGGCGGCGGTTGGGTGCATTAACGTTAGCTTTTCTGCTCCTCACAATTCTCTTCTTCATGCTGCTGGTAGCGGTATCTTTTGCCGGGGCGCTCTGTTTCCCCTTGTTTTTCACCATGCCGGTTCTCTTTTATATCGGCCTGTCCCTTTACTTTTTTATCGTTCCGGTGATCATGCTCGAACGTGTCCCCATCAGTAAGGGGATTCACCGCGCGCTGCATTTAGGCAAGGCCCGTTTTTGGCCGCTGTCCGGTTTTGTGTTGTCCATGCTGATCATCAGCGGCTTCATGCAGTTAGCCGCCAATTCGATTACCAGTTTTTTGTTCTCAGCCTCTGGTGACATAACCACCACCGTGACCGCCGTGCTTCAGATGATCTTTTCGATCTTCACCATGCCCGTTTTGCCCATTGGCTTGACTCTTATGTACTATGACACGCGGGTCCGCTTGGAAGGGCTGGACCTGCTCATGTTGACGTGGAACAGTCCCGACCCACACCCCCGCGATTTTTATTCACCATCGCCGCGTGGTTGGCTGTTGAACCGCCGTGATTTTCTCAACATCCTGCTGATCATCCTGATGGCGGTTTTGCTTTTTTGTGGGTTAGCTGCCTTAGGCAGCGTATTTCTTAATCTTGTTTTAGGCGGTTATGACTGATGCGTTATATAGCATCGCTTCTGCTCGTTCTGGTGTATGTGGTGTATGGTGTGTGTATTGCGCCGCCGCCTATTTCGGCATCCAACGCTTGGCGTACCCTCGACGAGAACACCTATTGGCTTCAAATGCAGCAGACCAATGCCATTCTCAAGAGTGTTATTGCGGGCAGCAGTCCTGATGCCGCTGCCCAACAAATTGATGTCTTGTGGCGGAACGTGGACGAGGTGCAGTTACAGGATGGCACGCTGATCCAGATTGATACCGCCTGGCTCTGGGCGAGTACACCGCTGACCCTGAATACGGCTGTTACCTTGCAGGCCCGCGTTCAGGCGCTGCTCGATTATCAGGCGGCGCACGGCGGCTTGCCCTCCGGCATGTTATCCAATCTCGATGACGTGCTGGACGATGACCGCTTTGATTACGGCGTCAAGCATAAGCCTCGCGAAACTGCGCCGGTTCAGCGTGATACACCCGATGTGAGGCCGTCTTCTGGCCTCAGCCGGACGATTCTGATTATCGTCGCCGTATTGGTTGCCATTGGCGCGCTGGTGTATGTCTTGCGCAGTCTGAACATCCAGCCCGCCAAAGTCACCGAAACCGCCGAGGACATCCCCGCGACATCCAAGGCCGCCGATCAACGCGCCGCCGAATCGCGTGCCAGTGCGGACTATCGCGCTGCGATCCGTTATCTCTATCTGTCCAGTCTGCTTTCGCTGCACGAGCGCGGCATCATCCACTTTGATCCCGCGTTGACGAATGTCGAACATTTACAGCAGGTGATGCAGCGCCCCCCGGTGTACGATCTGCTGCGCTGGGTGGTGAATGTGTTTGACCGGGTGTGGTACGGTTTTGTGCCTGTGGATGAAACAATGGTGGATCAGTTCCGTGACCATGTGGAGCAGTTGAAGCTGCTGTCATGACCAAAACGAGTGATGTCCGTCTGCTGGTAGTGGGTTTGATCGGGCTGGCGCTGCTCGGTTTGTTGGTTGCCAACCAGATTCCCACGGTTCCGCTGCGTCCGGCTAGTGTGCGCAATGATGAGCGCGACGGTGTGATGGTGCTCCATCGCTGGTTAGACGAAAGCGGTTACGAGGTGCGCGAACTCGTCTCCGATTCGATTCAACCCGGTGAACTGGATGCTATTTTTATCTTCGAACCGGACACATATTATACGCCGGAAGAAGCGCAGCGGGTGCAGCGTTGGGTGCAGCAGGGCCATACCCTGATCGTCGCCGGAACCTCATCCTATTTCCTCGGCAGCGTCTTAGCGCCCTATGACATCACGGTATCCTATCTCCAACTCTACGATACCCAGGTTGCCTTGACCGCGCCGACTCTGATCCAGCCGCCCGTTGCCTCGCTGCATCTCAAATCGATCTCCTATCTTCGTTTCACCCGTACGGATGTGGTGATCCATATAGCGCTAGAGGGATCGCCGGTTTTGATCTCTTTCCCCGAAGGGCGGGGCACCGTTTGGGTCATGTCCAGCGTTTATCCCTTTACCAACCTGGGCCTTCAGGAAGACGGCAGCCCGCAGTTAGTCATGAATCTGCTGCAAACCGTCCCGCGTGACGGCAAGATCGGCTTTGACGAGGCGCTGCACGGCCAGGAACCCCAGCCCGAAAGTTTGACGCTCTGGTTTCTGACCACGGTGCCCGGCCTGGGAATTTTTTCCGCTTTTGTGTTGGTGCTGGTTTTCCTGGTTTTGCGCGGGCGTCGTTTCGGCCAGCCTATGCCCCTGCCGGATGCTCGACTGCGCCGCGAACCCGTTGAATTTATCCGTGCGATAGCCCATCTGCTGCGGCGTTCCGGTCAGCGCGAATACACCCTTCAGCACTACCGGACTCAGTTTGGCCGCTGGTTATCGTCGCGTTATGGGGTGGATCTGCGCCGCGCTGATCTTGCTCAGTTGGTTGCGCAGCACGACCCTACAGTAGATGCCGGCGAATTACAGGCCCTGCTCGATGCCATTTCGCCAACCCAGCAGATCACCGAGCAGGAATTAGTGTCGATTGTCAAGCGTATGGATGACTGGATAAGGAATCACTCTTGAGCGCACAACAAGCTTTACAACAACTGGCTGACCAGATGCGCGCCCAGACCGCCCAGGTGATCGTGGGGCAGGATGAAGCGGTGGACCTGCTGCTCATCGCCCTGTTGACCGGCGGTCATGTGCTGCTGGAAGGCGTTCCGGGCACGGCGAAAACGCTGCTGGCGCGGACGCTTGCCCAATTGATCGATGCGGAATTTGGCCGCATCCAGTTTACAGCGGACCTCATGCCCTCCGATGTCGTCGGTACCCAGGTTTACGATCTGCAAACCAGCCGCTTTAATCTCAAACCCGGCCCTATCTTCACTCAGATTCTGCTGGCCGACGAAATCAACCGTGCCCCCGCCAAAACGCAGGCCGCGCTGCTCGAAGCAATGGAAGAGCGTCAGGTGACGATTGAAGGCAACACGCAGGTTCTGCCGGAACCGTTTATGGTTCTCGCCACACAGAATCCGGTGGAAATGGATGGCACTTATCCGCTCCCCGAAGCCCAGCTTGACCGCTTCCTGTTTAAGGTCAAAATCACTTATCTGCCCCTCGCGCAGGAAGTCGAAGTGCTGCGCCGTTATCATACCGGGTTCGATGCGCATAATCTCGCGGCTGTCGGGCTTAAGCCGCTGTTCCAGCCGCGCCACATTCCCCAGATTCGTGAAGCGATCCGCGCTGTGCAGGTGGAAGATGGCATTCTGAATTACATCGCCGCCATCACGAATGCCACTCGCTCCCACCCCGATCTCGCGTTGGGAGCCAGCACCCGCGCCAGTGTCGCGCTGCTGTTGGCCTCCAAGACCCGCGCCGCGCTCTTTGGCCGTGATTTTGTTGTCCCCGACGATGTCAAAGCCCTTGTGCCGCCGACTCTGCGCCACCGGGTCTATTTGCGTCCCGAAGCCGAAATCGAAGGGCTGGACCCCGACACGGTTTTCCAACGCCTGCTTCATCAGATTGAGGTGCCGCGTTAACCGTGCTGACTCCGCGTTTTCTCGCCCTGGCGTTGCTCGCCCCGATTCTGATGCTGCTTGGCACGTGGCTTCCCTTTCTCGTGCCCGTAGCGGTCTTGCTCGCGTTCGGATTGGCGCTGCTGCTGGTTTACGATTGGCGTGCGGCGGGCAAAGTTGCCCAGTTTCGGGTGCATCGCCATTTTGAGCCAAAATTATCGCTTGGAGCCTTGAACCGGGTTACGCTTGCTGTTCATTCCGCCGCGCCGCATCCGGTCCAGCTTTTCATCCGTGACGAGCCGCCTTTGTTGTTTGTTGGCGCTGAGACTGCTTATCTGGAAAAAACACTCCAGCCGGGCGAATCTGCCGAATTATCCTACCAACTGCGCCCCCTCAAACGCGGCGATTATTCCTTTGGGAATCTCAACCTGCGCTGGACCAGCCCGCTGCATTTTGTCATCCGCCAGGGCATTCTTCCCGCTGCCGCGCCGGTCAAGGTCTACCCGAATCTCTACGAAATCCGCAAGTTCGATCTGTTGGCCCGCCGCGATCAGCTTTCCGAGATCGGCCTGCACAATGTGCGGCTGCGTGGTGAAGGCACAGCGTTTGAGAGCCTGCGCGATTACACGCCCGATGATCCCTATCGCATCATCAACTGGAAAGCCACCGCCCGCCGCGCCAGACCGATCAGCATGGATTTTGAGCCGGAGCGCAGCCAGCGCGTGATGATCGTGCTTGATGTAGGCCGTATGATGCGCAGCCCGATCCGCGTTCACGATCCGGGCGGCACCACCTGGGATATGTCGAAAGTCGATTGTGTGATCAACAGCGTGCTGCTGTTCAGCTATGTGGCGAATCTCAAAGGCGATCAGGTCGGCCTGTTGGTATTTGCCGATCAGGTTTTGCATTACATCGCTCCCCACACCGGGCGCGCCCAGTTCCAGAAGCTGCTCGATACCATGTACGCGCTCGAAAGCCAGCCTGCCGAAGCCGACTATGGCCGTGCCCTGAACTATCTCCGCGCCTACAGCAGCAAGCGTTCCCTGATGGTCCTGTTTACCGATCTCAGCGGGGCGCGCGCCTCCGAATCGCTTATGAAATATCTGCCCCGCCTCCGTCCCCATCACCTGCCCATGATCGTCACCATCCGCGATCCTGCCCTTGACCACGAAGCCCACCAGACTCCCGATACATCCGAAGCGGTTTATCGCCGCGCAGTGGCCGAGCAAATGATTTTGGAGCGTCGGCTGTTGTTGGATCAGTTGCAGCATCGCGGCGTGTTGACTCTGGACGTGGACGCCGAACACCTGACGATGGCCGTTGTGAATCGTTATCTGGAACTAAAGGCGCGGCATCTCACATGAATTTAGAACGGCTGAAACCAGGGCAAATCGGCGCTTTGCTCATGTCGCTCAAACGCCAGCGCGACCTGTTCCACGAATTCTTCGGCGGCATACGGCGACGCCAGCATGATCAACTGTGCGACGCCCATCCGTTCCGCGATCCGCTGCGCCAGCGGCACCACCACATATTCCCGCTGTTCGATGTGGGCGCGCCGCTGCAAATAATCCACTGCGACTTGTCGATCCGCTGCGGTCAGCTTGGCGGTATCAATATAGACGGGCAGCGCTCCCCCCGTGTTGACGAAATAGTACACTACGGCCTGGTGCTCTTTCAGGTTTTTGAGCGTGATCACGGGCCGTTCATGAATCACCAGCGTTCGCCCCGCCATATCGCCCAGCCGCTGCGTGTGTTTGCTCATGAACAACCCGACCAGCCCGAATCCATAAAACATCGGCAGAAAATCGAAGATGCGCACGAAGTTTCGAATCAGCAAACCGCTGGTGGTGGCGGGCAGTCCGTTATCCTGCACCACGCGGATTTTGACGTAGCGTTTGCCCGGTGTTTGCCCGTTCAGCAGAAATTCAAATGCCAGGTGATAAAACATAAAAATGAAAAACAGCACCAGCAGCCAGATCACCAGGGCGGTTGTCCCGCTGTCTACCCCGCCTGCCGCTTGGGCGAACAAACACGAAAAAGTGGACATCATCACAAAAATGATCAAATAATCGATCATCGCCGCCACACAGCGGCTCCCGAATCCGGCAATTTCCGCTTCGAGCGCCACATTTTCCGGCGTATCAATCTCTATTACATCGTTGTAGTGGTTCAAATTTTTTCCCTGAAGGCATAATGAACACTCATCATTTTATCAGACTTCGCCAAAATGACTGGGAACGCCTGCAAACCCTGCTCAACCAGCACCGGGGCCGCCGTCCGCTAACCGCTGCCGAGGTGCGCGAACTCGGTGTGCTCTACCGCGCTGTGACCTCCGATCTTGCCCAGGCTCGCCGCGATTATCCCGGCGAGCGTGTGACGACCTATCTGAATCACTTGCTGACCCAGGCGCACAGCTATTTATACCAGTCCGATGTGAGCAATTATCGCCAGGCGCTCCGTTATTTCACCCGTGTGATCCCGCAGACCTACCGCCGCACTGGGCTGTTTACCCTGACCGCCTGTTTGTTGTTTTTTATCCCCGCCCTGATCGGTTATATCTACGCCTACACCGATCCGAATCTGGCCGAACCGCTTGGTTTGCAGGAAGTCCGCGAGACGCTGGAGAATGAGTCGATTTGGACCAACATCCCCGTTGAGGATCGTCCGTATGCCTCCGCCTTTATTATGACCAATAACATCCGGGTGGCGATTCTGGCCTTTGGTGGGGGTGTGGCGCTGGGCCTTTTTGCGGTCTACCTGCTGGCGATGAACGGCTTGCATGTGGGCGCGGTCCTGGGGTTAGCCTCGCATTACGGTTTTGGCGATACCCTGCTCGATTTTATGATTGGGCATGGCGTGATCGAGTTGAGTGTGATATTTATGGCAGGTGGGGCAGGGCTGCAAATGGGTTGGGCGTTGATGAACCCCGGCCCCTATTCGCGCCGTGATGCGCTCGGTTTGGCGGCGCAGCGCGCGGTCTCGCTCATTGTGATTTCGATTCCCTTGCTGGTGATCGCCGGATTAATCGAAGGTTTTATTTCCCCCTCAGATACACCTTCTACAGTGAAGGTTCTGGTGGGCCTCGGCAGCGGAGCGCTCATGTACGCCTATCTCCTGCTGGCAGGCCGTGGGGGTGTCAGATTCGTTTCGGTACAATCACGAGTAATGGATGTTGTAAACAGATAGTTGGAGCTTATGTCAAAGAAAATCAAAGCGACTCCACAGCTTTTGGCTGATCTGATCGCCCGTGTGCCCGAAGGGCTGCTGCACAAGGCGACGTTGACCAAGCGGATGGTTGTGGAGCCGGATGTCATCGAAGAAGCCCGTACCGCTGGATGGATCGAGCGGGAAGGAGCCTTTTATTACGATCCGGCTCGTGTGACGCCGGAACAGGTACGTGCCTTTTATCCAGGGGTGCGCCCCCCGATCCCGCCTGTCAAACGCGACGGCACATTTTTCGACGCGCCCATCCGGGATCGGCTGGCTGCGCGTGAAGCGGTGCTCTCCGACGAGGATCGCCACTTGATCAACCGTCTGCTGCCCCAGGGCTTTGTTACATCCGAAACGCTGGTGCAGTCCCCGGAAGATGAGGCCCGGCTGCGCTTGCTGTTGGATAAAAAAGCGCTTCGCCGCATGGACGAGATGATCTATGATCCCCTGCATGTCAGCGAAACCACCGTGAACGCGTTTCGCCGTTCGCTGCGCCTGGAAGATTCGCGCCAGCAGGTCTTCGAGTTTCTGGCTGTCCAGCCCGGCAGCACCGCCCCCCGCGAAACGCTGTCTGAGAAGTTCGGGCGCAAGAATATCAACGATCTCGTCAACGCGGGCGATCTGGTATCCTTTTGGGTCACGTCGCGTAAAAGTGTTATGCCCGCCATGTGGGTCCGTCCTAAAAAGGCCGACGCGAATCTGGCCCAGGATGCGGCGGAAGAGGCCAGCCGTATTCACGATGAAGACTGGCTCCCCGTGTTAGAAGCGGCGGGTGATCTGCTGCGCCCCGGTGCCCGCGAGGGGATCACCGTTCGCTCTAAAGCAGTCGCCCGTACATATACCTTGAGCAATGCCGCGAAACGGCTTGGCGCGAAGCCCGCCACGCTTGAAGATGCCGCAAAAGGCGGCTTGCTGACGTCGGTGACAGACCCCGAAGGCCACACCCGCTTGTCTGCTCAACAGATCGAAGCCGCCGTCGCTGATCCGAATCTCGCCGCCCAGATCGCCGGTTTTGAGCAGATCAAAGCCCGTGATATTGCGATTGTAACCGGGCTGACCGCTGAAGCGGTGCGCTACCGGCTGCAAAAAGCCAACATCAGCCGCACGCTGCCCACCTGGGCACAAATTCAGGGCCGGTGGGGTCTTCCGTCCACGCTCAAGGAATTCCGCGAACAGCTTCGCGCCAAAAAAGCGGAATGGCGCGTGCATGTCCGCGAGGAACGCGCCCGTGAAGATGAAGAAGCCCAGACTCGCTGGCAGGTCGAAATTGAACGCCGCGAATCGCTGCGCGCCCGGCTGGTTGCGGCTTTTCCCACCTGGAAAAATGACCGCCGCGCCCAGCAGCAGATTATTCTACATCTTGGCCCGCCCAACAGCGGCAAAACCCACGACGCACTGAATGCGCTGGCCCAGGCGGGCAGCGGCTGGTATCTCGGCCCGCTGCGTCTGCTGGCCTTCGAAGTTTTTGATCGCCTGAATGCGCGCGGCGTCCCGTGTAATCTGCTGACGGGCGAAGAGCATATTCCCATCCCCGGCGCGCGTATCACCGCCGCCACGATTGAGATGTTCAACGCCAACATAAGCGGCGACTGCGTGATCATTGACGAGGCGCAGATGCTCGCCGATCCGGATCGCGGCTGGGCCTGGACGCGCGCCCTGATGGAAGCCCAGGCTCCCGAAATCCACGTGATCGGCCCCTACACGGCAGAAAGCCTGATCCGCAAGCTGGCCGAAGCCGCCGCTATCCCGATGGCCGTGCAGGATCACGAACGCCTCGCGCCGATCCGTGTAGCCGACAAGCCCTGGCCGCTCTATGACCTGCCGCCGCGTACCATTCTTGTCGCGTTTTCCCGCCGTATGGTGCTTTTTCTCAAGTCCGAACTGGAACACCTGCGCCGCAGCGTCTCAGTCATCTACGGCAATCTTCCGCCCGAAGTTCGCCGCAAACAATCAGATCGTTTTGCCAACGGCGAAACCGAAATCTGCGTGGCGACGGATGCCGTCGGCATGGGCCTGAACCTGCCCGCCGATTATGTCTGCTTCTACGAGGTCGAAAAATTCGACGGCCAGCAGATGCGCACGCTCAAGCCCGCCGAAGTCCAGCAGATCGGCGGCAGGGCGGGGCGCTTCGGGATTTCCGCGTCCGGCGAAGTCGGCGCGACCACCCGCTACAATCTGCGCACCGTGTCCGACCTCTTTTATGCGGAGGCCGATCCGCTCGTTTTTGCGCGCGTAGCCCCCACCGTGGAAGACATCGAAATGCTGCCCGGCATTCTGGCCGATCGCTTGCAGCAGTGGGCATCCCTCGAATCCATCCCGGACAATCTGCGCGGCGTCCTGACGATGGCGGACCTGTCCGAACAGATCGAACTGGCGCGCATGCTCGATGAAGACGAGGTGCGCGACCTGGGGCTGGCGACGGCCATCAAGCTGACCAACGCCCCCACGCGCGAGACGACCCGCTGGTACTGGCGCGAATGTGCCACCGCCATTCTCAGCACCCGCGCCATGCCGCTGCCGCCTTCGCCCCCGCCGCAAATCCGCGACGATCTCCACCTGGAAGACGCCGAGCACAGCATCAACTGCGCCGACATCTATCTCTGGCTGGCGAGCCGCCGGGAGTTCGACTGGTTCGCTCCGCACGAGGAACAGGTCCGCAAGGAGCGAACCGAATGGTCCGCCCTGATCGATCTGGCGCTGCTGCGCCGCATCGACTCGGCCCGCCGCTGCTCCCGCTGTAACCGCCGCCTGCCGCCGCACCACGCCTACAGCATCTGCGACGACTGCTACCATTCCGGTGCATCGTGGCGCTCCCGTTGATCACCGCTTCCACTGCACCCCGATCCGTCGGGGTGCAACCATTTTCTAACGTGCTGTAGGTTAAATGGGATGCAGCGGCGACACCATCGGACGCTCTCTTAATCTGCGATTTCCGGCGCGCGTTTGATGTCTGGATCGGCAAAAATATCGTTTTCGTCCGTGCTGCGCGTGCTGAACTCCGACACCACCGCGCCCTCTGGCCCCGCCTGAAACCAGTGCCATGTATCCGGCAGAAGCGTATACTGCTCGCCCGGATGCAGCACGATTTCGTGCCACACTGTATAGGTGTGTTGGCGGTGCGCGGGCGGCTGCGCTTTCGGACTTGGCGCGGGGTCGCCCGTCACATACAGGTACAGTGTCCCCCAGCGGCACCGGAACGTTTCTTCCTTCCCCGGCTGACCGTCCACTGTTGGATGGCGGTGCTGCGGGCAGGTCTGCCCCGGCATCAGGATCAGTTCCTTCGCGCAGACGCGATCCGTATTGATATACGTGACCAGCGCCAGCCCTGTCTGCTCGTATTCCCCTAATCCCAGATCGGCGATCTCGATAGTCGCGGCTTCTTCTTCCGTCAGAACGATCCCGGCTTTTTTAAAATAATCTCTGGCAATGTCCTGGTAATGGTGGTGTTGTTCGCGTGTCAAAGCCATGTCTGCATCTCCCAAAATTTAAAAGAGGCCGCTTAGCGCCTCTTTTAATGTCGTTCAACTCAAAACATTATTGCACAGGTTCGAAGTCGTTGCGCACACCCATGATATACTGCACGATCTCTTCGCTGTTGGTCTCTGCCGTGCGTTGTTCGCCCACTTTACGCCCGCGCCGCAGCACGATAATCCGATCCGCCACCGCAAATACATCATGCATGGTGTGGCTGATCAAAATGATCGGCACGCCCTGTTCGCGCAGCTTGTGGATCAGCCCCAGCACTTTGTTCTGTTCCACCACGCCCAGGTTATTCGTCGGCTCGTCCATGATCAACAGCTTGGCGTTCCAGTACAGCGCGCGCGCAATCGCCACCGCCTGCCGCTGACCGCCTGACAGCTTTTCGATCTTGGCGGTGAAGCGCGGAATATGGATGTCCAGCGTCGCCAGCACATTTTTCGACTCTTCCAGCATGCGCTTTTCGTTCAGCGCCGGAATCACCCCCAGGTAGCGCTTTTTGATCTCGCGCCCCAGAAAAATATTCCCGCTCACATTCAGGTTGCCCGCCAGCGCCAAATCCTGGTAAATCGTTTCGATCCCCATATCGCGCGCTTCGGATGGCCGCGCGATTTGCAGGCGGCGGCCCATAAAATACATCTGGCCTTCGGTGGGCTGGTAGACTCCTGACACCATCTTGATCAGTGTGGATTTCCCCGCGCCGTTATCGCCCACCAGCGCGATACACTCTCCCGGATACAGTTCCAGGCTGACATGGTCCAGGGCCGTCAGGCCGCCAAACCGCTTGACCAGATTCTCGACTTTTAAGATCGGCTCCATGTCGCTCATTCTGACGTCCCCATTGCTTCTGCCCGCCCGATCACGAGGTCGCGTGCCTGGTCAATCAACACCGCCAGGATGATGACGATCCCGACCACAATATACTTGTAGAACGTTTCAACATCGGTCATCACCAGGCCGGTTTCCAGCACGGCCAGAATCAGCGCCCCGACCAGCGTGCCGCTCATCCGTCCCGCGCCGCCCATCATACTTACGCCGCCGATGACCACTGCTGCAATCGACATCATCAGCAGTTCGTCGCCCGCCTTCGCCGAGCCGCCCACAAACCGCGCGTTGTACAAAAAACCCGCGATCCCGGCGGTTGCGCCCGACAGCGTATACAGCATGATGATATGCCGGTCCACCGGAACGCCCGCCCGCAGCGCCGCTTCCCGGTTGCCGCCGATGGCAAAGGTATGGCGTCCAAATTTGGTCTTGTGCAGCAGCCAGATCGCCAGGATCACAATAAAAAAGGTGATCACAACCGGCCAGTTGAACACGCGGTCCATCATTAATTTCATCCGCGGATCAGCCAGTTCTGGTTTTTCGAAGAAATAAATCCCGCCGCCTTCGCCGCGCACCACGTACATCAGCGGATTCAAGCCCAACCGCCGGATTTCGTCCGGCAGTCCGCCGACCACGTTGCCATCCGACAAAATCCAGCCGATGCCGCGCGCCACAAACGACACACCGAGCGTCACGATAAACGGGGGGACGCGCAGTTTGGCGATGATGGCCCCATTGATCAGTCCGGCGAGACACGCCACGCCGAACCCGGCCAGGAAACCGATAATAATGGCCGTCCAGTTCGCGGAAAGTCCAATTTTATCCGTCCATTTAAAGAGTTCGGTAAACACTTCAGGCCGGTCAGTGAGGATTAACTGCTGCATCACTTTGGCTGAGATCACCGACGATAACCCCATCACCCAGCCTACCGACAGGTCAATGCCCCCCGTGATGATGACATAGGTTTGTCCGATACCCATCAGCACGATAGGCACGATGGCCGTCAGAATATTCTGCGAGTTGCGGATCGTGAAAAAGCCTTCCCCTTTGATCGAAAAGTAGGTGATTACCGCCAGCAGGAACAGCCATGACCATACCTGGCTGATCATGATGATCAGCAATTTGGCGTTAAATTCCTGGGGAATCAGGCGCTTGGCGCTCGTCGCCGTTTTGACCTGAAGATCTGCCGTCATTCTGTAATTCTCCTGAAATAATTCTTTTGCAGGGGGAAGGGGGAGCAAAAAGCCTCCCCTTCCCGTGTTAAAAAGTGGTGATTTACGGAACCTGATAGATGAAGCGGGCGATTTCGGGATCGTCCACATTCTCAGCATTGATCACGGCATAGCCGGTGGGGACGCGCTTCGGCAGGCTGGTCACGCCGCGCGCATCGGCCATCGCAAATTCAACCGCGAGATAGCCCATGTCGAACGGTTTCTGAGCGATCACCATGCTGATCGTGCCCGCGCGCAGTTGTTCAATCGCGAACGAGGTCGCGTCGAAGGCGATAACCTGGACCGCGCCGCCGAGGTCGGCATTCAAAACCGCTGTACCAGCACCCTGGGCGCTGAAGACGTTCACGCCGAAGATACCGGCCAGTTCGGGTTCGCGCTGCAACACTGCCGAGGTTTGTTCGGTGGCGATGCTGGCGTCATCCAGGCAGTACTCTTCACCCACGAGTTCCATGCCGGGGAATTCTGCAATACCTTCCTGGAAGCCCTGCGAACGCTGTTCGGTGGTGCTCACACCTTCATTCGTGTTCTGAATGTAGACTTTGCCTTCGCCGCCCAGCAGTTCACCCAGCGCTTCCGCTGCGATCTTGCCGCCTTCGACATTGTTCGAGCCGATGTAGCTCAGCGGGAAGGTCACGGGGCCGTTGATGTAGTCGCCATCGCCCAGGAAGGTATCAACCGTGATGACCTTGATTCCGGCGTCAACCGCAGCTTGCAGCGGGCCAATCATCTGTTCCTTGTCAACCGGGGCGATGATGATGTAATCCAGGTCGCCGCGCGCGATATAGGCTTGCAGAATCGGTTCTTGCAGGGTGATGTCCCATGAGTCGGGATACTGAACCACCACTTCAAGACCGAAATCTTCGGCGGCCTTGTTCACGCCAATTTCCATAACCTGATAGAAGGGGTCTACAACGCCGGGGAGAAAACCAATTTTAATCACGTCGTCTTGAGCTTGGGTCGCTTTCGGGCTGGAAGGGGCCAGCGCGACCAGCATCGTCAGGGCGAGTACAACAACGAGTAACTTTTTGAACATTTTTTATCCCTTTCTAAATACAAAAGAACTGTATTGAACAGCATATAAAAAAACGCCCGGTTTTTCACCGGGCATCCGTCTAACCTTCTATTGGCCGATTGGCTAATAGCGGCCTGCTTACCAATCGTTCGGTCAGTTCCATGATCACATCAAAGCGGAAATGATGCACCAGTTCTGCCAGCGCGTCAGCGGTAACGGGATGCTGTGCCCGAATCTGCTCGATCACCCGCTCCATTTCGTCCGCCTGCGCTGCCATCGCCACCTGATGCAGCCGCGCGATCTGGTCGCCCGGTAGCGCCACCAGCATATCCAGCGTCAGGCGGTTTTCCACCACAGCGGGGTCCAGTTCGGTGGTTTGATCCTTGTACACGAACCGGATCGGCAGGTGGCGTGCCAGCCGCTCAAAGATGTCGGGCGCATAAAACGGTTTACGGATAAAGTCATCGCACCCGCTCGCCAGAATCTCCGCGCGTTCGTGCTCAAAGGCGCTCGCCGTCAGCGCGATAACCGGCATCTGCCGATCCCGCGCTTTGATCTGGCGCGTGGTTTCGTAGCCATCCATCACCGGCATGCGCATATCCATGAAAATCAGATCGATCTGCTCTTGTTCGAACAGGCTGAGCGCTTCCTGCCCGTTGTTCGCCTTCAGCACGTCGAAGCCAATCGGTTCTAACAGTTTCGCCAGCAGCACCTGGCTTTCCCATTTATCCTCCGCGATCAGAATCCGGTAGCGGGGCTGTCCTGGTGCCAGCCCGATCACCTGGCGGTGGACTTCCGGCAGTTGGCTGCTGGGCGATTCGCCCAGCCCCACCGGAATCCGGCAGGTGAAGATCGAACCTTTCTGCGGCTGGCTTCTGACTGTGATCTCGCCGCCCATCAACTGCACAAAACGCCGGCTGATCGGCAGCCCCAGCCCGGTCCCCTCGTGCGATTCTTGCCCGCTGCGAGTTTGGGTGAAAGTTTCAAACAGCTTGCCAAGTTCGTCCTCCTCGATCCCGATCCCCGTATCCTCAACCTCGAACACCAGCCGCCCGTCGTCGTAATCGATGCGCACCGTCACACCGCCGCGCTGCGTGAACTTGATCCCGTTGCTGATCAGGTTGATCAACACCTGCCGGACCTTGCTTTCGTCGGCGTTGATATACGGCGGCACCCGTTCGGTGCGCTCAAAGACCAGATACAGCCCTTTGCTGCTGGCCCGCACTTTGAGCATATCTTCCAGCCCCAGCAGCAGATGGTAAAAATCGACGTTTTCGGGATTCAGTGGGACGCGCCCTGCTTCGATCTTCGACATTTCCAGCACATCGTTGATCAGTTGCAGCAGATATTCCCCGCTCTGGCTGATGATGTCCAGATATTCGCGCTGTGTGCGCGATGTCGCGGAGTCGCGTACCATCAACTGCGAGAATCCCAGGATCGCGTTAAGCGGGGTGCGTAGTTCGTGGCTCATATTCGCCAGAAAAATACTTTTCGCCTGGTTCGCCGTTTCCGCTGCTGACTGCGCCGCCTGCACATTCGCGAAAAGCTGCGCGTTGCGCACCGCAATCGCGATCTGTTCGGCCAGTGTCTTCAACACGTTGATCTCCTCGCGCCCAAAACGGTTGAGTTGTTCGCTTTGCAGATCAAAAATTCCCAGCAGCCGGTTGCCGAGCATCATCGGAATGGCGAGTTCCGATTTCGTATCGGGGAAGGCGGGGTGTGAGGACTGCTGCACGTCGTTCACCATCGTCAGTTCGCGCGTGCGCGCCGCCAATGCGATCACGTTGGGCACTGCGTTCAGCCGGATGTCGTGCCGCAGTTCAATGATCTGTCCGTCGGCATTTGCGCCCGCCGCGCAGTTCAGCATCTGCCGCTGTTCGTCCAGCAGATACACGAACACCACTGCAAAATTGAAACTGCTCGCGGTCAGTTTCACCACGTCTTGCAGCAGTTTTTCAATATCCAGCACCGTCGTGATCTGCCGTGACACATCCGACGCAATCTGCAAGTCGCGCGTCCGGGCGTTGACGCGCTCTTCCAGGTTATCGATCAGCGCCCGCAGTTGGCCTGTCATTTTGTTGAAGGCATACGCCAGCACCCCGACCTCGCCCTGTGCCACGATGTTCACCTGCTGGTTGAGCTGGCCCGACGTGATCCGTTCCGCCGTGTCGGTGAGCTGGCGTAGCGGGTTGGAAATCTGGCTGGAGATAAAATACGAAAATCCGAACACGCCCAGACTCGCCAGCACCGATAAAAACAGGATCGATACCAGCAGTTGCACCGCCGGTTCTTCGACTTCTGAAATCTCCTTCTCGACGATCAGCCCCCATACGATCCCGTTGGGGTTGGTGGGGGAGGGCGCTTGCAGCACCAGCGGCTTCCACGCGCTGAGCACTTTCACCCCCCGGTAGCTGGTGATGATGCGCGTCTTTGTTTCGCCGCGTAACGCCGACTGGCTGGCCTGCGTATCCACGCGCACCGCGCCGTTCAGAATGGTTGTTTCCACGCCCAGCGTATCCAGAAACCGCGAGTCACTGCGAAACAGCGCGTCCCCGCCCACCATATACGTTTCGCCCGTTTTGCCGAGTCCATCCCGCAGATTCAGCAGCGTGTTGAGTGTATCGACGGGCAGTTCCAGCACCAGCACCGCAATCGGCTTATCCTTTTTGAAGATCGGCGCGGCAAAAAACACCACCGGCTTTTTGGCGGGGTCATAGAATGTCACATCGGTAAACGTCGTGAAGCCGGGCACGTCCGCGTTTTGCATCACCTGTTGGAACGGCACCGCCAGCACCGCATCCGGTTCTTCGAGCACATTCTCCGCGAAATCCTGGCGTTTGCTGACGCTGTACACCACGTCCCCATTCAGCGAAATGATCAGGATGTCGTCATAAAAATTGATACTTTGCAGCTTTTGATAAAACGGGTGCGCCCGAAAATGAAACATGCTGTAGATCGACTCGTCACCCGCGCCGCGCAGGTCAGGATTCCCCCGGTACAGCCGCGCGATCATTTGCAGATTCTTCTCGCGGGTATCGTCCGCATCCACGCCCGCATCCAGGCTGTTGATCGCCGTCGCCGCCGAGTCGATCACTTCCGGGTTTTCCGACAGGGTGAGCGCCTCCCGCTGCCGGTCATTAAACCACAGCAGCACCTGTTCGGATCGTGCCGCGCGCAGCGCTTCGATTCCGGCAAAGGCCTCGTTGCGCAGCGCATTTCGGGCCGTAAAGTAAGACAATCCGCCCAGGCTGACCACCAGCAGCACATCAATCGTGATGAAGGCCACCAGCAGCTTCCCGCGGATGTTACCCGGCAGCCACGAACGCGAGGGTTTAATCGGGATGGTCATTTTGATTTTCTCGATAAATAAACCGGGCAATATCGGGATCTTCAACGTTGTTAATATGGATAACCTCATACCCTGTCGGCCAGCGTTTGGGGATACTGTGTACCCCGCGCGCCTGCGCCACCGCGCTGAGTACGGCAAAATAGCCCATATCCGCCGGTTTTTGGGCGATCACCTGTGTCACCGTCCCTTGATACAGCAGGTCAATCGCAAATTCGGTGGAATCAAACGCCACCACTTCGACCATTCCATCCAGCCCTACTTCCTGAACGGCGGTTCCGGCCCCCTGCGCGCTGAAGACATTTGTGCCGAAGATGCCCACAATATCCGGGTGTTTGCTCAACACGGCAATCGTCTGCTGCACGCTGTCTTCGACTACGTTGTTACTGTAATCCATTGCCACGACTTCCAGCCCGAAATCATCCGCCGCCGCCTGACACCCCAGCGCGCGTTGATCCGTCGTGCTGATTCCGACGCGCACATTTTGGATATAAATTTTCGCGCCTGTCCCCAGAATATCGGCCATCGCCAGTTGGCTGCACCCGATATACCCGCCGCGCCAGTTATCCGACCCGATGTACGTCAGCGGAAAAGTGACGCTTCCCGCCTCATAATCGCCATCCCCAATGAACGTATCCACCGTGATCACCGGGATTCCCGCTGCATCCACGTGTTGCAGAATGGGGATCAGTTCCTCGACATCTGTTGGCGCGGTGATCAGATAATCCATTTCCCCCCGCGCCAGCAGCCGTTCAATAATCGGAATCTGATCCGACGGCCAGAAATGTTCCGGGGCTTCTCGCACAACCTCCACGCCGTACACCGCCGCCGCATAAAACACCCCCCGCGTCATCGTCAGAAAAAATGGGTCCTGATCCACGCCCGGCACAAATCCGATCTGCAAATCATCGAGCGGCGCTTGTAATTCCTGAATCTGCGACGAATACACGCTCGACGTGATCGCCGGATCGTGCATGTTTTCGGCATTGATCAGCACATAATCCACCGGCAGCCGCTTCGGGATGCTCTCATAGCCCTGCGCATGGGCTACCGCCAGCGCCGCCGCGAGATACCCCATATCATACGGTTTCTGCGCCAGCACATCTGTGATCACGCCGTCATCCAGCAGTTTCATGGCGGTAGTCGTGGCATCACTCGCCACCCCTTTGCCCTGGCCCTCGAATCCCGCCTGCTGCACCGCGAGTCCGGCCCCCTGCGCCCCGGCGTAATTGGTCCCGAAAATGCCGCCCAGGTTCGGATAATCGTCTAGCGCGGCGGTAGTCTGCTCGAAGGCGATCTGTGGATCGTCCTCGTTATATTCCACCCCGGCCACATCCAGCCCGAAGATATACGCCGCGTCACTGCACCCCACTTCGCGCTGATCCACCGTGCTGATCCCTGATCCGGCATGCTGAATATAGATGCTGGCCCCTTCGCCCAGGTTACTCGCCAGTGCCTGACATGCCCTGAATCCGGCGGTGTAGTTATCCGACCCGATATGCATAATCGGAAATGTCACGTTGCCCGATTGATAATCCCCATCCCCAATGAACGTATCCACCGTGATGATCTGCATCCCCGCCGCATACGCCTTTTCCAGCACAGGGATCAATTCCTCACGGTCTGTTGGCGCGACCAGCAGATAATCCACGCCGCCGCGTTCGATCAGCTTGTCGATCAGCGGAATCTGTTCGTGTGGCGCGAAGAGCGCCGGGGTTTCGGTGATCAGTTCCACCGGGGCCATGACATCCGCGATTCCCTGTTGGAGTCCCGAAAGCACGGTGATATAAAACGGGTCATCTGTCACCCCGGCGACAAAGGCCAGGGTGATCGGTTTGTGGTCGGGGTTGTGTTGTCCCTCTGCGCCCCGAGGGTATCCCAAAATATTGATCAACAGTGCCAGTACAAAGATTTTTTTGGTCATAAAGCATCACCTTGAATCAAGTATACCTCGGAACGGGGGGTGTTATAATAGCCTCACTGCGACACACGAAAACGTTTTTTTCGCCGGTTTGTAGGGGGGCGTCGGCTTGCTGCGCCCGCTTTTCCCCTCCTTTCTCCGTGTGCGGGGAAAGGAGGCCGGGAGGATATGCACGATGGACAAACAACCGGGTGCGCCGCGCGGCGACATCCTGATTATTGACGACAAACCGGCCAATTTGCAGCTTCTTTCAACCATCCTGAAAGAGCGCGGCCATACCGTGCGCGCCGTCGTCAGCGGGGCAATGGGCCTCATCGCCGCCCGGACCATCAAGCCCGATCTGATTCTGCTCGATGTTCGTATGCCCGGCCTGGATGGTTACGAAGTCTGCCGCGAACTCAAAGCGGATGCGCTGTTGTGCCAGATTCCCGTCGTGTTTATCAGTTCGCTGGAAGACACCCAGTTAAAGCTCAAAGCCTTCCAGTCCGGCGGCGTGGATTACATCACCAAGCCCTTCCAGGTCGAAGAGGTGATCGCCCGTGTGGAGGCACAGTTAGCGCTGTATCACGTGTTGCAGCAGGCCGAACAGCTTGCCGCTGTCCGCGAACGCGAGCGGCTGGCCCGCGATCTGCACGATGCCGTCAGTCAAACCTTGTTTTCGACGAGTGTCATGGCCGAAACCCTGCTTTACCAGTATCGCGACCAGCCCGATCTGATCGAGAGCGGCTTGCAGCAGATTGTCGATCTGGCGCAGGCAGCACTGGCCGAGATGCGGGTGCTGCTGCTCGAACTCCGCCCCGATACGCTGACCCGGATGAGTCTCGGCACGCTGCTGCACCAGTTGGGCAGCATCCTGAAGATTCGCACCAATGCCGACGTCGAGGTGCAGACCGACGACGCCATCCAGCTTCCGCCCGATATTCATCTGGCTTGCTACCGGATCGCGCAGGAAGCGATCAATAACATTCTGCGCCACGCCCGCGCCCCTGCCGTTCGGATCGACTGCCGGGGGAATGCCGGGTTTGTCGTTTTGACCATCGCCGACAATGGCACAGGTTTTTCTCAGGATGATCTGGTTCCCGGTCACTTTGGTTTGATCAATATGCGGGAACGGGCCGAGGAGGTCGGTGCCGATCTTGAGATTGACAGTGTACCGGGGCAGGGCACAACGATTGCATTGACCTGGAGTAAACCATGAGCGCTGAAATCCGTGTGATTATTGCTGACGACCATGCCATTGTGCGGTCTGGTCTGGCGAACTTTTTGCGCGCTTTTCCCGATCTCGTGATGATCGGCGAGGCCGCCGACGGGGCCGAGGCGTTGCAGTTATGCGAATCGCTGCATCCTGACGTGGTATTGATGGACCTCGAAATGCCCCAGGTGGACGGCATCGAAGCGACGCACGCCATCCGCACCCGCTATCCCGACATTCCCGTCCTGATTCTGTCCAGTTTTGGCGATGAGGATCGTGTTGAAGCCGCGCTGCAAGCCGGGGCGATTGGTTATCTGCTCAAAAACGCCTCGATTCATGACATGGCCCGCGCCATTCGAGATGCCTACGCGGGCAAAACGACCCTTTCCCCTGAAGCGGCCCAGGCGTTGATCCGCGCCCACACCCGCCCCTCGTCTGCCCTGACCAGCCTCAAGGATCGCGAACTGGATGTCCTTGAACTGCTGGCGAAGGGCTGGACCAATCCGCAGATTGCCGAAAAATTATCTTTAAGCGTGTCCACCATCAAATTTTATGTCAGTTCGATCTTGGAAAAATTAAATGTCGAAACCCGCACCGAAGCCGTCGCCCTCGCCATCCAACAGGGCCTGATCGACCAGGATCGGTAATCGACATTTTCGTAGGGGCAGGGCTTGGCCTACTACCTCCTCTATTCTTATGTTTCACCATCCGAATTAGTCACTCAAGTTAGTCATCCACGACCATGACATTCTCGAACATCTGTGCTATTCTGTGTACAAGCCCCATCGCACTTTTCAAAACTCATAACTCAGAACTCAGTGCGCTCGATTCAAAGGGGGGGGCAGAAAATCGACCAAGTTTTACAAAACCCCCACTTTGTCAAACTTCTCAGGTTCAAAACGCTGAAAGCGG
>CAYYNB010000070.1:0-22913 GCA_964472565.1 uncultured Anaerolineaceae bacterium
TCCAAAATTCGAAATTGACGCGGAAAATTCCAGGCGAAGATCAACAATCTCCGCCATCAAGCGAGAAAAGGCAAGCCTTAGATCAAACTTAGGCTTACCTAAATTTATCGGCGATTCGCTACGGGATCAACAGCACCTGTCCCGCATAAATCAGCGTCAGATTATAGATTCCATTCAGCGCCGCGATGTCATACATGCTCACGCCATACCGCAGCGCAATTCGGAACAAATTCTCACCCGCCTGGACAACATGTGTCCGGTAAGTGGGATAACTCGGGTAACTTGGATAGCTCGGATAACTCGGTGGCGTGACAACCACACCTTCCACCGGCAGACTGCTGATCGGGTAGCTCGTGAACACATACCCCGCGTTTACCCACCCCTGTACGCCGCTCGCCAGCGCCACTTTCAGCCAGCCATTATCCGCCGTCCGCGCCAGCAGGTTCAGCACCGTTCCGCCGTATACCGAAGTCACCGTCCCATAATACAACCCTGGCCCACTCCGAATATTCAGCGCGCCCGTGCTGACAGTCGCCGTCGCCGGAGTTGGCACCGTTCCGCCTTCTATCGGCAGGCTGTAAATCGGGTACGCCGTCGCGATATAGCGCGAGTTCACCCATCCTTGCACGCCCGTCGGCAGGACCACCCGCACCCAGATTCCATCGTTCGCCCGTGCCACCAGCGTCATACTCGATCCGCGATACAGCGAAATCACCACGCCATACCCGATCCCCGGCCCACTGCGCACATGCAGCGCCCCGGTGTTAACCGTTGCCGTCGGGCTGACCTGCGCCGCCGCCTGTGGAACCTGCGCCAGCAGCAGCACCAGAATCAACGCCACTACGCTGAGATAGTTGCCTTTGTTCATGCCCGTACTCCTTCTTACCACTTCTGTTCTCAGTGTAGAACAAATGTCACTTCATCTCAAGCGTAAGTGGAGCAATAGCAAATCATGCGTAGAGCAACCGTATGCTGCTCGTATATAGCAGCCTGTGCAGTTTTGGTAACTTCAAAATCGAGGGCAAATTTCCGCTAATCCGGGCTAGCCGCCCATCACCTTCCGGTATCGTTCCAGCAGCAGCTCCTGCACCGTGCGAATCAGTTCCTGCGGCGCAAACGGTTTGACGATATACCGGTCCACGCCCAGCGCCTGAGCGTGTTCCATGCTGGCACGATCACCCCGCGCCGTCACAAACATATACGGCACATCACACGTGTCAGGATTCGCCCGCACCTGATCGAGAATCTCGAACCCATCCATCCGCGGCTTCATAATGTCCGAAATAATCAGCGATACCTGAACATCCTTGCTCAACCGCAGCGTCTCCCGCGAATCCAGCGTCCCGATTGTCGTCAGCGGATTTTCCTGTTCAAGCACCGTGCGAATCAGCATCAGCATATTAAGATCATCATCGCTCACCAGAATCGGATACATCGCCGTCAGCCGGGGCAAATCCGCCACTTGCAGCGGTTGGCCGTAATGCACGAGATCCGCCAGCCCGAAAGTAGAGCGGTTGGTGCTGCTTATCCTGTTCATGCGCTATCCTCAGTTACTATTGACCTTCCGGTATCGTTCCAGCAGCAGCCATTGCACTTTTTCGAACATCTCGCGGGGAGAAATCGGCTTGACCAGATACCCATCTGCACCGAGGCGCTTGGCCTCCCACCGCAGATTATAACTGTTGCACGCCGTCACAAACAGAAACGGCACATCGCGCGTGCGAGGATTCGCCCGTATCTGCCGCAATAACTCGATTCCACTCATCATCGGCTTCATAATATCCGAAATAATCAGCGATACCGGCACGCTCACGCTTAAGCGCAGGGCGTCCATTGCATCCGTCGTCCCCATCGTATGCAGCAGCGCGATCCGTTCCAAAATGCGCTGGTACAACTCCACCAGTTCGCGGTCATCGTCGCTGATCAGAATCGGATACGCCGCCGTCAAGTCTTTCAAATCTCTGATTTGCAGCGGTTGGCTGTACACAAATTTCATAAATGGTATCGGGACACATGCCCCCAAATGGGTCACGCCTATCCACCGGAGCATTTCCCTGCGTGTGATCATCGACCTAACTCGCTGTCACCTTGCAATAATGATCCATCAGCAGGTGTCGGACCGTCTCCATAAATTCATCCCGTGCTACCGGCTTGTCCATACACCGGGCCGCGCCCAACCGCCGCGCCTCGACCCGGTAATCTTCATTCAGACACGCCGACACCACCAGAAACGGCACGTTCCGCATCTTCGGATTCGCCCGCACCCGTTCCAGCAGTTCCAGCCCATGCATTTCCGGCTTCATCAAGTCCGACACAATCAGCGATACCGGAATCTCCTCACACCACCGCAGCGCCTCATACGCGCTGATCGTCCCAATCGCGTGCATCATCCCGAACCGCTGTATCCCAAAGCGGTACATCAGCACCATCTCGGCGCTGTCATCCGTCACCAGAATCGGATGCCCCGCCGTGAACTCCGCCAAATCACTCTCGCGCAGCGGCTGGCTGTAACGCGGCACAGCCCCCTGCACCGCCACGAAACTGTATAGACTGCCTGTCCCCATCCATCGCCGCATCACCCGACACGCGATCAACTCACCGCCACCTTTCGATACCACTCCTAGCGCCATCTCTCGAACTCGTCTTGACATTCTTCATTCTATGTTCTCTTGAGGCCAAACGCAATTACCCAACAAAAAAAGAGAGGCCAAACGCGCCTCTCTCAACTAAAAACCATCAAGCCACGACAGCGCTACACACACGCCGCCTGTTCCAGGTATGTTGCCAGAAACTGCCCGGTGAAACTCTCCTTCACCAGCGCGACTTCTTCCGGTGTGCCTTCCGCCAGCACATACCCGCCCTCGTCGCCGCCTTCCGGCCCCATATCGATCAGATGATCCGCCACTTTGATGATGTCCGGATTGTGCTCGATGATCAGCACGCTGTTGCCCATATCCACCAGCGATTGCAGCACTTCGATCAGTTTCGCCACGTCCGCCGTATGCAGTCCTGTCGAAGGTTCATCCAGCACATACAGCGTTTGTCCTGTCGCCCGCTTGCTCAGTTCACGGCTCAACTTGACACGCTGCGCCTCCCCGCCCGATAGGGTCGTCGCCGGTTGCCCGATTCGGATATAACCGAGGCCCACCGCCGCCAGCGTTTCCAGCTTGTTACGGATCGTCGGAATGCTGGTGAAAAAGTCCAGTCCTTCGCTCACCGTCATATCGAGCAGTTCCGCGATGCTCTTGCCCTTATACTTCACTTGCAGCGTCTCGTGGTTATACCGCGCCCCGTGACACACCTCGCACGGGACATAAATGTCCGGCAGAAACTGCATTTCGATCTTCAACTGCCCTTCCCCCTGGCAGTTCTCGCACCGTCCGCCCTTCACATTAAAGCTGAACCGTCCCGGCGTATACCCGCGAATCTTGCTCTCCGGCAGTTCCGCGAACAGATCGCGCATCGCGTCGAACATCTTCGTATACGTTCCAGGGTTGCTGCGCGGCGTCCGTCCAATCGGAGATTGATCGATATGGATCACCTTGTCGATATGTTCCAGCCCATCGATCCGGGCCGTCAGTCCGGGACGATGGTTCGATGCCCTGATCTCCAGCGCCAGCCGCGTATACAGCTCTTCGATCTTTAGCGTGGCCTTGCGCGAGCCGCTGACTCCGGTAATCACCACCAGCTTGCCCAGCGGCACTTCGACATCGATGTTTTTCAGGTTGTTATCGCGCGCCCCGCGCACCACCAGCGACTTACCGTTTCCGGCGCGGCGCTTCGGCGGCGTCGGGATGCACTGCCGCCCCGACAGATACGCCCCGGTCAGGCTGTTCGGGTTCTCCATAATCTGCTGCGGCGTGCCTTCGGCCACAATATACCCGCCGTGTTCGCCCGCGCCCGGCCCCATATCCACAATCCAATCCGCCGCCAGCATCGTCTCATGATCGTGTTCCACCACCAGCAGCGTGTTTCCCAGGTCGCGCATATTTTTCAGCGCATGGATCAGCCGCTCGTTATCGCGCTGGTGCAGTCCGATGCTCGGCTCGTCTAACACATACAGCACGCCTGTGAGCTGGCTCCCGATCTGCGTCGCCAACCGGATGCGCTGCGCTTCTCCACCCGACAGGGTGCCCGCCGCACGTCCCAGCGTCAGATAGTCCAGTCCGACGTTGACCATAAACTGCGCCCGTTCTTCGATCTCTTTGAGAATCTGCGCGGCAATCGTCCGATCCCGTTCCGAGAGCTGGGCGTATCCGTTGACATGTTGGCTTGTTCCGCGCAGCCCCTGCACCCAGCGCAGCAGGTCTTTAATCGGCATGGTGGTCACGTGATGAATCGGCTTATCCGCCACTGTCACCGCGAGCGCTTCAGGCCGCAGCCGGTTTCCCTGGCACATCTCGCAGTGCCGCTCGCTCATATACTCTTCGTACTTCTGCCGCATATAATCCGACTGCGTTTCCCGGTAGCGCCGCGCCACGCTGCTCAGTACACCTTCAAACTGTGTATTGAACGAAAAACTGCTGCCATCCTCGCGCTGATGCTGAACCTTGATCTTCTTATCCGTCCCGTACAACAGCAGTTCTTGCTGCTTCGGCGTTAATTCCTTCCACGGCACATCCGCCGGGATCCCGAAGCTCGTACACGCCTGCATCAGAATAGTCTTCGTCCAGCTTTCGCCGCTGGTCGGTTCCCACGGCACCAGTGCCCCATCCCGCACCGACAGATTTTTATTCGGCACAATCAAATCAGGATCGAACTCCCGTTTGATGCCCAGTCCCTGGCATTCCGGGCACGCGCCGTGTGGGGTGTTGAACGAAAACGTGCGCGGTTCGATCTCCGGCAGGCTCACATGCCCATACACACACGCTAGGTGCTCGCTGAACAGGTGATCCACCGGCTTCT
Source organism: uncultured Anaerolineaceae bacterium (assembly GCA_964472565.1). Lineage (GTDB taxonomy): Bacteria > Chloroflexota > Anaerolineae > Aggregatilineales > Aggregatilineaceae > DATAMF01. Next base: position 4,906 of record CAYYNB010000070.1, read on the forward strand.
CGGCGTCGGTAATGTCGTTGATCACCACGATCCCGCCGCCCATCTCCATGGCCGTTTCCACCGAATCAGTCAGCCGGGTTCGTGCCGCCGCCGCTTCTTCCCCATTCGCATCCTCGAAGTGCCGCACGATCAGGCGGTCCACCACCACTTCAATCGTGTGCTGCTTATACCGTTCGAGTTCGATCTCTTCCGTCACATCGCGCACGACGCCGTTAACCCGCACCCGCACAAATCCGGCCTGCTGGATGTCTTCAAAAACCTTCTCGTGCCGCCCCTTCCGATCCTTGATCACTGGAGCCAGCACTTGAATCCGTGTACTTTCCGGCCAGCTCATAATCGCTTCCACAATCTGCTGTGCCGACTGCGCCACAACCTTCTCCCCGCACACCGGGCAGTGCGGAATCCCGATGCGCGCGTACAACAGGCGCAAATAGTCGTAAATTTCGGTGACAGTCCCCACCGTCGAGCGCGGGTTGTTGCTCACACTCTTCTGATCAATCGAGATCGACGGCGACAACCCCTCGATCTGATCGACATCCGGCTTATCCATCTGTCCCAAAAACTGCCGCGCATAGGCCGACAGCGATTCCACATACCGCCGCTGCCCTTCCGCAAAAATGGTATCGAACGCTAAAGAGCTTTTCCCGCTGCCGCTCAGCCCTGTGATCACTACCAGCTTATCACGGGGAATAACGACATCAATGTTCTTCAGATTATGTTCGCGCGCGCCGCGCACAACGATCTGGTTCATTGAGTACCTCTTATCTAGCCATCATGCTGTACAAACAACCGGAATCAGGCGACAAGCGCCGAGGTGAAACGAGGCTGAGTCGAACGTATGGTTCAGGAACGCCTGTTCTAAGTGTAATCCGCTGCCCTGCCCCTGTCAATGATCGTTTCCAGGTTCCTATTTCCTATTAATGCTCTGGATTAAAAACAGTCTCCCGGAGCCAGGGCAAACGATGAGTCTAACCAATTTTGGGGATCAAATCAAGGTTCGAATGCTGTTACACCCTACCACATCGATCCTGACACCTTCTGTCAGGATCGATTCACGAATTATTCCGTCAACCGGACGCTTTTTAGGGGAGCGTCGCGTGTTGCAGCATCCACTCATACAGCTCTTTATTTGCATACGTCACCGTCCACGCATCGTGCTTCAAGTCAGGATAAATCGTCATGCGTGGATCCCCGCCGCAGGCTTTCAGCGCCTCCACCATGCTGATCGTCTCGTTTACCCCAACTACGTCATCTTCTGCCCCATGAAACGCCCAGATCGGCGTGTCTTTCAGGCGGCACACCTGATCATTAATCGTATCATACCAGGGCCACCCGCCGCAGATCGGCACCACAGCGGCAAATGTGCGCGGTTCCTCCATCGCCAACTGCCAGCTTCCATACGCCCCCATGCTGATCCCGGTCAGATACACCCGGCGCGGGTCGATTTTGTATTCGCGTTGAGTGCGGCGCAGCAGTTGTTTCACCGGTTCCAGGTGGCTCGTCCACCAGACACCCTGCGGGCACTGTGGCGCAATGACCACAAACGGCAGATCGTCCGTTTCTAACATTTTCGGCAGCGGTTGGTCCAACAGTTTGACCGGATCATCGCCGCGTTCGCCCGCCCCATGCAAAAACAGCATCAGCGGCCATTTGTCCAGTTTGTCATAGTTGGGCGGCAGATACAGCAGCGCTTGCAGCCCTGATTCCTGATCTCGCACCAGCGTTTGTTTCATCGGTTTCATCCCCCTAATCGAAACTGAGCGGCCAGTCTGCCTGTTCCAGCGGCAGCCCGCGCCCCAGCGCCCAGGCCACCACCGCCTCATTTTCGACCACATCGCTGACCATGAACACCTGCTCGCTAAAAATCAGGACGGTCCGTTTCATCTTCGGAAACTGCACATCAATATAGTTACAGGGCGCGTTCAGATGTGGGCGGCAGATGTCCGCAAAAATTTCTAATCCATCAAAGGGCACCTTCACCCGGATATGCTCGTTTTCGGCTTCCCGCTCAAACTCAAACCCCGCCGCGTCCAATTCGGCCTTGAGTCCGTCGTAATCATCCATGGTCCAATCTAAAATAAACGCATTAAAGTTCATTTCGCACCTCCTTTAGGGTAGGTTCGCCTCAATCTGCTCGACCAATTCATCAACCGGGACATACATCAAGCCCCCGTTTTGCGGCGCGCCATAGTCCCGCACCCACTTGATCGTGTCATCCGCACCCACCAGTATAAATGTATGGCCGGGTTCGCCGCTAGCCACCGCCCATTGTAGCACGTCGTAGGCTTCTGAGACGGCATGATCGGCGTCCACCAGCATCGGCACTGTAATACCGTATTCTTCTTTCACGCCTTGTTGTTGTTCAGCCGGATCAAACGATATACTCAGAATCGCCACGCCCAGCGCCGGATCATTTTGCAGGTCCACGACCTGCTGTAAACACGGCGGTCAGCCCTCTGCCATGTGAAAAAACAGCAGGACGGGTTCCTCGTAATCGCTCAGTGTGACCGTCTCACCGTCCGATGTCGGCAGCGTAAAATCCGGCGCAGTATCGCCCGGCGTTGGGTTTCCGTTTCGAGGGTTATCGTTTTTATCTTTATCTTTATCGCTGCTGCAAGCGCCTAACAGCAGCATCGCGATCAGGAACACAACATAACGATACATCTTGTTTCCTCCTTCTGCCTTGTCGTAAGCTGAGTCTGCATCATTTGCCCGCTAGATGCCAACCCTACCCCGTCGTTTTCATCCCCGCCGCGATCCCGTTCACCGTCGCCATCACCGCCTGCAACGTCGCGTCATAATCCGCTGATGTTTCATTCATCTGGCGCAGTTCCTTCACCAGTGCCACCTGGATAAAGTTCAGCGGATCGATATACGGATTCCGTAGCTCAATCGAGCGCCGGATCACCGGCACATTGCCCAGAATCGCCGCTTGTCCGGTGATCGCCATCACCCAATGACACGCCCGCTGGTGTTCGTTCCGAATCCGGCTGAAAATCGATTCGCGCAGCCTTTCATCCGTCACCAGTCCGGCATACACCGCCGCGATCCCCATATCCGCCTTTGCCAGGTCAAGCTGCACGTTTTCGATCAGCGCGTAAAAAAACGGCCACTGCTGGTACATCGCCCGCAGCATCTCCAGGCCAGGGCAATCACCTTCCCCGCCGCAGTACGTCTCAAAGGCGGTGCCCACGCCGTACCAGCTTGGGATAATCGCCCGGCTCTGCATCCACGAGAACACCCAGGGAATCGCCCGAATCTGTGCGAAACCGCCCTGCCCGCGTTTGGCAGGCCGCGATCCAATCGGCATTTGGGTCAGTTCGTTGAGCGGTGTCGCCTGCTGCCAATAGTCCCCAAATCCCGGCGTTTCATACACAAACTCCCGGTAAGCGGCTCGCCCGGCTTCAGCCAGTTCCGTCATGGCCGCTTCCCACGCCGGTTTGACCCCATTCCCTACCGGCGTTCCGACTGCCACCAGCGCCGCATGCATCACCTGCTGCAAATGCCGCCGCGCAACATATTTGTTATTGTAGCGGTACGCGATCACTTCCCCTTGTTCCGTGATCTTGATCCGGCCCTGCATTGAAACCGGCGGCTGCGCCAGAATCGCCTGATTGGTCGATCCGCCGCCCCGCCCGATGCTCCCCCCTCGCCCGTGAAACAGTTCAATGCCGATTCCGTGCGCCTGGCACACTTCGCCCAGTTGTTTTTGCGCCGTATACAGTCCCCAGTTCGACGCCAGATACCCGCCATCTTTGCTGCTGTCCGAATACCCCAGCATGATCTGCTGCCGCATCCCCCGCGCTTCCAGGTGTTTCCGGTAAGCAGGATGCTCAAACAGTGTGGTCATCACGTGCGGCGCGTGATACAGATCATCCACCGTCTCAAACAGCGGCACCAGGTCAATATCCGTGTCGATCCCCACCTCGCGCGCAAACAGCAGCAGCGTCAGCATATCGCTGGCTTCCTGGCTCATACTGGCAATAAAGGTATCCGTCACCGCCGCGCCATATTTCCGCTGCGCCCAACATACCATCCGCCACGTGTCGATCACCCCGTTAGTCCGCTCCGCAAACTGCGGTTCCACCGGGAACAGCGGGCGGCGGCTGTCGATCTCCCGGCTCAAAATCGCCTGTTTTTCGGCTTCCGGCAGTTCCAGGTAATGTTCCGCCACCCCATATACCCGGAACAATTCATCCAGCGCCGCCGCATGGACCCGCGCATCTTCCCGCATATCCAGCGGCACGAGATACAGCCCGAACAGCCGCACCTTCTGGATCAGATGGCCGATAGCTCCCCCGGCCACCCGTGAGCCGCGATTTTCCGCCAGACTCCCCGCGATCAGTTCCAGATCATCCAGCAGTTCCCGCCCTGTGGGGTACAAATCTCCGCTCAGTTTTTCGTAGATCACATCCAGCATCTCGCGGTACAATTCCCCCGGATACTGAATCGTGCCCGGTGCTTGTTTCACCGCCTCTTGCATCGCCGCGCTGACCGGAATCTCATCCGTCGATTCGGTGAGATGATCCCGCAAAAAGGCGATCTCCTTCAGATACACATCCCGTGCCGCGTCCCGCAGCATGCGCAGCGTCTTTTTAGTGACATCCGGCGTCACATGCGGGTGCCCATCCCGATCCCCGCCGATCCACGACGCATACCGCAGCACCGACGACAGCACCGGCCAGTCCGTTTCGGGATAATACAGCTTCAGGCAGTCCCGCAGTTCCTCATGGACGCCCACAATCGCATCCATCACGACGTTGGTCAGAAAATACACGCCGTAATCCACCTCGTCCAGCACCGTCGCCTGGACCGCGCGTGTGGGCCGCGTCTGCCACAATTCTTCGATCTCTTCCGCAATATCCGCTTCGACTTCCCGCTGTTCGAGCGGCATCAGGTTTTGCCGCGCCCGGCGGTCCATCACCTGCGCGATATGCCGCAACTTGACCAGCACTTCTTTGCGTTTGGCCTCCGTCGGATGCGCCGTCATCACCAGCCGTACGCTGATCCGGTTCAAAATGCCGCGCATATCATCCGCCGTAATCCCCGCCGCCGACAGCCCTTTCAGCGCGCTGTCCAGCGACTCATCCAGCCGTCCGTCGGCTTCCCGCTGCCGCAGCACCCGTACCCGCTGCGCATCCTCCGCGATATTGATCAACTGGAAATAATTGCTGAACGCTTTGATCAGCACCCGCTTCCCGTCCAGGTCCAGCCCATCAATGATCGTCTGGAGTTCGTCCGCCGCCTGAGCATCTCCCGCCCGCCGTGCTTTAGCCGCCGCCCGCACGCGCTCCACCGTCTGATACGCGTCTTCCCCGTGCTGCTCGCGGATCACCGTGCCCAGCAGATTCCCCAACAGTTTAATATCCGCGCTGAGCGGTGTCGTTTCCGTAGTGCTGCGCATAAATCACCCCCAAACAATACCTACCCCAATCTTAGCAGAATCGGGCAGCCAGTTTAAAATGGGGTCTTATCGAGTCTGTTCATAGGAGAGGTTGCAACGATGCTGCTCGAACTCGCCGAGGGAATAAACTATCGTATGGACGCGGATGAAAAACAGGTGTATCAAACGTAGGGGCAGGTTTGCAAACCTGCCCCGGCAATTCACCCCCGCAGCCGCTCCACCCACTCCGGCCACTTCTCCAGCCGCTTCTTCTTCAGATTCTCCCGAATCACCCACCCCACGTCGGGATCATCCCACGCCGCCCATGCCTGCATCAGCGCGAATCCCGGCTCCGGCGCATGTGCCACGCACACGCTCACCGAATAACCCAATGCCTGCCGCAGCGTCCGCACCGCGTCCGTTTTCCGCACACTCACAGGCAGCCGCCGCAGATACGCCAGCGCCTCATAATGCACATCCAGCGCATCGAGCGCCCGCGCTGCATCAACCAGCAGCGACGGTTCGGCCACTCCTGCTACCATCGCCCGCCACTCGTATGCGGTTGCATCCAGCCCGCGCCGCCGCAGCCGCAGTATCGTGCTGTTCCAGTCGAGCGCCAGCATCCGCTGCAAGCCCATCGCTGCCCCCTCCCGGATGCGCCACAGTTCGCTGGAAGCATGTTCCAGCAGCGTCGTCACCCCCGCCTCGATATGATGAAACCGCGCCGCCCATTCCCCATACGCCACCATCCCGCACAACTGCGGCATTTGCAGCGGTGAATCGGCATCGCTCCCATACTGCGCGGGTGCATAACGATTGATCAGCCGCCACAGCAGCCAATCCATCGCGACATAGCTCCGGTTCAGCGATACATCGGCAGCGCCACACAACCCGCCCACCTCGTCCGCAAACCCACCGATCAATTCCAGGTCGGCGCGCGGCCCCGGCAGATTGCTGTGATCGATCAGATAATCTTCCAGCGCCGAAATATCCGGGTCCAGCAAATGCACCCGCAGGTTATTGAGGCTGAACCGCGCCAGGTTAAACTCGGCGGGCGACAGTAAGCCAGGGCTTTCCAGCGCCGCCATCAGCAAAGGATACAAAGCCTCGCGGTACGTTTCTCGTTTGCTCGTCATACGCTACAATTTCACCTGTCTGCCCCACCATTCAAAGGAGCTTGTTGTGCCTGTTGTGCCGCCGCGCCAATTATGGGAATATTGCGAATTGCGTCAGGAAATCGCCCAGGGTGTCATGCACCGTCAGTATATCCTGTTTTACCGGGTAGGTGAACCCAGCGAAGAAATCACCTTCACCAACCGTGAAAATGCGATTGCCCAACTCGGCCTCGAAGGCTGGGAAATGGTCGGCACCTCCGGGTCTTTCACCCACGACAGCAGCGGATTTCGTATCTTCTTCAAACGCGTCATGATCTGAGGCCGATCCAAGAAAATAATCATCCCATTCATCTGGTTTGACTCCCCTTCCCTGAGGGAAGGGGTAAAGAAAATCTTGGCGCAGCCTGAATCAAAAGGGCAGCCCGCCCGGAGCCGCCCTCTACGCTACTGCCACAACCTGCTGCCGTTACCGCCGGCTGCGACTGTTGCGCTGGTTCGTTGTCCGCCGCCGCCGCCGTCCAAACAGCAGATATTCCAGAAACTTTTCCAAAAACGGCACCTGATTAATAAATCCAATCACCCCCAGCACCGACGCGAAAATGCTCGCCTGGGGAACCGTCAGCCCGCCAAACACATAACTCGCCTCGACCTGCACCGAATTCCCCCATATCGTCGCCGTGACAGGTGTGCCATTGGTGCCCGGTAGAGGCGTCCAGTTGATGTTAATGGTCAAAACCATAATCTGCTTGCCGCTGCTTTTCGCTTTGAGCGTCCAGCGCCATTCCGCTTCCCCGCCGCGTGAGAGCGGCTGTGCGGCGTTCGACAAATCCTCTATTTCGAAATCAGGAGCCGAAAGCTGCGCGCTGACCGTAGCCGTATGCGTATCATAATAATCCGTCAGGACAATCGGCGTCGCCAGCACCGCGTTATCGGCGATCTCCGCCACCGGTTGCAGCGATCCATCCGCCAGCGTTTTGAGCGTGATCCGCACCGCGCCCGATCCGCCCACACGGAACTTTTCCGGCCATTCCATTTCGACCACGCGCTGCTCATACTTGCCGGATACATTCACCCCGCCCTGCCCATCCGGTGAAGCGGATGTCTCCGACTGGATCGCCAGCGGGGCAACTTCAACTTCTGTCGATTCACCGATCACCACATTCGTTGTTGCGCCCGGCTGAAACCCCATTTCCGGTGCCGCCGCCATTTCGTGCTGATCCAGGCTGGCGACATCATTTATCGCGGCACTGCCGATCTGCGCTTCCCCGATAACGTTCGTGCTCGACAGTTCGCCATCCACCATCACCTCTAAATCGGGCGCAAAATCGGGGGATATGCCCTGCATTTCCGTCTGCGTCGTCAACACCCCGCCGCTGGTACGCTCCACCTTCGACTGCGGCCAGTAAGCTGAAACAGCCAGTGCTGCCGCCACAGCCAGAAACAATAGTCCTACCACACTCAGAACAAATCGCCGCATGCTCTCTATCCTTTCAGTTGGCGCACCAGCACGTTCCAGAATTCCGCATACATCCCGCGATTCTGCATCCCCAGTTGGTCGAGCGGCGTGCCATCCAGCAGCGCCAGCGCATCATCCAGCCACTGCGTCAGCTCGCTGATCCCGCCTTCCGCCGCCGCCGTCCGAATCTGCCGCAGTTCATCGCTGATCGGCGCTTTTTGTTCGGGCATCTGCGTCATCACCGCCACCAGCGCTTCGACCACCGATGTTAAAAGCTGATCCACGCTGATGCTTTCTTCCTTCTCCGCATCGTTCCCCGGCAGCGTCCCCGTCTGCAACCCCGTGATCAGCGCTTCCCACTCCTGATCATAGCTCGTTCCGGTTGGGAGCGTATCATCGGGGTGCCGCAGCAGAGATAGCACCGCCGCCAGAAAAATCGCCTCGTCCTCGTAAGAAGCCGTGCGTGCCCGCTTCATAATTTCGAACAGGTTCGAGTGCCATTCGTCCAGCAGTTCAGGCCGGGCTAGGATAATCACAACGGTGTTATTGATAACCTGATGAACCTGTTCAGATGTGAGCAAAGAAGCCATGTGTTACTCGATTCGGTCAGTATGAAGCCACGCCCCTAATCATACCCCGATTACGCGAGAATTTGGAACATTAGGGCCGTTATCATCCCATTCCTCCGGTTTGACTCCCCTTCCATCAGGGATTGGGTAAAGAAAATCTTGGCGCAACCTAGCCCAATATTCCCTCAAACAGATCGCGCTCTTTTCGCCGCCCATTCGGAACCGGATACGCGCGCGTAAATTCCTGCTTCCGGTAAATCAGCCGCCGCACCCGATCCGACAGCCCTGTTCGAGAGCGTGGATTCTGCTGGCTGGCATGGCATTCCGATGCTTCATCCCATGTTTTTTGATACGGCGATACGTCCACCAGCGCATGGATCGGCATTTGACGGTGCAGCGCTTCCACCAGATCGAGGTCTTTGTTGCGTCCCAATTGGCGCGGATTCTGTCCCCGCAGCCGCATTTCCCAAATCCACAGCCGCAGCGACAGGCGCGGAAACGACGAATAATACAGCTTGGCGGGTTGGTATGGTTCTAATCCCTGCTCTGGATACTTCGCCGGATCGCCCGCTTCATAAAACGCCCGCGTTGTCGTGCGGTGCATCACGATATGATCCGGGTGTCCATACCCGCCATAAGCGTCAAATGTGACCACCACCTGCGGCCTGATACGCCGAATCTCGCGTACGATCTTTTCCGTCACCACATCATCATCCGCCTGAAACAGGCAGTTCGGATTCTGGTTATCCGGCGATCCCATCATCCCGCTGTCATGATACCCAAACGGGATCACTTCCTTGATGCCCAGTTTATTCGCCGCGCACGCCAGTTCCGCCAGCCGCAGCTCCCCGATAGACCCATAATCGGCCAGCATCCCATCATCAACCGTCCCAGCGTCGCCGTTGGTCGAGCAAATCAGATAAATGTCCACCCCTTTTTCAGCATACTTGGCAATCGCGCCGCCCATGCCAAACGACTCGTCATCCGGGTGTGCGAACGAAATCAAAAGACGTTGTTGGTTACTTGGTGACATTGCTTATCCACTCTAAATACGCTTGTGATCCGACGACAACAGGCATCCCGATAACCTCCGGCACCTCGTACGAGTGCGCCGCTTTAACGGTGTTCATCAGGGCCTCGAATACATCCCGGCGCGTCTTGATGATCATCAGCACTTCGCGATCATCCTGCATCGCGCCCTCCCATACATACATCGACTGCACCGGGACAAGATTCACACACGCCGCCAGTTGACCTTCCAATACCGTCCTGGCAATCGTGCGCGCCTGCTCCTCCGATGCAGCCGTGACAAGCACGACACAATACTGTTCGTCCATAATGTTTCCTGCCCGCTCCTGACTGAGGTTATACACACGAGCAGGCTGAATCGCTAGTACCTCACGCAGCCTGATTCTATTTTTAGGGTGCGAGCAGTGCCGTCCAGAATGCCGCCCCCGACAACCCCATCAGCGCCTCAACTTCATTCTGCTGAATATAAATCGTATAGGTGTGATAGGTTTGATCAGGCGTCTCAATCACCAGCCCGATCCGCCCTGGCATCGGTCCCGGCGTGCTGTCCACCGGAAACTCCGTGACAATCACCGTCAGCACATCCTTCGCCAGATTGCCCAATGTGTCGGGATCATTCTCGCTGGTGAGCGTTACATCAAAGTCGGTTTCCATCGTGGCAAAATACTGGATATTCCCGCTCTGATCCAGGCAGTTTTCGCCAAACGCCGACGCGCCCGCCTCTTGATATGGGATATTCTCCGCATCCAGCGCCGTCCGCAGCACCGTGCTGACATCATCCAGCGGCTGTGTCGCCCAATTCCAGATGCAGGCTTCATACGGAATGGTTGCGACAGCCGTCGGGGTAGGGCTTGGCGTGGGCGTGAGTGTCACCTCGACCACATCCACCTCGACATCCCCCTCGCCGCCGTAGCACGTGTTCAAAAACCGCCCCATGCTCGCCAGCCCGAGCGCCGCCAACAAGATGAGCATTCGTCGTGCCATTTGACCCTCCGCTGCATTAGGCTGACTCAGCCATATACGGTTTCAGTCCTTCCACTCCTGGATCATGCAAAATCGTGAATAGTCGATAGGCTTCGTTATACCGTTCCTGGGCCAGCGTCGCGTTCCCCGCCTCGCGTGCCGCATCCCCCAACACCGCCAGCGCCGCCGCGATTCCCCGCTGGTAGCGCATCTTGCGAGACCGTTGTTCGCTGGCCGCCGCCAGTTGCAGCGCTTCGTCACGCCGTCCCGTCCGCAGCAGCAGCGCCGCTAGCCGGGTCTGTGTCCGTACCTCATTTTCCAAATCCCCCACCCGTTCGCTGATCTCCAGCGCCGAGCGGTAGAGCGGTTCCGCTTCTTCGGTGCGCGCCACCGCCACCAATGTTTCCCCATAATCCGACTGGAACAGGGCCAGCCAGCGTTCCGCGTTGATCGCGGTTGCGGCGGCTATCGCCTGTTTATGCAGGCCGCGCGCCGTTTCATAATCCTTGAGCAGATAATACGTCCGTGCCAGATTGTTGCTCTGCACCGCGATCATCAGGGTATCATCCAGCTCCCGGCTGATCTTGAGCGCACCTTCCAGTTGGTGAATCGCGCTCTGAGGTCGTCCGGTCAGCGCATAAAACCACCCCAGGTTGCCCAGCCGCAGGCTTTCCGCCCGCTGGTCCCCGCTTTGCCGCGCGATCTGAATCGACTCATCATAAAACGCCTGTGCCGTGTCGATGTCGCCCATTTCCGTATACACGGTTGCCGCGTTCGACAGCACCAACCCGCGCGTCGGCGGATGTTTGATGTTGTTCAACAGCATCAGCGCTTTTTCATATTCCACCAATGACGCCCGGTAATCGCCGCCCTCTTTCCGCGCCCGCGCAATATCACAGTAAAGCTGCGCCGCCTGCGCGTGATTATTCGTTTCCAGCATCAGATTAAGCGCCTGCTGCCAGTATCCCAATGCCGGCTCGCGTTCTCCCTGCTCAAAAGCGAGGTTGCCGAGCAAATGCAGCGCTTCCGCCTGCCGCAGCACATCCGCGCCGCTTTTCGCCAGTCGCAGCGCCCGATCTGCCATCTGTTGCGCCTCGCTGCCTTTTTTCTGCCGCGTCAGAATGCTGCTCAGCGTCACCAGAATCTGAAGCTGTTCATCAGGATTCGACAGCGTACCGTTTTCAAACAACGCGAGCGCATCCAACAAAAACGTCGCCGCCCGTTCATAATCCCCGTTGGTATTCGCCGCCAGTCCCAGCCGCATCAGCGCCACCGCTTCATCCTCAGCATTATTCGTGCTGCGCGCCTGCGCCAGGGCGCGCGTCGCGTATTCTTCCGCCTGGGTGCTGTTACCGTTCATCTGGTACGCCGTGCTCAGGTCCAGCGCGCTCTCCATAAAAAATTCCGGTGTCTGGTTGCCCAGCCGCAGCGCCAGGTTTTCGGCGGTTTGCAGATATTCAATCGCTTTGGCGTAGCTCCGGTTTTCCATTTCGAGCTTGGCGAGCTGCTGAAGCCAGCGCAGTTGTTGATCGATCTGCCCCTGCTGCTGCGCCAGATTCACCGCCTGCACCATCAGCTTTTGCCCGGATACCCGCTCCCCCATCGCCAGAGTCGCTTCGGCCAGTTCTCCGATCACCCGCGCCGCGGATTGTGTCCGCTGCCCGGCCTGCGTGATCACCACCGCCTCTTTGAGCAAATGCTGTGCGTAACGCGGGTTATCCTGCTTCATATAATCCTGCGCCAGATTTTCGAGCGCCAGCGTGATAATCTCCGCGTTCCCGGTAGGCCGCGCCGTATCCAACGCCTGCTGGTGATACGTTTGCGCGTTGCCCCAGTTTTCCTGTTTCGCATAAAACGATCCCAGGTTGTTCAGCGCCCGCGCCAATGACCGCTGATCTTTCAGTTCCCGTGCCAGTTCCAGTGCTTGATCCAGCACCGGCAGCGCGTCCTCAAAATTCTCCTGTGCCACATACGCCGCCCCCACGCCGTTCAGAAAATACCCTTCGCTGATCCGGTCCCCGCGCTGGCGTGCCAACACCAGCCCGCGCTCGTAAGTTTCCAGTGCCGTCGCATGATACCCCTGTTCGAGCGCCGTCGCCGCCGTTTCCAACAGCGTATTGATCTCCTGCTGCTGCGGATTCACGGCTGGTGAAGGTGTTGTCGTCGGTTTGGTTCCCAAAAGGCGTTTAAAAAAGTCCTGCATCATGATCCCTTTCACAAGAGGCGCATAATCAACGGCACTAACATTTCCCGCTTGCTCATCCCCGCGTGGCGGCTGACCGTCGTCCACTGGCTGGATGCCCGGTCCGCGATCACCGCCCCTTCCCGCATCAGCACGGTTAAATCCCCCAACCGCGCCGGGGTTTCAGGATGCGGCGTTTCGCTGCCAAACAAGCCCGCCTTCAGCGCATCCGCTGGATCAAATGCCAGCGCGCGTTTAGCCAGCCGGGTCTGGATATAGTCGATAGCTTGCGAGCGGCTGTCGTGCCGCAGATACAGATGCGCGAACCGTCCGTCTCCCCCAAGTCCACTCCGCAGCGTGTCGGCCAGCGGTTTGTGATCCATCACATTGATATAATCCGGCACCGGCGAATGCCCGTGATCCGCCGCAAACATCAACAGTGTGTGTCCGTCCCCGATGCCATTTTCCAACAGCAGCATATCCCGTAAATCGGTCAGTTGGCGGCGTACTTCCGTAATCGACTGCTCTGCTGCCGTCCCGTACAGGTGTGAAATCCCATCCACCGCCGCCCAGTACACATGCACCAGGCATTTCTGCCCCCGCGTCGCGCGCAGCAGTTCCCGCAGCGTGATCCACAAATCCGTATACCCGAAATGCCGCACCGCCTGCCGTATCCCACGATGCATGATCCGCGACAATCCGCTGCCGAACAGGCTCTTTTCCAGCAGTACCGTCGTCGGAACCGCATACTCGTTTAAGGCTTCTGCCAGCGTCTCAATGGGCATAAAGCTCGCAAAATCCAATCCCCATTCTTCGAGAATCTCGGCGCGGTGTTTGCCCACCACCGGCCAGTAATGCAGCATATCCGCCAGCAGGCTGAATTCGCGCAAAAACAACCGTGTCCCCACCATGCCCGTTGCCGCCGGACTCGCCCCCGTCCAGATGCTCGGCAGCGCCGCTGCGGTCGTGCTCGGTGTGACCGATGTGATCGGCGTGAGCGTTCCATCCCCCACCAGATCCGCCACCACCTGCGCCGTGATCGCGTCCGCCGCCATCACCTCTTGCAGCAGCCGCCACCCCAGCCCGTCGCTGATGAACAGAATCACGCGCTTGGTCGTCCCCCAATAGGGTTCCCACAGCCGCTTGTCTAACGGAGCCGATCCCAGCCGGGCCGACGAGGGGCGGCTTTCCAGCAGTTTCATGATCGTATGCGCCAGATTCCGGATCGACAGGCCCTCGTAGTACGGAAACACCACCTCATCCGCCCATTTTGCATCCAGGTTCATCAGCCGCTGAGCCAGAATAGTCTGCTCGAATTCCACTGCCAGATTTTCCGCCAAAAGGGACTCCTTCCATGTCATTTGCGCCGAGCCATTATACCCCACTGCGAAAAAAACAGCCCCATCGCTTATATTAATAGAGAGACTTGGTGATTCTTGATTGAGGGTCTATGTTCGGAACGCTCTCTATTCTCCGTTATCTGCTTGCGCCCCATGCGCGCTATACCTACCGTGCGGTCCCGCAAACGTATTCCACCTCGCTGATCACCTTTTCGTTCATCTACGGCTGTTCGGCGCTTTTATTATGCGGCGGGTTGTTTTTCGTCCGCGTCCTGTTTTGGGGTGATCGGGAGCCGTTCGGCATTCTGGGAATCGCCGTCGGGCTGTTGGTTCTGGTATCCAGTATGGTGTCAACCACAAGCAGCGTCTACCACGCGATCCGCCGCGAACAGGTGGTCCACACGTGGGATTTGCTGCTCTTGCTCCCCTACCCGCGCGAACAGGTCATTCTGCGCACCGCCGCGCAGTCATACAAGCCTTTCACCGCCCTGATCAGTCTGGCGCTGGTAGCGATTGCCGCTCGCCAGTTAGCCAACTTCCAATTCCGCCCGCTGTTTCTGCTCTACCAACTGCTGGCGCTCGAATGGTTGCAGCTTACCGCCTTCCACGTCGCCGGAGGTTTAATGCTGGCTAATGTGCGCCAGGTCGGTCCAGCCGGGCCGCTTCTGTTGAGCTTCTCGGTGATCATGATCCGCACTGTGGGCGGGTTGGCCGTAGCCCTGCTCTTTTCCCTCCCCACCAATGCCGCGCTGCTGGTCGGCCCTCTGAGCATCACCCTCACCACCACATCCGTCTTCATCCGCGCCGCCATCGCCCTTTTATATCTTCTGCTGCTCGAAAGTGCCGTACGGTTCCTGTTCGCCTATGCCGTTGCCCGCGCCGGAGAGAATGGGTGAAATCCCTTCAAGGAGCATAAGCCTCCGGGGGAGGGCGAAAAAGGTACTCGCTTCCGATCCCATGACCCGATCCATCGAGGGATTTTGTATGACAGCAGCTAGCAGACCCGTTTAATACATAGGCGCGAATCGGCGAAACAACCTTTTTCTAACGGGCCACAGGTTAGAAAAAGGTAAAAGTAGGCTACTTTTATCCCCATTAAGGTTAAAAAAGTAGCCTTAATTGGGATAAATGTGGGATAGATTTAGGCTAAATGGGGCGAGATTTAAGTTAAATTGGGAGGGATTCAGGTTAAATGATGTTATTGGCAAATTGAGAAAAACAGGTTGTGTCCAGAGCAGCAATGGATGAGATAGGCGGTTTGGCACGCGGTTTTCCCTACAGCCAGTTATGGCTGAGGCGGTCATCCCGTAGTACAGCGATCCGCTGCTCAATGACACCGGCCCAATCATCGGCGTTCGCCAGTTCAGTTGTCCGGTCATGAGGTCGCTTTCTTTTTGCGTTCAATCGAATACATCTCCAGCGGAATATCGGTATGCTGGCGGATGGCTGTGGCCCACGCGTCGGAGGCTTCGCGCCCCATCGCAAAACCGAGAGTCTGCGGCTGATTTTCCGGTCCGGCAAAATC
This sequence comes from uncultured Anaerolineaceae bacterium, assembly GCA_964472565.1. GTDB lineage: Bacteria > Chloroflexota > Anaerolineae > Aggregatilineales > Aggregatilineaceae > DATAMF01. The sequence continues at coordinate 20,468 of CAYYNB010000070.1, forward strand.
CACACGCAGCAGCGCTGAACCGTTCAGGTGGACGCCTTTACGGCGTATGACGTTCAACCCGCGAAGCTGGATCAGCGGGATCGGAGTCTGTCCAACCAGCAGGCGATCCGGCGCGAGATACAGCGCGATCTCTTCCACCTGGAACCATTTACCATAAACATCCTGACGCATCTGCATCACCCGTGCCGGTCCATAATCCAATCGGCGATCCGCGTGGTGGGTGTCCAGCGTCAGTGTACCGATCTGGCCGAGCGCCGCAGCGAACGTATCCAGCGTGGGCAGACTGAACACGCGCAGCCGCCAGCCCGGTTCGGGGATTGCATTAAAGGGAAGGTTCAGCGGTGCTTCAAGTTCCTGGATGAAGTAGGCAAAAATAGCTGTCTGGTAAATCGGAGTCTGCATCGCCATGACCTCAATCGGCTGCACCCCGATCCAGAAAGTGGACGAGAGGGCCACCGGCAGCGTGGTGACGTTCGGGTTTTCACCCATTTTCAGCACCAAACAATGATCCACCAGCGCCACTTCAACCGGTGTCTGCCGGGTATAGGCAGCGCACGGCGCATCGCCATAATAATATCCTTTGACCGGGCCAAAGTGGATGAGCTGCCCCACGTTTTCCCAGGAAAATGGCTCCGGTCTAACCACCAGCGCTTCATCTCTTTGTTTGATATCATCTTCCGGTTTGGAGGGAAACCATTGGTCAATCTTTGGAAGAAGACGCACCCACCAATAGGCGAATAGGCCCCATGCAAAAACAACCGCAAAAAATGCAATTAGATTTACTGGTGTTGAATCAACCTTCTGAAAAATAACCATCCACAAAATTACAGACGCCATTCCGGCAAAGAAAAACATTGAATATACTATTATTTCTGCTAGCGCTCTATATTTTCGATCCCTCATCTCTAGTTCCTTTGCCTCTCATTCCACACCTCTTCCTCACCAAAGTATACCACTTCTGCTTTTCCTGGTATTTTTTGCTTCCATCAAAAATTTTGGTTTAACTTCCAAAAATTTTGGTTTTCCGATTGACACAATCCAAAATCTGTTATATCGTAATCAGCAGAAGGAGGAACCATGCGCCGAATGATCAGCAAATGCCCCTCGTGCGGCGGCGATTTGATTGTGACCGAGTTAAGCTGTACATCCTGCGATACGGTCATCCGGGGCCGTTATACCGGCTGTACCTTTTGCGAACTCTCCGACGAGAACTTGCGCTTTCTGGAATTGTTTGTTGCCAGTCGGGGCAATGTCAAGGAGATGGAACGCGAAACCGGACTCGGCTATTGGACGATTCGCGGCCAGTTGGACGACTTGCTGAAGACTCTTAAGCTAGACGTCGATGCCGCAGCGCCCCCGGCAGACATCGCCGCCCGCCGTCGGGAAATTTTGCTCTCAGTCGAGCGTGGTGAACTTTCAATCGTGGAGGCAGAGCGGATGCTCGCAGACCTGCCCAAATAAACGAAGACAGGCTTCCGGTAATCAAATTGGCCCTTGACCCGGCAGCCCGTCGCGCGCAGTGTATCCCTGCATCTGCCTGCCATTGTATCACACAATTCAGGAGTGGTTCAAATGGCAGAAAACCGTATACATATCTTGCAAATGCTGCAAGACAAAAAAATTTCCGTCGATGAAGCCGAACGGCTGCTCAAAGCAGTGGAGTCGCCCCAGCAGGGTTTTGATGGCCCACCCCATATTCACGGCCCTGTATCGCCTGTATCGCCTGTATCGCCTGTTCAGCCTGTTCAGCCTGTTCAGCCCGTGCCGTCCGTGCCGTCCGTTCCGCCCGTTCCGCCCGTTCCGCCTGTGCCGCCGTTTGGCCCGTTTCGCTCACATCGGTTCCGTCGCGGGCGCGGGCGTCATTTTCCGCCCGGTTGGGACATCCGCACCAGCGAGTTGTTAGAAGCCCTGCGCAGCTTTGGTTATGAGCGCCTCTCCGATCAGGACCTGGAACAACTGCGGGTTCATGAAATCAACCCGGACTATATCCGCAGTTTACAGACCGCCGGACTGACTGATCTCCGCATCCGTGATCTGGTCGAGTTTGCTATTCACGATCTGGACACCGACTATATCATCAAGCTGCGCCAGTTTTTCCCTACCATCAGCGCTCATGAAATCCGCGATTTTGGCATTCACGGCGTGGCCCCCGAATATATCGCCAAGCTTCGCCAACAGGCTCCCGACCTCTCCGCCCGTGACATCCGCGATTTCGCCATTCATGGCATCGACGCCGGTTATGTCATCCAAATGCGCCAACACTTCCCCACCATCAGCCCGCGCGACATTCAGGACTTCGGGAATCATGGCGTGGACCCCGAATACATCGCCCAGCTTCGCCAACAGATTCCCGACCTCTCCACCCATGACATCCGCGATTTCGCCATTCACGGCATCGACGCCGGTTATGTCATCCAAATGCGCCAACACTTCCCCACCATCAGCC
>CAYYNB010000070.1:23013-28619 GCA_964472565.1 uncultured Anaerolineaceae bacterium
CGCGCGACATTCAGGAGTTCGGGAATCATGGTGTGGACCCGGATTATGTCGCACGCATCCGCCAACAAGTCACCAGCATTTCTGCCCGTGATATTCGCGACTTTGCCATTCATGACATCGACGCTGATTATGTCGTCCAAATGCGCCAGCACTTCCCCACCATCACCGCCCGCGACATTCAGGAATTGGGGATTCACGCCATCGACCCGGATTATGTTGCCGCGCTGCGCCAGCATATCCCCGACCTGACCACGCATGACATCCGCGAACTCGGCATTCACCAGATTTCGCCGGAGTGGATCACAAGCATCCAGGAAAAGTTAGCGCCGCGCGGCATCACCCCCACCACCAAAGACCTGATCGCGATGCACCTTCACGACTTCGACCCGGCCTTCATCGATGAACTGCGCCGGATCGGGTTTGACGTGCTGCCGCTGCGTTTGATCATCGAATTGTGGGCTTACAACGTGGATGCCTTTTATATCGAAGAAGTCCGCGCCGCTGGGCACGAGGACATCACCGCCGAAGAATTAATCAACATGCGCCGCAGCGAACGCCGCACCTATGAACGCCAGATCGAGCGTATCCACGAAGACCTGCATGATCTGGGTTTTCGCCATTTTTCCACTGGCGATATCCTCGATCTGCTCGCCCTCGGCATCGATACCGCCTACCTGCACCAGCTTCAATCCGAACAGCCCGGCATCTCCCTGCACGATGTGATCAATCGCCGCCGCAGCGAACGCCGCGCCTGAACGTTCCTCGCCATCTGGGGGCACCGCGCGTGCCCCTTCGTCTTGTTTGGCGCAGTAAACCAAATCCAATTAAAATCAAACCACACTAAAAGCTTAATATAGGGGAGGATAGCATGTATCGAGCCACACGCTTTCAGCCGTCGTCACCCAATGCCAAGGCAAACGGCCAGGTCCTGATGCCCTATCTCGAAGTCCTCAAAGGCAGTAAGCTGCAAAATCTCATCCCGACCTACCACTTGGATCAGCTTGACCCCAACACCTTCTATCCACAGCAAACCGTGTGTGATATGCAGCGGCAGATGTCCAAAGAAATGGGGTTATTCAGTGGCGAATTAGTCAGCATCGGCATCAAGTCGATTGACACCATTGGTTTTCCGCCCGAAGTCAAAACGCTGCATCAGGCATTGGATATGCTCAACCAGATCTACCATGCCATTCATCAGGACATCCCGGCTGAAGAGGGGTGGATTTTCGAAAGCCTGTCCGACTCCAAAAAGAAAATATTCTTTAATTCGCCCTACGAGCCATTTGCCGCCTACGGGTATATCTATGCGATTGCCAAGCGTTTTAAACCCGGTTCCTTAGACCCCACCGTGGAAATGAAAGAAGAAGAGGGCTTAACCGTCTACTACGTCGAATTCAAGTAGCTAAAAAACAGGGGGCAATAACCATGTTGTCCCCTGCACATGCATTGTGTATTGGCCCCTAATACAACCCCAAAGCAATCGCCACTTCCACCAGGATCGGTGCCAACAGCAGCGCCGGTAAAAAGTTCGCCATGCGCGGCTTTTTGATATTCAGCAGCACCAGCGCCAGCCCGATCAGAATAATCCCGCCCGTCGCCGTCATCTCGTTGATCATCGGGTCCGACATAAACTCACCGGCCAGCGCCCCCGCGAGTGCCAACCCACCCTGCACCCCCAGCACCGTGAGTACACTGAACATCACCCCGAACCCCAGTGTGGTGGCAAAGGCCATCGACGCGAACAAATCCAGCACGCTTTTGATCGCCAGCGCATCGAATCCATCCTGAAGCCCCATGCCATCCTGAATCGACCCCACCACCGTCAGCGGCCCGACACAGAACACCAGCGACGCCGTGACAAATCCCTCGATAAATCGCGCCCGCCCATCCTCGACCCCTTCCGCTTTCGACCCCCGCTGCACCCGCCCTTGCAGCCACCCGCCGAACTCTTCCAGCCGTTTGTCGATCCGCAGCAGCTCGCCCACCATCACCCCGACCACCAGGCTGATCAGCGGCACAATGATATTCTCGCTTTCCGACGAATTCCCAAACCCGACCACCATCGTCGTCAGCCCCAGCCCGGTCATCACCGATTCCTGCAACCGTTCTGACAACCGGTTGCCGATCATCAAACCCAACGCACTCCCGATTAACACGGTAATCGCATTCAGAATGGTGCCGCCCACATCAATCCTCTCAATTTCTCGCTATAAATATGATACGTCTACCCCTCCTTTCTCCGCGTGCGGGGAAAGGAGGCCGGGAGGATAGGGGTGAGGTTCAGGCAATTCACGAACTGCCCCGTTCATTCCCCTCAAAAATTATCCCCCGTTCGCCCCAAACAACAAGCAGGGCGGATGTATGAATCCGCCCTTGACATTTTTTCATTTTCGGGAAATTTTAGCGCTAAGGCAGGTGAACTTCCGTCGCCGTCGCAGCCGGAACCGTCGCCGTCACATACGGAGCCACCGCCGTCGCCGTCAGCGCCCAGGCTTGAGTCGCGGTGGCATAAATCTGCTGTTCTACCGCCGCCATATCCGTATACTGATCCGACACTTCGACCCCATACATCACCGGGCGCACCACTTCGATCCACGTCTGCCCCGGTTTAAGATGCATCGACTTTTCGCCGCCGGGGAACGTCAGCCACAGCCCGATTTTTCCCTGCGTATGGTACCACTCGCCCTCGTACCACTGCCCATCGCGGAACAACCACGCCGTGCCCATGCCCCACAACTGCGTTTCGATCACCGTGCCGCCCGTCTCGCTCTCATAAATATCCGGGCGATCCACATGCTGCGCTTCGAGAACGACCACATTATCCGCCGCCAGTTGTTTGCCGGTGGTAGCGTCCATATGCGGCAGTTCATTATTCCAGCGGTAATAGCGCCCGTCCTCCGGGTTATACTGCCACCGCGTATCCTGGCGTGGACTCCAGAAGTCGATCAGAATATCCACCCCAGGCACGCCGCCCGCATCCGGCACATCCGAGAACGCGAAACCCCGGAACAACTGCCCCTCGTTCATCTCCCAGCTATCGGCCACTTTCCACATTTCATACGTGTTGCCGAACATGGTATGTTCCATCGCTTTGCCATCTTCAGGAAAACGGTCAAACGATGGATCATTCACGCCGTGCTGCGGGGACAGCGCCTGCCAGCGCCAATCGGAGGTCATGATAAAATTATCGATCCACGCGTTCGCCCCGCTGTACGCCAACAGCGCCCCGAACATCGGCACCAGTTCCAGATCGAGCAGCCGCGCGCTGCGGATGCTCCCCACATGATCCGATCCCTGGCTGCGGAACAGCGCCGCGAAACGCGTCACCGCGCCTTCAACTTCGTACTCAAACACAATATCCGCATTGCTCAGCCCGCTCTGGGGCCGCACCAATTCGGGAAAATTCGACACCTTGACGATCAGCGTCCGGCGGTTGCGCGCATCCTCGTTCGGATACGGCAGCCCGGTCAGCGGATTGTAATTATCGGGAAACTCGTTCGGCCCGACCATCGTCGCCGTCGGGCTGGGCGTATACGTCGCTGTCGGTGAACTGGTCGGCGTACTGCTCGCCGTGGGCGAAGGGGTAGAGGTCGCCGTATTCGTCGGCGGTAATGTCGCGCTGGGGCGCGGCGTATTCGTCGGGGGGATCGTCGGGCTGGCCGTTGCCGATGGCCGCAGCGTGTTCGTCGGCGGGACTGTCGCCTGTTGTGCGCCGACGCTCGCCTCCGAGCGTAACTGCGTCAGTCCGAACAGTGCCGCGAGAAAAATCAGCGTCGCCAGCGTGATGAAAAGTGTCCGTCGCATACAAAACCTCGAAATAAGCGTCATGCTTTCCTTGTGCGAACAGCGCGAAAGTATACCCCCCGATTCGCGCCCTGCCTACCCCTGATTACTTGACGCTTCCCTGACACAGACTACGACATATGGTAATATGAAGAGGTTCCTATAAAATACAAATCTTCAAAGAGTAATCTATGCACGGGCGTCGGCTAGATAGACAAACACTTACAATTGCAGGTATTGTTTTTGCAATCCTGGTCATTGTAGCATTGGGACTTGAGAATGATCGAGGTTTGTTTGGAACAGCAGGGGATAAAACACAAACACATACCAGCCCCACACCTCAGGCTGTCGTAATTTCTCTTGGTGATGGAGAACTGCGTGTTTATGCCCCAACCCGCTTAAAAGTCGATGAATTATCTGAAATACGGGTTGAAATTCAGTTCAGATATCCTTCTCCCAATGCAACATTTATCTGGAATCCTCCACCGACGGCAACACCCGACTATAAGGTCGGAACACCACAGCCTACCCCAACATTTCTGCCACTCGTGAATGGCGGATATGTGCCTTTTTATCCACGTATGGGAGTGCGATTAGGAGGGGTCGATGTTGAAAATTTTAGAATCGAAGCCGCCCAACAAGATAACGTCTTGAACATGAATCCGAGTGCAATCAATTGGTGGAAATGGGCGATCAAACCCATAGGCGAAAATGCACTCGGTAAAAATGATTTGGAAATAACAGTCTATTTACCGGATGATATTCTTTCACAATTGCAATTTCCGCCCCAATTTGATCCTCTCCGTTTTTCCATTGAGGTGGAATCGCCGGTTTTAGAGGAAACTTCATCACAATCAGATGCGAAGACTAATCTCCAGGGAACCAATACAGGCCAGATTGTTCTCTATACAGGCATCATCGCATTAGCAATTTTCTTCGTGGGTACAACTGCTTTGTTGACGATAAACTATTATTGGAAAAAACTCACGGACAAGGAAGTGTCCCCTGAAGAAGCGGCTAAAGCAGCAGCACGCCGCTTTGAAAGCTCCAAACTCGAAGTATCGCCAAGACAAAAGTTGCTGCTATTCATAAGTTATTCAAGTGAAGATAAAGATTTTGTGTCGCGTTTACAATCCCGGCTTGAACTTCACGATTTTCGTGTATGGCGCGACAAGGATAGTATCTCGCCTGGCGATAACTGGCCTCGAAAAATTGAGGAGGGATTAAATGAATGCACACATTTACTGTTTATATTGACTCCTGCCTCTATAAAATCCGAGTATGTTGCAAAAGAACTCACCTTCGCCATTGAAAAACATAAAAAGATAATCCCATTAAAACTTGAACCCTGTGACCTCCCATTGTTGGTCAATGATTTGCAAATAATCGACTTCCAAGGGGATTACAAGAATTTTGATGGCAACTATTGGATACCTGAGTATCAAACCAATGCGCAAGGAAAAGCAGTTTTACAAGAAGTTGAGGTTAATGGGAAACGCGAAGAAGTCAAGGTGGTAGTTCGGGAAAGTAAAATTAATCAGGCACTAGATGAATTGATTAGATACCTTGATGATTATGTCGAAAAAATGCAAGCTCACTCTCAGGGTATAAACTGACCGCCTTTGAATTTCTACCTTTCGGAGCGCCGATCACCACCTCCCCGTAGGGGCGATTCACGAATCGCCCCGCTTTTCTCCCCGTCCGGCTTGCGGGAAGGGGCCGGGGGTAGGGTTCTTGCTCGACACCACGGGCTACCCGAATAACGTGGTTAGATCGATCTCCCGTAGGGGCAGGTTTGCAAACCTGCCCCGCTCCTCCCCCTC
>CAYYNB010000071.1:0-3509 GCA_964472565.1 uncultured Anaerolineaceae bacterium
CGTGCGGGAATGGGGGGGGGCTGACATTTTAGCTTTTTAGAATGTACCCCCCCCCCCCGCTTTTGGCGTTTTGAACCTGAGAAGTTCAACAAAGTGGGGGTTTTGTAAAACTTGGGTATTTTTCTTACCCCCCCTTGTTGGTTGTTCGTCTTTCGTTTTGGTAAAGGTCGCCAGCGGGTGATTACTATAGAATAGCACAGATGTTCAGGTATGTATAGTATTTCATTGGTTAACTTGGATGACTAACTTCGATGGTGGAGGCGCAAACGTTGAAAGGACTACTACCTGTGCTTGAGGTCCACAGCCCGGATGGGAAAAGTTTTGTCGTGGAACTGGCGAAGGATCGGATCAGCATTGGGCGGTTTCAGGAATTTAATGATGTGAGCCTGGAACCGGACCCGCAGCAGCTTATCACACGGAAAACACACTGTATTCTGGAACGGGATGCTGACTGCTGGTGGGTGATCGATAATGGCAGCGTGAACCGTACTTTTGTGCGGCGCGCATACGGCATTGAAGTCGTCAACGGGCGAGCACTGATTCAGGATGAAGATGCAGTCCGTATTCTGGGACTGCTGACTGAAGACGGCCAACCCCTTTATTGGGAACTTATTTTCCACGATCCGCTCAAAACCAACCGCGTCATGGAAGGCATAGGAACCGCTTACCTAGAATATGATTGGATTCAGGCCCGGCTGTTTCGGATTGAGGGCACACGGCGGATCGAGATCGCCAACCTGCGCCCGCAGGAACATAAGTTGATCCGGTATATGGACCAGCGAAACCGGGCGAATGGGAATGTCCCCGTCATGTGTTCCTATGAGGAATTGATCACGGCCATTTGGGGCGACGAGGTTAATCATGTGGAGTCGGAAGTGAATCACCTCGTGTATGAACTGCGGCAAAAGCTCGAACCGGACCCGAATGAAGCGCGATTTTTACAATTGGTGCGCGGATTGGGGTACCGGCTGGTGACTCGGCAGTTGATGACCTGAGTTGGAAACGGGTCAGCCACCAAACAAGCCATTGGTCAGATCAACGAATACAAACCCCCTGCGAGAGGTATACTGGAGGAATAAGGTACCCCTTCCCTGAGGGAAGGGGAGTCAAACCGGAAGAATGGGATCTTGGGATGGCCTAAATAAATTCTAGCGCAGGGAGAATACCAGCAGTATGAGGGGCGACGATCAATCATCTCCAAAAGTACTCCAGATTTATTTGGAAATTTCGCAGTACCCTATCCTGAGCCATACCATCCGGGAGCGGATGCGCGAGGAATTATTCTCGCGTGGGATTATCAGCCAGGAAACCTTCGAAAACGAGGTCTACCGTAAGGCTATCGAGTCGCAAAGGCGCGAAGGGCTGACTGATCCTCTGTACGAGGAGCCGGAGATGGATTGGGATAAGCGCATGCGTTACATCCGCGCGCATCTGACCGATTTTTACTTCGCCTATAACCTTCCGTACAGCACATTTCAGCGCATTTTACAGGATGTGCTGCAAAACCGTGTGCCGGAGCAAGGGTACCGGCTGGCGTTTAACCCAGAAATTGCCCCCCTACAAATGCTGCTCAATCAAGGCGAGCGCTTTGAGCAGCTCCAGGGTGAAGATCAGGTACATGTTCGGCACCACTTGCGTGAAATAGTGGTTGTTCTGATTAAGGCTATGATCAGCGATCAGCTCGAATTTGTAGGGCTGGCGAAGGAGGTCTTTAAGATCAGTGATCTCAAGACCATCCACGAGCATATCCTGGGACACGGGAAAATCGGCGGCAAGGCGGCGGGCCTGCTGCTGGCCTGGAAGCTTATCCAGGAAGCCGGAGCGGAGGCAGGGATCGATCCGGCTGTGATCACCATCCCCGATTCATACTATATTGGATCGGGTGTGTTATATGAAGTCCACGAACTCAATGACTTTTTCCGCTTCATGAATCAAAAGTATAAAACACGCGAAGAAATTATCGCCGATTACCCGGATATTCAGGAGAGCTACCGGCGTGCCCAACTCCCCGAATATCTTGCCGATCAACTCCACGAGCTATTGGATCGATGGGGACCGGGGCCGCTGATATTTCGCTCATCCAGCCTGCTCGAAGACAGTTTCTCAAGCTCCTTCGCGCGGAAATATGAAAGTCATTTTGTCCTGAATCAGGGTACGCCAGAAGAGAACTATGCAGCGGCGAAAGATGCGATTATGAGCATCTACGCGAGCACGCTTAACCCGAATGCACTGATTTATCGTCAGGAAGCCGGTCTGGTGGACTTTGATGAACGTATGGCGATCCTGGTTCAAAAAATCGAAGGGCAACAAGTTCAGCGCTATTTCTTCCCGATGATGGCAGGGGTGGGCTTGAGCCGTAACCCGTTCCGGTGGAGTTCGCGTATCCGGCGCGAGGATGGCTTACTGCGGCTGGTGTGTGGGTTGGGGACACGCGCTGTGGATCGGGTGGGCTATGATTATCCACGCATGATTGCGCTGTCGCATCCTGAACTGCGGCCCGAAATGGACGCCAAACAACTGCGCAAGTATTCACAGCACCTGATCGATGTGCTGGATACGGAAGACGGTACGCTGAAAACGCTCCCCATTGGTGAAGTTATTACGGCTGATTTTCCGGCGCTGCGGCTGGTTGCGGTTCAAGATTCCGGTGGAACGCTAAGCCGGTTTGTTGCGCAGCCATCCAATATTGATCCGTCACAGATGGTGTTTACCTTTGATGAGTTGGCGCGCTGTAAACCCTTTACGACCACGATGCGCGATCTGCTCCGGTTTCTCGAACAACGCTACCGGCATCCTATTGACATTGAGTTTGCCGTTGAAGCCCTGAAAACGTGGCCTAAACCGGCCTTTCGCATCACGCTGCTGCAATGCCGCCCGCTGAGTCAGCATCTGTCTGAGGTAAACCGGCGGGTGCCCAAAAATATTCCTGATGCGGAAAAGCTGTTTTTTACCAACCGGCAGGTGCCCGAAGGAATGCTGGAGCGTATCCGCTATATTGTCTATGTCAAACCGGAAGCCTACCGCCGTATTGCTGATCCCTTTATGCGCATGGAAGTTGGACGTGTCGTGGGGCGAATTAACGAGACGTTCAAGGAACGGAATTTTATTTTGATCGGCCCCGGACGATGGGGAACATCTAACGCTTTACTCGGTGTCAGGGTGACATCCGCCGATATTTATAACTGCCGGGCGCTGATCGAAGTGGCGTTCTCGGATGGCAGCAGTTCGCCCGAAATGGCGTATGGGACGCATTTTTTCCAAGACCTGGTTGAGTCCAAAATTTTTCCGCTGGCCTTGTTCCCATCGGAGGAATACACTTTTTTCAACTGGACATTCTTTAACAATGCGCCGAATGTTCTGCCTGATTTGTTTCCGGTTGACGAGGAATGGGCGGACGTTATCAGCGTGATTGATGTCCCTCAAGCGACGAATGGGCGATTAGTGGAAATCATTATGGATGGGCATCACGATGAGGCGCTGGGCTACCTCAAACAGTACGATTAAGACTG
>CAYYNB010000071.1:3609-28558 GCA_964472565.1 uncultured Anaerolineaceae bacterium
GCTTCGGCCACACGCTCGACAGCCACACAATAGGCGGCCAAGCGGGGATGAACCTGAAGGTCTTGCATCCGGTTATGCACCGCATGAAAAGCCGCCGTCATCTTTTCGTCGAGGCGTTCGTGAACAGTCGCCTCTGACCAGTAACGATCATACGAGTTTTGAATCATCTCAAAATAGGAGACCGTCACACCCCCTGCATTACACAGGAAGTCGGGAATTACATACACACCTTTTTCGTGCAAGATCAGATCGGCTTCCGGTGTCGTTGGGCCATTTGCCAGTTCCGCGCTGATTTTGGCCTGGATACGATCGGCATTCTGGGCCGTGATCACATTTTCGAGGGCAGCGGGGATCAAAATATCAATGGGCAGTTCCAACAACTCGGCGTTCGAGATGGGCTGTGCGCCGGGGAAACCGACAACCGAGCCAGTCTTACGCTTATAATCGATAATAGCCTGCGGATCGAACCCTTCAGGACAGTAGATACCCCCCTTGGAGTCCGATACCGCCACAACGACAGACCCCAGGAGTTTGGGTCCGAGCAGGGCCGCAAATTGTCCCGCATTCCCGAAGCCCTGGATCGCCATAGTTGCGCCCTTCGTCGAGAAACCCAAGATACGGGCCGCTTCGCGGATACAGTACATACCGCCCCGTGCGGTTGCATCTTCGCGGCCTCGCGATCCGCCTAGAGGCAGTGGTTTGCCTGTAATGACGCCAAACGCATTATAACCACGCAGCACGGAAAATTCGTCGGCCATCCAGGCCATAATTTGAGGATTGGTATAAACATCCGGTGCAGGAACATCGATTTCGGGACCAAGAATACGACCTACCTGGCGCACATAAGCGCGACTCAGGCGCTCCAGCTCTCCCTGTGACATTTCCTTGGGGTTACAAACAATACCGCCTTTGCCGCCGCCCAAAGGAATATCGACCACCGCACATTTCCAGGTCATCCAGGCGGCTAAGGCGCGCACGGTGTCGATAGTTTCATCAGGATGAAAGCGGATGCCGCCTTTGGTAGCCCCGCGAGCATCGTTATACTGCACGCGGAAACCTTTAAAAATTTTTGTAGTTCCATCATCCATTTTAACCGCCAGTGTGACATGAAGTTCACGAACTGGCTCGCGTAAAAACGCATGAATACAAGGATCGAGCTGCAAAACATAAGCTGCTTCGTCAAGCTGCGCCTGGGCGATACTGAACGGATTAAGCTGCTCGGCCTCCCCTACCATCTTCATATCTTCTTGTTGTGACATTACTGCCCTCGCTGGCTCCTCAATAACACACGAATAAGATGAATGCGATTTTTCTAAAGTAGCATAGTCTGAATCCAACAAAATATCCTCGTCATTACTCACAAATCCAAGTAATGAACCACTGTCGCCGGGGATGAATCATGGGGGAAGTCAGCGATGCCTTTATCCCACGAGCTTTCGATCTCGTGGGATGCGGTTGGATAATCTTCTATACAATGGGGGCAGCCTAAATTCGGGTATTTAACCACATTTTCGTTATGTGTAGGTGAAAAACTATCCGACTAAGGCTGCCCACTATTTTTACCCTATCCCACGATGAACACTCCGCAGATCGCGGATCGACTTTTCATCTTCCTCCCGCTTCTGCTTTAACGTTCGATGATGGGCAGGATGAGATGCGAGGGATGCGCGGAATCGTGGAAGATGCGATTAACTGCGGGGATGCACTGATCCGCCCCCTCATCAGCGATGTCACCGCCGGTGTTGGTGTTGCGTGCGAAGCGCGGAAAATTGCTGCTGGATACTTCAAGCCGGATGCGATGGCCGGGCAAAAAAACGTTCGAAGTCGCCCATAAGTCGATCCGCAGCGCGTAGATAGTATCTGGCTCCAGGAGTTCCGGCCTGGTCATCGACTTGTGATAGCGCGCCCGGAAGATGCCCTCGGTCAGGATCAGCGCTCGCCCATCGGGATAGACATCAACCAGTTTACCGGTGAAGTCGGTATCACGCGCGGATGAGGTGATAAACAGTTCCAGACAAACCGGGCCAGTCACTTCGATTGGCTGCTCAAGCACCGGCGTGCTGTAAACCAGAACATCCTCGCGTTCCTCAACCCGGCATTGGTCACGCGGTCCCGTGCCGTTGGCACCGGGCATGAGCACTTGCCCGCCAATGGTAGGGACTGGCCGGAGCGGGTTATAGAGGTAGGTATCCGGCGGCTCGTCGGCGGGCGGCTCAGGAGATAACTCCCCGTCACCCTGCTGCGTATTGGCCTGTCCCTCGCTGTGCAGGTAGTAATGGCGGTACTGCGTGTCGGGCAACGGCCAGTCATCCTCCGTGCGCCATTGGTCGATACCCATCACAAAGAGGGTGACTGGGCCTTCATGGTCGATGCCGTTTTCGATCCCTTTGAGCCAACGATCAAACCAGCGCAGGTGAATGCCGGTCAGATCGATGGCACGAATGCTGGCTGCCATGCCAAACTCGCGTTCGGGGTAGCTGCCGAAGTTGTTCATATGGCTCCAGGGGCCAACGATGAGACGTTGGTGTTGGCGGGCTGATGCACTCCCCCCCCGCTGCCGCATACCGGTGTAATTTTGCAGTGTGCCCCAGAGGAAAACATCATACCAGCCGCCAATGTTGAGTGCGGGCACAGTGATCTGCTCATATGCTGAATTCGGGGAGCCAGCCTGCCAGTAGTCACCCGGCAGGGGATGCCGCAGCCAATCGGAATAGTGAGGCGCGAGATCATGCAGGAGGGGCTGATCGGCGATGGGCAGGTGCGTCACCACGTCGTTCATATCGAGACTGGCTAGATCCGGCAGCGATACTTCACCCTTCGCGGCGCGCCGTTGCAGCGTCTCGAAGGCCATTATCACAGACCATTCCAGCCCGTGCAACAGCTTGGCACCACCCTGATACTGCATACCCTCATAAAGATCGGAAAAAGTCACCATAGGCGCGATGGCTTGCAGCGCTTCGGGATGCTCTTGCGCGGGCAGCCATTGAGTCGTGCCTACATAGGAACCGCCGAACAATCCAACGGCCCCACTCGACCATGGCTGCGCAGCCGCCCATTGGATCGCATCCGCACCATCATCGCGCTCTTGAAACATGGGCGTGAATTCCCCCTCAGAGGCGAAGCGTCCCCGTGTATCCTGAACGACCACCGTATAGCCGGCCTGGGCTGCCCGGAATATGTCGAAGACGGGGAGATTATCAATCAGCCAAAGCTCTTTGTTATAGGGCGTGCGTGCCATCAGGACTGGCTGCGGACCGGCCCCGTCGAGGCGGATAATATCTGTGGCAAGGCGCACGCCATCACGCATCGGCACCAGGATATTCTTTTCGATCACAATTGCTGCCATTGTTGGCCTTCTTTCGAGGCAAAAGAGCGAAATAAGCGGGTAAGGCTGCGCCACTTTTTTCTTTACCCCATCCCCCCTACCCCTTCCCTGAAGAAAGGGGAGGCAAATCGGAAGAATGGGCGCATTATTTTCTTAGGATGGCCTAATCAGCGCAGTTTGTAGATGACAATATCGACACTATCTTTTATGTCGGGCGTGACCGAGAGTTCGCCAACGTAGACACCACAGTTGAGATCGCGATATTTGCCGGTCGCATTTGCTGCAAAAGTGGGCCGCGTTTTGATCGTGGCCTCCGAATTCCAATCGATTACCCCTTCGTTTTCGATGGCGATATATTCCCCATCGCTGGTTTGCAAGAGATACTTGGCAAACACGTGAGAAACGCCATCCTCACGCATGGTATTCCAGTCTGCACCACCCGGCACGATCGTGCCGCTCAGTCCTTTTCCCGTAAAGGTTCCGCCTATGATGGGGATGACCTGAAGCTGGCCTTGTCCTGTCGGGCCGACGACTTTCGGTGCGGCGATCTGGACTCGCAAGCGCATGATCTCATCGGCTGGCAGATATATCATGGTTGGTTTTTGATCAGACATAGGTAAATGGCTCCCCTGCTTCAGAAAATTGTACCGGGATGCCAGGCAACAGCGGCGTGAGCCACTCTGTCAGGTGTTTCATCCCAACTTCTTCAGTTCGATTGTGCCCCAGGATGATCAAGGCTTTGTTCAGCCCTAACTGCGCGGCATCCCGCACGTAGGCGCACAAGGTCCATTCCAGTATTTCGCCGCAGACCAGCACGTCCAGATTATGATCTCTCATCAATTCCATCGGCATCTGTTCGGAATTGAACCCCAGGCTGCCGCCGCCGACCAGTATACCTAACCGCTCCACCTTCGCATCCGGGCTGCCGACGATTTGTACAGCGTTCACCTTGAGCTTGTCTTTGAGGTACATCGCTACTGTTTTAACGGTCGTGCTCGGCAGCGCATAACAGACTTTATCGGGCAGTATGTACTGCTCCCAGTTCAGCTCTTTGTTGACCCCAAAATAAATCTGGTCGGGATCGGTCATGTGCATGTGATCGTGATAGCGCC
This sequence comes from uncultured Anaerolineaceae bacterium, assembly GCA_964472565.1. Lineage (GTDB taxonomy): Bacteria > Chloroflexota > Anaerolineae > Aggregatilineales > Aggregatilineaceae > DATAMF01. The sequence continues at coordinate 8,047 of CAYYNB010000071.1, forward strand.
AGATGTTGATCTGATGTTCATCGAGTAGCTGCTGCTTGCACAAATAAACTTCGTCTTCGAGGAGCCAGTCGGTTTGATCCAAGCCGGTATAGTAGGTTGGTTCGTGCGTGATGATCAGATTGGCACCCTTGTCGATGGCATCACGAATAACCTCAATAGTCGCCATGAAGGTGGTAACGATGCCGGTGACTTCGTTATTCCAATCACCGGTCATAAGCTGATCACAGGTTTTCTCCAGTGGCGGCACATCACAGGCGGCGATAATCCGATCAACAACTTCCCTTACATTCATTCACAAGTCCTTACTTTGAATAAAGAGTGGGTGCGATCAATTACCCTTTGATCGCACCAACGACCATGCCCTTGATAAAGTATTTCTGAAGCAAGGGGAAGATCACCAAAATCGGCAGAATGCCAGTCACGGCCAGGGCCATTCGCACCGCGGTGCTTGGCAGCTCGACGGGAACACTGCCCAATGCGCTTGCCGCAGTGCCGGATTTGAGAAACTGGATATTGTCCAGAATCCGGATCAGGAGCTGCTGGATTCCATACAGACGCGGATCGTTGATGTAATACAGCCCGTTGATCCAGTCGTTCCAGTAAGCAAGGGCAGTGATCATTCCCACAGTCGCCAGCACCGGCACAGACAGCGGCAGCATGATTCTGAAGAAGATAACAAATTCGGACGCACCGTCGATCTGTGCGGCTTCGATCAAATCTTTGGGGATAGCTCTCTCGAAGTAGTTTTTGACCAGGAGCACACTGAACCCGCTCATCAGATAATTCGGAATGATCAAGGCCCAGATCGTGTTTTTCAGATGGAACACCCGGGTCCACATGATATAGGATGGTACCACACCGCCATTAAACAGCAGGGTGAAGACCACAAAAAATGTGATGACACGCCGAAATGGGAAATCTGGACGGGAAAGCGGGTACGCCAATGTCGAAACCAGAAACAGGCTGGTAACAGTTCCCGTTACAGTGACACGTATTGAGACGCTATAGGCGCGCAGCACCATTTTGGACTGGGCCAGCATGTATTGATAAGCATCCAGGCTGAGCGCATCGGGGGCAAACGAATACCCGTTGGAAATCAGAGATTTCTCGGACGTAATAGAGGCGATGGCGATCAGCAGAAAGGGCAGAACGGTAACGCCCGCCAAGATCGTCAGCAGGATCAAGGACCCGGTTGCAAAAGCTCTTTCTTCCCTGGAATATAGATTTTTCATCGTGTTCCCCCTAAAACATTGCGTTTTCCGGGCTGATTTTTCTGACCAGATAATTGGCCGTCAGCACCAACACAAATCCGACCAGGGACTGGTAGAGACCCGCCGCGGACGACATGCCGATATTCCCCAACTGCATCAGCCCGCGATAAACATAGGTATCAATTGTCTGAGTGGTGGAGTACAACGGGCCGGAATTCATTGGAACCTGATAGAACAGCCCGAAATCGGAGAACATGATGCGCCCGACGGCCAACAGGGTCAGAATGACGATGGTCGGCGTCAACTGGGGCAGTGTGATCGAGCGGATCTGCTGCCACTTGCTCGCTCCGTCGATACGGGCCGCCTCATACATGACCGGATCGATACTGGCAATACCAGCCAGGTAAATGATCGAGGCATACCCCATGTTCTTCCACAAGTAGACGATTAACAGGATATACGGCCAATCCTGGGGGCGAGTGTAGTAGTTGGTTTCCGAAATGCCCAACGCTGGCAGCAAGGTACGATTGAAAAGACCCGTATCCGTATTGAGAAAGGCAAACACGATATACGAGACCACCACCATCGAGATCAGATTAGGGAGCAGAAAAGCGCCCTGAAAGTACTTCGCAAAAAAACGATCCTTGATTTCATTCATACAGAGTGCCAGGGTTAAAGCGCAGACTGTACCGATCACGATGAAGGCAAGGTTATAGAGAAGCGTATTCCGGGTCATGATCCAGGCGTCGGGTGTGCTGAAAAGGAACTCGAAATTATCGAAGCCGACCCAGTCGCTGCGGAGAACACCTTTTGCGTAGTCCATTTTTTTGAAGGCAATGATGATGCCAAACATTGGCACATAATTGTTGATGATCAGGTAGATCAACCCTGGCAGAGCCATCAGCAACAACGGGAAGAATTTTGTGAGCCTGGCCCACCTGGCGCTTTTTCGAAAAGCCATTTTGTTACCCTTCAAAGAATCTTTCGGCGACGTTGTTTTTCGCGCCCGGTGGGTATGGTGTACCCACCGGGTTTCAGCCAGGGGTTTCTTATTACTGCTGACTCGCCCAGGTATCCAACTGTGCTTGTTTGGCGGCGATGATCTTGTCCATACCAGCGTCTTTCAATTTATCGATAAATTTAGGCAGTTCCTTATCGGTATCCATGCTGCCAGTACTCAGGCCCGGCAGATATTCATTGATGACGTTCTGGACTGCCGATACTTCGTTCGACACGCTGCTGTTGTCAAACGTGAACCCAAAGGCAGGGGAAAACGCAGAGTTCTTGTTTTCGTAGTCCCACAACTTCAGGTCTTCCATATCGGTGCCTTCCATCGCGTACTGGATGAACTGGTTGCCGATAATGCCGCAGCTAAGCTGTGCCGTATAGGGCACGGTGTTGGCATCCTTACCATCCGGGTACCTGACATGATCGGCGTCAACCTTTACGTAGTCACGGCCTTCCAACCCATAGATGATGAGGTTGATCACATCCTTATCGCTGAAGATCAGGTTCATGAACTTCAGCGCGGCCTCGGGGTGTTTGCTCGTGCTGGCGACTGACCATGTCAGCGCGTTAACGGCGGATGTGGTCAAGTAGGGCTGCCCCAGACGTACCATTTGGATGTCACGCCCTGTTTGAGCTGAAATCTGGACATAAGCCTCTTGCCCGCTGTAGCTGGCAATGCACGCGAATGCTTTGCCACCGGTCAACTGTTCGAGACAATTGCTGGTGGTCGTTGCCGCGTCTTTCAAGACATAGCCCTCGGTGTACCAGCTTCTGGCAAGCGTCACAGTGCTTATGAATTCCTCAGTCTCAAAGAAATCAACAACCGTCATACTGTCGCCTACCAATGCCCCCACGTTGTTGAGTCTGAAAGGATCATCTCCCAGGAAGTCGATCCCATACAGGCTCCGAATCAGTCCCAGGTCGCCTGCGCTATCGGGCGTCAGCGGGATCATTTCCGGGTGCGCCTCTTTGACTTTGGCAAACACAGCCGTGAGATCATTGACCGACGTAATCGTGGTCGGATCGATCCCAATTTCCGCCATGATGTCGGCGCGGTAGACCAGGTTGGGTGCAAGCGCCGCCCCTTTATAGGTGGGAATGCCATATAGTTTCCCGTTGATCATTGCGGCCTTGTAGAAATCGCCGACAATGGCCTTCGCATCAGGGGCATACTGGTCAACCAGCTTAGTGATGTCCTTCACCTTGTTCTGAGATACGCTTTGGGGGAAGTCACCCAGGGTGTGAAAAATATCCAGATCTTCGCCGCTTTGCAGCGCAAGGTTGATCTGCTGCGTGTAATCGGCGATGGAATAGGGGTGCAATTTCACTTTGACGTTGATCTTGGGCACGGTGATCTTATTGATCGCGCTCTCAACCGAGCCGAGGTCTTCGGAAATCCGGTTAAAGGTCAGATAGGCCATGTGGATTTCGACAGTTCCATCGGAATCTTTGTCATCAGAGGAGTCACCACAGGCTGCCAGCAGCAGGCTGGCTATAATCAAGAATGATAGTAGAGTCCAGGTCGTGCGCTTCATGGCAAATTTTTCTCCATTTCTTAGCGTGAATATTAGGATCGAAATTGATGTTTCGTATCTGACAAAATCTATTGGCAAGCTTCATTTCTGAAAGTGGATTTCATGAAAGCACTTTCATCATAGCGCGAATTTTTTTTAAAGTCAATATAGGCTCTTTGTTCGGGGCATTGACAGGGTGATGTCCCCTGTCAATACAAATCGCCCCGTTTGGTCTTATGCTGTCAGACGTTCGATCAGAGTGAGGGGTAATTTTGTGTGTTGGACAGGGCGCGATGGATCTGCAATGTGAGACAGCAATATCTCTACGGCTAACCGGCCTGATTCATCCAGATGTTGGCAGATGGTCGTCAAATCGGCGTATTCGGCAATGTCGAGGTCGTCAAAGCCGATAATGGCCAGTTGATCGGGGACGTGGACACCCAGCCGGATGGCTGCTTTAAACACACTAGCGGCATGGAAATCCAGTGCAGCAAAGATAGCTGTGGGGGGATATGGCAGATGTAACAAATCCGCAGTTACCTGGGATATCTGTTCCTGGTCGTTGGGGGCCTGGCGCACATAATTCTCAGGTAATTCGAGTCCGGCATCAGTCAAGGCCTGACGAAAACCTGTAAAGCGCTGCGTTAGTGTGGTAATGGCATATTCGGGGATCTCAGAGCTTGCTAGAAAAGCGATGTGCTTGTGTCCCTTGCGAATGAGGTATTCTGCGGCCATGCGCCCGCCCTCAAAGTCATCGATCTCGACGCAATTCAAAACTGGGTGCGAGTATTCAATCAGCACGGTTGGAATGTTAAATGAGTTCAAGCGGCGAGCAATGATGTCACTGATCGGCAAGGACACAACAACTAACCCATCCAGACCCCCGGTAAGCGGAATCGATCCAAAATAACTCTCTAGCTGACCAGCCGACTCTACGGGATAGATTACTAACTCGTAGCTCACTTTACTCAGGGCAGCCGCAATCCCACGGAGCCGCTGCACAAAAGCGGGGGCGGTAAAAAACGGTGTAATGACTCCAATGCGCCCGGTGTGGCGCAGGGCGCGCGCGCGCGCTTCAGCTTTGGGCACAAATCCGAGCTGGTCAATGGCTGCCAGGATGCGCTCACGGGTTTCTGGGCTGACTTTATCAGGCATGTTGAGCATTCGAGACACGGTGGTAATACTGACGCCGGCTTTTTCGGCAACATCGTAAATGGTAGGCGGGATTTTAGCTGACGACATTTGTTTGATCCTGAATGAAAGCAGCGTGAAAGGACTTCCATAAAGTATACCACCAAATGCTGAAATCAGGGTTTATTCAGTGCTGAGAAGTCACCGGCACAATCGTGAATGCTTCGGTTCTGCTCAATTCCGTGATTTTGACGCGGCTTTCTTCAGATTCTCATCCACGCGCATCTTCACAATCCGGGTGATCAGATCGAGCGGCATCGGTTCGTCCAGCGGAAATTGGATAGAGCCTTTAGCACTCTGGTATTGGGCTATTTCTTTCTTAAATGCCGCAACTCCGCTAGGCGTTGGATAAAAACCGATATGGGTTTTGAACGCGGCAAAATGGACCAAATTGCCTTTCAGAAAAAACGTCGGCATCTGATAACTGATTTTTTCTTCGGCATCCGGTGCCGCCGCTTTAATGGTTTGCCGTACTGTTTGCAGGATGGCTTGCAGCTCTTCAGGGAAAGCGGCAATATACTCGTCAATCGAATTAAAGCGAACCTTGTTGTTTTCCATGCCTTCTCCTTTTTGGGGGGCAAAAACGTAGCCCGGTTCTGGTTTATCCAGGCGACTGAGTCATCTCGTTGAACCGCCACTGAAAATAGGCGCGCTCGGCACTATTGCTACATAGGGTAATTGCTCGTTCATAAGCATCAGCCGCAGCCTCGCGCTGATTCGTCCGCCGGAGCAGATCGGCGCGAGCGGCGTGATAAGGATAATAGTCCTCGACGCCCTCGATCCGGTGCAGCAGCGCGAGGCCAGCGGTCGGGCTTTGCGCCATTGCGACCGCAACAGCCCTGTTAACCTCAACTACCGGCGAAGATACCATCACTGCCAGCGTATGGTAGAGCGCCGCGATCTGCGGCCAGTCTGTCGCGTCTGGTGTGGCCGCCTCAGCATGGAGCACGCTGATCGCCGCCTGCACCTGGTAAGGCCCTGGATTGTTAAGAGTAAGCGCCTCGTCCAGCAGCGTTATTCCTTCATGGATTTTGGCCCGATCCCAACGGGTGCGATCCTGTTCGTCGAGCAGCACGAGTCCACCTGCCACATTGAGCCGTGTCTCGCGGCGTGAGTCGTGCAGCAGCATCAGCGCCAGCAGCCCACGTGCCTCGGCGCTTTCGGGCAGCAGTGCGACCAGCACACGGCCCATCCGGATCGCCTCCCCGCACAGTTCATGCCGGGTTAACGAAGCGCCGCGCGTGGTAACGTAGCCCTCGTTGAAGATCAGGTAGATTACGGCCAGCAGCGCGTCCAGCCGTTCGGGAAGCAGATCGTTCGGCGGCACGCGATACGGAATCCCGGCATCGCGGATTTTGCGTTTGGCCCGCGCCAGCCGCTGAGTCATCGTCGGCATCGGGACGAGGAACGCCCGCGCAACCTCTTCGGTTGATAGGCCGCCCAGGGTGCGCAGCGTCAGCGCAACCTGCGCTTCCAGCGCCAGCGCCGGATGGCAGCAGGTGAACATCAGCTTCAGCCGATCATCGGGAATCGTGTTATTGTCCATGTCGAAGTCGTCCTCGTCGCCCGGCATATCAAGCAGGGCCGTTTTGCGTTCGAGCGTCGCCGCGCGGCGCAGCCGGTCAATCGCACGCCGTTTGGCGGCGGTCATCAGCCACGCGCCGGGGTTGCGCGGAACGCCGTCGATTTCCCAGCGTTCCAGCGCATTCACCAGCGCATCCTGAAGCGCATCTTCCGCCAGAGCAAAATCGCCAAGCTGGCTAATCAGTGCCGCCAGGATGCGCCCATGCTCCGCGCGGAAAGTCGTTTCAATCTGCACGGCAGTCGCCATATCTAGCCCGGTGTCCAAAGCGGACGAATCTCAATCGCGCCTTGATTCACGGCAGGGATGCGTTCAGCCCACTTGATCGCTTCATCGAGGTCGGCACATTCCAGCATGTAGTAGCCGCCCATTTGCTCGTGCGTTTCCGCGAAGGGGCCATCGGTGATTAGTGTCTTCCCCTCGCGCACACGGATAGTGGTCGCGCTGGCGGCAGGTGCCAGGCCGTTGGTGTCGATCAGCACCCCGGCGTCCTTTGTTTTTTTGTTATAGGACAACCACTCGCGTTGCAACGCTTGTTGTTCTTCCGGGGTATATTCCGGCGTTTCCGACTGGTTCCAGTACATCAGCAGCAGGTATTTCATCGTGTGTTCTCCTGGCGATAACATCAGGGAGTCAATCCAGGCAAAATGGCTGTACGCCTGAAATCGGACAGACTCCCTGAAATCCATCTCTATACAGCGCGATCCGTTATCCGCTCACTGCTTGTTTCACGAGTGCGACGATCCGTTCCTCCCCGGCGGCATTCAACCCCTTCAGCGCGAAGGCAGTCGGCCATATGTCGCCGTCGTCCAGGTTGGCTGTGTCGTTGAAGCCGAACGTCGCGTACCGCGTGCCAAACTTATCCGCGCTTTGGAAGAAGCAGACGATCTTGCCGTCACTGTTGGCATAGGCGGGCATCCCGTACCAGGTTTTCGGCATGAGGTCCGGCGCGTTGGCTGTGATGAGTTCATGCAGCCGCGTCGCCATACCGCGATCCGGTTCCGGCATCTCGGCGATCTTTTCAAGCAAGTCGCGTTCCCCTTCCTCCCTGTTCTTCTTCCAGCGCGCTTCGGCCTTCAGCTCTTTGGCACGCTCCTTCATTGCAGCGCGTTCGTCGGCAGTGAAGCCCTTGGCGGACTCTTGCGTTTTGTTCTTTAGGGTCATAGAAACCTCCTTTATACTGTTCGTATAGATTGTAGGCGTTTTTACGCCCTTCTATACAAACGTCGAACAGGGAAGTGTCAAAATGACAGGTCAGCAGACATTCTCATCATTTACTTATTTTTTAAAACCCATATGCACCAGCCTTCCCCAAGCAAAACCGGCATGATTCCGATATGGAGTTCATCACAAAGCACAAGGTTAAGGTATTGTTGATGGGTGCTTGCGCCGATCAAGAGGGTGTTCTTGTCACCGGCAGCCGCATGGATGGGGCCGCACGATCTACGCTGTCCGTCACAAAGGTGAGGGGCAACGCTTAGGTTTCCTGGGGCTTTGTCTCTGGAAGATGATGCGTCAACACAAAGATAGGCACCTAATTATTCGTAGTGGTTTCTAAAAAAGTACTGCTGTCCAACTGGCGGAGCCGCTGTTCTCCTCTGGAGACGATGTAAGGCATTTCACCGCAGAACAAGTTTCTTGGCCAAATCCTGACGATTTACACTATCCGACATCGCCATGCCATTCTCCAGGATCAATTCCCTGGCCTCCACTACCGACCACTCTTTGGCGCTGTCCAGCCAGTCAGCGGAAGCCCAATCTGTCACCCGCCGATAGCGGTTAATTGGCCAACCATACGGTTCACCTTTGGCGCTGATCTTGCGGTCGTTGCCGTCCATTGTGATGTAATATTCATGTTGTAACTGCTGGATAGCCGAATCTACCGCACGAACGCCCTGCTTGTGGCTGACACCCAGGGTTTGCCGCACCTGGCTAATGTTAAGCGTGCCCTTGTCTTCAAAAAGATGCCAAAGCTGCCAGACTCTTTGGTTGATTGTTCCAGCCGTCCGGCGTTCTGGCATGGAGAGCCGGGGATGGAATGCGGCATAGAAGATCGGATACATGCGCCGGGCGACAAAGCCTTTATGCCCACCCAGAATACAGCCATAAGCCAGGCGCTGCTCTTGGGCGGCGCGATCTTTCCAGCGCCAGGGATCAGTGTCAAGCCCAGTGTGCCAGAGACTTTCTGGAGTCTCGCCACTCAGAGAGGGTAATCCTGGCAAGAGGGGCGAGAGGGCCATGAAGCCCAGCGATTCAACACGAGCGACGAAATCCTCATAAGTGGTCAACATAGCGGTCATTTGGGACACCCTGACTAATCGCAAATCGCGCTGCTTAACAATTATTATACAGAGAAATTCCGTTTATATATCTAAGTGCAGAACCCAGGCCGCGGCGGAGTTCGAGGCGAACCAAACGGAAACCAGCACATTGGCTGGTTTCTGTTCAGATAGGTTTCCGTCAGGCGTGCGCTCACGAAATCCGATTGAAGACATAGTAGGCGAAATCTTTCCTCTGAAGAAGATGGGGAAACGCTTGACCGGCGTGGAGCATGATAGTCTGGTTGTTATTCCTCACACGGAATTTTACTTCTGGAATTCTCAGAGTGAGAAGGGGGATATCTTTGATTTTGTGGCCCGGCATGTCTTGAGAACCCAGGATTCGGATCATTTTCTGGAATCCGTTCGCTGGTTGGCTCGGCAGGTCAACCTTCCATGCGGCTGGCAGGTCTCTACAATCCAGGCAGCTCGACTTGGTTATATGAGGGGGGGCATAAATCACCGCCCCTGAAAAAAGAGAGCCGATTCGGGTAAAGTTGGTAGTTGCGACGCTACAACTTAACCGAAAAGGCTCAATCCAATGGTAACGCTCGATCATCCCTTGATCCAATTGTTGGCCCTGATTGACATGGTGTGGGCAGAAGCGGAAGCCGGGCGAGTAGGGCGGGGTGCTTCGAAATGGTATAGCGAAAAAGTGATCTTCAAGGTGTATGTGGTGAGTCTGTTGAAGACATTGTGGGAACGGCGGGCGCTGTGGCGCTTTCTGAAAGCCAACCCGACGGTTGCCGCTGCATGCGGGTTGGTTCGCATCCCTGATCGTCGGACGTTGGATCGTCGCCTAGTCGAAATCGCGCCGCACGCGGAAGAACAAATCCGAGTGTTGGGGTTGATGTTGTCGGTCGAAGGTGTGACCAGCAGCGCCACCGCCGCCAGTGATGGCTCGGTGTTTGCGACGCCGGGTCCTGTCTGGCATAAAGGCGGGGATCGTGCCGGAAGGCTTGCACGGGCTGGATCGGGAAGCCGATTGGATTCAATCGACCTATCATGGCTGGGTCTACGCTGACAAAGCCCATGTCACGACCAGTGTATCGTCCGCCACCGTTCGGGTGGTGTTGGATGCTACCGTGACCGGGAGTGCCTGCGAGAGTCATGTCTTGGAAAACCGGATCGACACCCTGTTGCCCACGATTGAAACCTTGTTGCTGGATGCGGGCTACGATGATGGCGATTTGATTGACCGTTGTGCTCAACGGGGGCTGACCGTACTGGCCCCGCTGTCAGTTAATTAAACTTCGGGGGCAATCAGGACACGAAGTCTCTTTCAAATCACGTGCTGCTGTAAGCCGTCTATTTTCGGACTGGTGCCCTCCACTACGGGCTAATTCCGCAGGGGCACCAGTCGGGCCAGAAGTCGCCGGCGTGGTTCTGTGTCAAAGGCTGCGGATCACCGCCGTCGGCATCCACGATTAGAATCTCGAAATCACCGCCTGTGTCGTGTTGGTAGACGATCTGCTGCCCATCGGGCGACCAGACCGGGTCTTCACCGTCTACGCCTAGATCGCGAGCCTGCCAGACACCCCCGGCTGATTGTTCCAGGACGTACAACCTCATCTGGCGTTGGCTCAGACTCATGAAAGCAATCCGCGTGCCATCCGGCGACCAGGTCGGGAAATACTCGTCCAGGTCGTTGTCGGTCAATCGCTGCGGATCGCTGCCATCCGCCGCAACGGTGTAAATCTCCTGTTTGCCGTCGCGATCCGATATGAACACAATCTGCGCTCCATCTGGCGACCAGTCCGCCCAGTAATCATTGAAGCCGCTGTTTACCAGCACCTGCTGTTCGGTGCCGTCTGCGCGCATCCGCCAGATTTCAGACAATCCATCCCCGTCACGATCCGTGTCAAACAGAATATACTGGCCATCTGGCGACCAATCCGGGTGGTATTCAGGCGCGGGATCGCTAGTCAACTGGCACTCATTAGTCCCGTCGACACCGATCACGTAAATGTCTTCATTGCAGTGCGGAAAACAAGTCGAAGGGTGGGGGTCGTTGCGAGCCGAGAGAAACACGATCTGCGATCCGTCCGGCGACCAGGCCGGACTGCTGTCATCTGTATCGTTAACCGTCACTCGCCGCTGATGACTGCCATCGGCCTTCATCACGTATAGTTCGGCATTACCGTCGCGGTCCGAGTAAAAGACAATGTCGTCACCCTGGTCTTGAAGTAACAATTCCAGGACCGCCGTGGTGAACTGTCTTGCCGCATACCGATCGCGTGCTGTAACGATCAGTCCATCCTGTTCGACTGCCGCGCCAGAGCAGGTCGCGCCCTGCTCTTCGAGCATCTGGCAGGTGTGTGAAGGCTCGCCCGTCGTGATCAGACCCTCTACCACGTCCGCATAAGCCAGCACGCGTGGCCCCGAACAGATCGCGCCCAAAACAACTCTCTGTGCGACGGCGTCCTGTATGATGCGGTTGGTTTCAGGCATAGCGGTGCCCAGGGTGAGGTCGTTGTCGCAGTTGAAGAGGATCGCGGCGTAGTCCTCTACGCGCACATCTTGCAGTCGCAGGTCAGGGACTACTCGCAGGTCCGATTCTTTGGCACGCAGCGTGTTTAAGGTGTTCGACGCCACGACCACGCGATATCCGGCATCTTCCAGAATCGGTACTTCAGTCTCGTAAATACCAGGGATAAACTGCTGGCCGAAAACGAGCAAAATGGCGGGCTGTGCTGCCGGTGCTTCGCTTATAACAGGACGCCAGATGGGCCGCCATTCCTGCGCGGAATTATTGGTGATCTGGTAGATCGTGCCGCTCTCCAAATGCAGCAGATAAACCTCCGCCCGCCGTGATTCGCCCGCCCACGCCAACCATTGACCATCCGGCGACCAGGTCGGAACCCAGTCGTCCCACCGGTTATCGGTGACCTGTTGGGACGCGCTACCATCACTGTTCATGACGAAAATTTCCCAGTCCCCATTCCGATTTGATGAAAACGCCAGCCGCGACCCGTCCGGCGACCAATCGGCGCGGGCGGCGCTCTCGCTGATCAGGCGCGGTTCGGGTAGTACCTGGGGATCGTCGGGCACATCGATCACGTAAAGGTCTTGTCTGGCACTGGACCACACCGCCGTAAAGGTGATTTGTTCACCATCCGGCGACCAATCGGGGCAGAAATCGTCCCGGTCGTTGTCGGTCAAACGACGTTGGTCGCTGCCATCGCTGTTCATCACGTAGATTTCCTGGTTGCCATCGCGCTTCGAAACAAACGTTATCCGCGATCCGTCGGGCGACCAGACAGCCGCCCGGTCTTGTGTATCGTTAAACGTCAACTGCACGGGATCACTGCCGTCCGCGTTCATGACAAAAATTTCATCATCTCCGTCGCGGTCAGAGAAGAAGACTAATCGTGACCCGTCAGGTGACCAGTCGGGCAGGCCATCTTGAGCGGTGTTATCGGTGAGCTGTTGGACGTTGCTGCCATTGCCGTTCATCAGGTAAATCTCGCGGTCGCCATCCTGGTCGGAGTCAAACGCAATCACGGCGTCAGCGGGCATAGTTACCGCTGGCGCGGCCGGATGCCACCAGTCGTGATGGTGTGCGTTTTCTGTGGTCAGGGGACGTACATTGCTGCCATCTACATCCATCACGTAAAGCCGCCATTCCCCGTCGCGGTCGGAGACAAACGTAAATTGGGAACCATCCGGGGACCAGACCGACATACTGTCAAAAACATCGTTCTCTGTCAGACGGCGCGCCTGGCTACCGTCAGCATTCATCACATAGAGTTCGGTGGCGCTGATGTCCTTGCCGGACATTGATTCGTAAGCGATCTGGGTGCCGTCAGGCGAGAACCTGGGATACGAATTCGTTGCTTCATCGTGAGTCAGGCGCTGCACCGGGCCGCCCTCAGTAGTCATCACGTAGATCTGCCACGATCCGTCGCGGCTGGAGACAAACGCGATTTGCTCGCCGTCCGGCGAAAAAGCGGGCTGCCCGTCGAAACCCGGATCATCGGTCAGGCGGAGCACATGGCTCCCATCCGGATTCATCCGATAAATCTCGACGTTGCCATCGCGTTCAGACATGAAAGCAATTTGGGTGCCGTCCGGCGAAAACGTGGGATGGTACTCTCTGGCAGGCGTCTCGGTGAGCTGGCGCGGGTTGCTGCCGTCGGCGTCCATGACAAACACTTCCTGGTTTCCCGCCCGCCTGGAAATAAATACGATCTGTTTGCCGTCCGGCGAAAAATCTGGCATTGCGTCAAAACCGGGTTGATTGGTCAGGCGCGTAATGTCGCTGCCGTCCGCGTTCATGAGATAAATTTCGTCATCTCCGTCGCGGTCAGACGTAAAAACGATCTTGCCCTGATTTTCTTGGGCAAGGCTGGATACAGGCCGGGGAACAATCCATCCGGCCAGAAATCCGGTGACCAATACGAATGCCAACAGAATACGGCACATAGGTTTTTATTCCCCTCTGGTGATGAGACTCCCCAGATACGCACACTGGTGTCGCCCTGCAGCGCCTGATACACCCCGCTGCCGGTCACCAGTCGTGTGCCATCCGGTGACCACGCGATGCCCCAAACCGGCGAATGATGCCCGGTGAGCACCGCCAGGGATTCACCGGTTTCCGGATTCCACAGACGCACGACACCATCTTCCCCCGTGGAGGCGAGTAACTGGCCGTCCGGCGACCATGCCACGCCGCGCGACCAACCGGAAAAAACGCCTAACCTCGGATACTCCTCTTCGGCTGTGACGTCCCACAACCGGATCGGTCCATTTTGAGTGGCCGCCGCCAGCAGTTGTCCATCCGGGGACCACGCCAGACCGTTGACATCGTTGCGGTACGTGGCGATACGCCACTCGGTCAGCAGTTCGTTCGTCGAGACATCCCACAGCCGAACGGTCGAGGCGATGCTGCCGGAGGCCAGGACCAAACCATCGGGCGACCAGGCGGTCGTGATGACCTCGCGGGCATGCCCGCGCAGCCGGACAACCTCCTGGCTGGTTGCGACATCGAATACAATCACGGAGCCGGTGTTGGTGCCACTGGCAATCCGTTTTCCATCGGGGGACCACGCCGCGCTAAAGGTCCAGGCACCGGTTGAAAAGCGCTGTTGTTCTTCGCCAGTGTGAGTGTCCCACACGCGCACGGTGCCATCCCGGCTGGCTGAGGCCAGTAAGGCGCTGTCGGGGCTGAAAGCGACACCCCACACGGCGTCGGTGTGCCCGCTCAAGATGAAACCCGGTTCGCTCGAAGAGGCGTCCCAAATTCGCACCGTCTGATCCTGGCTGCCGGAGGCAATCAGCGTTCCATCGGGCGACCACGCGACCGAATACACCGTGCCAACATGCCCTGACAGTTCATCTATCTGAACTACCTGTCCGGCATTTTCGGACGTAATCGGTGGCGCGGTAACTGATGACGCGCTGCGCCAATCTGCTGCCCAGTTTTCGCCCGCATTATCCGTAAGCTGCATGAGATCGCGGCCATCTGGCCTGCTGATATAAATGTCTGTAATGCCATTACGTTCTGAGCTGAACACGATCCACTGGCCATCGGCAGACCAGGCGGGAAAGCTGTCGAACGCCGGATCAGTCGTTATGGAGCGCGGATCAGACCCGTCGGCGTTCATCACATAGATGTTCGAGTTATCATCCCGCTGGGTGACAAACACGATTTGCGCGCCATCCGGCGACCAGTACGGCATGTAATCCTGCCCTGAGCTGGTTGTGAGCCGCTGTAGGTGGTCGCCGTCGGGGTCCATCGTGTAGAGTTCCTGATCGCCTTCGTGGTCTGACGCGAACACAATCCGCGTCCCATCAGGGGACCACGCGGGCGTCATCTCGTTGGCTTGACGAGTGTCCGTCAGCGCACGTTCATGGGTACCATCTGTATCGATAAGATGCAGGTCGGCCTGACCTTCCCGCCACGCATTGAAGACCAGGGTGCTGCCGTCTGGCGACCAGACCGGGTACATATCATCGGTATCGTTAAAGGTTAGTTGGGTGATGTGGCTGCCGTCGGCATCCATTACAAAAATCTCGAAATCGCCATCGCGTGTGGACTCAAACGCGATTTTTGTCCCATCCGGTGACCACGCAGGCCAGTAGTTGTCTCCGGCGGGCGTGGTCGTCAGGCGGTGTGGATCGGACCCATCGGCATCCATCACGTACAGCTCGGCATTGCCGTCGCGCGTGGACACAAACACGATCTCGCCGCCCGGATGCTCAACGGGTTGATCGCCGCGGTGCTGGGCGGTGGCGGTGCCTGCCAGCATGAGCAGGCAGATCACCATCATGAGGTAGAGGTACTGTCGCCGCATGGCTCGCTCCAGACTATTCCAGACTGATTTGGGCGCATCACAACGTATCGTGCCATGCAGCGGGAGCGTAGAAGGGGGCGGTCCGAAGTGCGCACCTATTGATCCGTTATACGAGGTCAGCTCGACTTTGTGGCTGACGCTCTGACAAAACTATGCGGCGTCGCAGGCGCGCGTATCAGGCCAAATGCTGAAGCCATCAAGGTGGCGAGGCGGGCTGAAAACCGACGTGCTGTATGTGTTCAGTGGGGTAGCAAATGGCGGTCTTAATGAAGTAGAATAGCCCGGCATGAGCAACGATCTGGTTCCCCCACCCAACAGTGGCATCTCGCCGGAAGGCTGACAGCAAACGCCGGAGAGTGTGCAGGCGTGGATCACAATATTGGGGGCAGACATCAAGCAACTCAAAGACACGGTCGAAAAACTCCAATGGGGATAAAAATAATGCTGTTTTCCACTGGGCTGAGGATAAAGTAGAAGGTGCCCCACCTATGGTGCTGAACATGCCCTATGGCAGCCTGGATTATGAGGCTATCCTGGCGCTTCAGCCCGATCTTATTAGCGCGGTGACCGCAGACATTACCCAGGAAGAATATGATCTACTGTCGCAAATCGCACCGACGATCGTCCAACCATGCTGATGATCGGCAGTGCTGTCGGAAAACGCGCAGAAGCCGAGTCAATCGTGGCAGATGTCGAAGCCCTGTTCGCAGAAGCTCGTGAGCAAAATCCTGACTTTGAAGGAAAAAACGTAGCAGCCGCTTATTTTTATGAGGGAACCTACGGCTTTTATACTGACCAGGACAGCCGAGCGCGCTTCTTTACCGATCTAGGTTTTGTTGTACCCGATGAACTGATGGATGTAGCAGGCGACTCGTTTTACGTGGACCTCAGCGCCGAAAGGGTTGACTTGCCTGACCAGGATTTGATTGCCATTGTCAACCTGCAATTCGTCGAGGGTGGGCGTGATGCCCTGGAATCTGATCCCTTATTTAGCCATTTGCAGGCCGTCCAGGACGGGCGGGTCGTCTATCTCGATGAACAGGCTGAAAACGCGTTGGGATTCAGTTCACCGTTGAGCCTGGCTTATGCCCTCGATGCCGTGCTGCCGTAGTTGGAAACGGTTTTTGGCGATCCCACAGGTGATTGATCGAGTTTGCTCACGACCAGCGCACGCGGAAAAATCTATTGCAACTGCTTAGCGCAACAGCGCGGACTACATCCGGCAGGTTATGCGGGGAGTTTTGATGATGCCATTATCATCGAGGCCCCGCTTCCCTGGCGGCAGGATATAATGCAGCAGGCTGGCACACTCCCGCAGCCGATCATTGATCTGCTGGACCACTGGTTGCAGCAGTATCAGGCAGGCCGCGGCTATCCTCATTATTTGCTAGTGGTTGCACCCGATCCGACCTACTCCTGCGCAGGTTTCCGCCGGGTGATGTTCTATAGGCGTCCGGCGGGACTGTTTTCGCACTTTGACAAAGCCGAATACCTCGTTCCGGTGGATGAGATGGGTGCTGCTCTGTACGAGGCACGTGCCGAGCTGCCGCGTTTTGAGCCGTATCGGGTGCCTGAATGCGATCCGATGCGTGATATCCTGGTTTGCACGCACGGCACTGTGGATACTGCATGTGCCAAATTTGGCTATCCGTTCTACAAACACATGCGCGGCACCTATTCCAATGAACGACTGCGGGTATGGCGGGTGACTCACCTCGGTGGTCATGTGTTCGCTCCAACCTTGATGGACATGCCCTCTGGTCACTTTTGGGCCTATGTTGGAGCCGAACAAGCTGCACAGATCGTCCGGCGGGATGGCGATCCGGGCACGCTACGGGACTATTATCGTGGGTGGGCAGGTTTGAGCGATGGCTTTTTACAGGCGGCAGAATGTGAACTCTGGCAGCAGCAGGGTTGGACTTGGTTCGACTATCCTAAAACAGGTGAAATCCTGGCCCAGGCGAACGATAAATGGGCCGAAGTCCGTATTCGCTAGCTTGCACCAGATAAAACTGCGATCCAACTGCGCCTCGAAATAAGCCAGCACATCGAAACGGAGATAGCCACCGCCAGTGCAGATACTTATCCACAGTATCGAGTTGTTCCCCCAACATCTACAGCGACATAATTTGAGGGGAACGCACTGTTCCCCTCACGTTGGTTCTATTTATGATCTGCAACTTTAACCAAATCAGGCTATATCGAAGCGATCCAGATTCATTACCTTGTCCCACGCTGCAACGAAGTCACGGACAAACACCTGCTGCGCATCATCACATGCATAAACTTCCGCCAGCGCACGCAGTTGGGAGTTCGACCCGAAAATGAGGTCAACACGAGTGCCGGTCCACTTCACTTCGCCCGTGGTCCGATCTCGACCCTCGAACAGGTCTTCAGCTTCCGATGTCGGCTTCCATACCGTGTTCATATCGAGCAAGTTCACAAAGAAGTCATTGGTGAGCGTCTCTGGGCGATGGGTGAAAACACCATACGGAGCCTGACCGCAGTTGGCATTCAAGACCCGCATACCACCGACGAGAACCGTCATTTCAGGGGCTGTCAGCGTCAGCAACTGCGCCCGATCCACCAGCAGTTCTTCTGCGGAGACGGTATAGTGAGCTTTGAGATAATTGCGGAACCCATCTGCTGCTGGTTCAAGCACGGCAAAAGCGTTCACATCCGTTTGCTCTAACGACGCATCCATGCGTCCCGGCGCGAAGGGCACTGTTACGGCATATCCGGCGTTCTTCGCGGCTTGTTCAATGGCGGCGCAGCCACCAAGAACGATCAAGTCGGCGAGTGAAACCTTCTTTCCGTCTGTTTGCACCTGGTTGAAATTCGTTCGGATGCTCTCAAGTGTTTTGAGGACCATCGCTAACTGCTCAGGTTGGTTGACTTCCCAATCCTTTTGTGGGGCAAGACGGATGCGAGCGCCGTTCGCTCCACCGCGTTTGTCGGAGTTACGGAACGTCGCTGCTGACGACCAGGCGGTATAAACAAGCTGAGAGATTGACAATCCTGAGGCGAGAATCTTGCCTTTAAGAACGGCAATATCCTGTTCGTCAATCAGTTCGTGATCAACGACGGGGATGGGGTCTTGCCACAGCAGTTCTTCTTCAGGAACCAGGGGGCCGAGATAGCGTGTGCGAGGCCCCATATCTCGATGGGTTAGCTTAAACCACGCGCGGGCAAAAGCATCGGCGAATTCATCCGGATTCTCGTAGAATCGCCGTGAAATCTTTTCGTAAATAGGATCGAACCGCAGGGCGAGATCTGTCGTGAGCATGGCTGGCGCGTGACGCACGGAGGGGTTGTGCGCATCCGGCACAGTGTCCGCACCCATACCATGCTTGGGCTGCCACTGATGCGCTCCTGCAGGGCTTTTCGTCAGTTCCCATTCGTAGCCGAACAGGTTCCAGAAAAAGTTATTGCTCCACTTCGTTGGTGTCGTAGTCCAGGTGACTTCCAAACCACTGGTGATGGTATCAGCCCCCCTGCCACTGCCGAAGCTGCTTGTCCAACCAAGTCCCTGCTCCGCAATACTCGCTCCCTCTGGTTCACGCCCCACATGAGTCGCGGGGCCAGCACCATGTGTTTTGCCGAAGCTGTGTCCGCCAGCGATCAGCGCGACGGTCTCCTCGTCGTTCATCGCCATACGAGCGAACGTCTCTCGAATATCCCTGGCGGCAGCCAGCGGATCGGGGTTGCCGTTGGGACCCTCTGGATTGACATAAATCAGGCCCATCTGAACAGCGGCCAGCGGGTTTTCAAGCTCCCGATCTCCGCTGTAGCGTTTGTCACCCAGCCAGGTATCCTCAGATCCCCAGTAAATGTCTTCTCCTGGTTCCCAAACATCTTCGCGCCCGCCGCCAAAACCAAAGGTCTTAAAACCCATGGATTCCAGCGCGCAGTTTCCCGCCAGAATCATCAAGTCCGCCCACGAGATTTTCCGTCCGTACTTTTTCTTGATGGGCCACAGCAAACGGCGTGCCTTATCCAGGTTGGCATTGTCGGGCCAACTGTTGAGGGGAGCAAAACGTTGAGAGCCGGAGGATGCGCCGCCGCGTCCATCGCTGGTACGATATGTACCCGCGCTGTGCCACGCCATCCGAATCATAAGCGGGCCATAATGACCAAAGTCGGCGGGCCACCAGCCCTGAGAGTTGGTCATCAACGCATACAGATCGTTTCTGACTGCATTCAGATCAAGACTTTTAAATTCCTCAGCATAATCGAAATCCTTGCCCATAGGATCGGACATGGAGCAATTCTGGTGAAGTATTTTCAGGTTTAGTTGATTCGGCCACCACTGCCGGTTCGACCTGGCCTCAAAACGTCCGCTTATCACAGGCTTCTTACTTTCGCTGTCCATATTTCCTCCCTCTAGTTCAACCTGACTTTCGATAGTAATTACGTAGACAAACGCTGGCAGTCCGGGCAAAGACCCACAAAGAGCGCTTCCGCCCTCTCGATGCGAAATCCAGTTGCTCTAGCCACCTCGTCTATGGCCCGCTCCAGATCCCCAAACGCATAATCCAGAACTTTGCCGCAATGACGGCATACCAGATGATCATGCCGCTTAAGGTTCCGGTCATACAGAGTGGGACCACTACCCACATTCATCGCCTGAATCAAACCTGCTTCTGTCAGGTAAGAAAGCGCATTGTAAACGGTACCATAGGCGATACTGGGCAACTGCTGCCGTACATGGTCATAAACCTCCTGGGCACTCAGATGCTTGTCGGCTTGTTGAATCACATGAAGAACTGCTTCGCGCTGACGGGTTAAACGAATTGGGTCTGACATTAGTTTATCCTTGAAATTATCATGATCCTCCCTGTTTTTAGATCAAGATTTAGAATAAATCTAATTACTGATCTGATTTTAGAGATTGAAGAAGAGAATTGCCAAATCGGATTGTTATGGGGAGCCATTCACCTTGAATAAAAGCTGAGAGTGATGAATCATTGACCGATGGACTCTAAAGTGTAGTGATGGACAAAAAGTCGAAAGACGAACTCATGAAATTTGTCCGATTTGGAAAACGAGAGCGTTTTGCGGATGAAGCAGCCTAACTGGTGGCGGAGCGTATTGAATCAGCGTTTAATATGGCTGGTTTGTCCACTGTCTTCCCCACCGTTTGATGTCGATCCAGGACAAACATGCGCTGGTAAGCCTCCCCAAAATCGCTGACCGCGTGGTAGAGGGTGTAGGTCAGCGGAATCCGTTACCAAACTGGTTTCGGTGTGATTCCCGATGAACAGGCCACAATTTGTCGCATGCGACGACACAAGGCCACCCCAATCCCCTACGGATGAGTGGGTGGCCCAGCAAGTACGGGAAGCCACACCCTTCGGTGAAGGCCCACGCTTTTTGATCTGCGATCATGACG